>JBGTSH010000140.1:0-24921 GCA_041940405.1 Polyangiaceae bacterium
CATCATCGTCAACGACGCAGAGCCCGCCTTGACGACGAACGACGTCGATTGCTCGGAGCACAGCGTGGTCGAGGTGAGCTTGTAGTCGACGCACTTGACCCCGATGTTCGCCGAGACGTCCCAGCCCACATTTCCGATCACGATCTCGCTGACGTCGGCGTTGACGGTCCGCGACACGGTTCCATTGAGGAGCTCGGTCGTCGTTCCATTGCGAATGCGGTTCAGCGCTCCCGCGTGGATGTGCTGGCAGACGCCGGTGTGAAAATACTGGTGCGGGCCGCTGTGGATTTGCTGGTGCGGGCCGTCGTGGCTTTGGGTGTGCGGGCCCGTCACCGTGTCGCTGTATTCGCCGGTAATGCTCCGTTCGAAGCCGCCGGTGACGGTGAGCTTGTAGCCCGAGTCGACGGTCTCCTCCTGACCCGACGTGACCGTGACGTTCTTCTTTCCGTCCACGGTCTGGCTGAGGTTCGCGTGGTACTTCTCGGTGACGTCGCTCTGTACCTCTTCGGTCAACGTGTCGCCGACCTTGACGTCCCATTTCTGGTCGACCTTGAGATCGCAATCGGTGCCCGTATGAAGCAGACCGGTCTTGTCGGTTTCGAGGACGAAGCTGTGATCTCCACCTTCGCCCGGCTTGCCCATGAAGAGGTGCGTGTTGTCGCCGGGGGTCGAGAGCTTCGCCCACTCGGAGCCGGCGCGGTCCTCCATCTCGAAGCGGTTTCGAGCGCGCGTCTGCAGGACGTTCTTGGTGTTGTTGGCGCTCGTGACCGGGTTCGGGGTCAAGGCGTTCGGAATCGCGCCTGCGATGACGGGACGGTCAGGATCACCACCGAGGAAGAGGAAGACGACCTCGGTGCTCTTCCGTAGGGGAAAGTGCATGCCTTCGGAGGTGCCGGCGTGCGGCTGCATCATGCGAACCCACGTCGACGCTTGGCCCGCGGGCGAGCCCATCTCGTCGAAGTTGAATTTGACGGCGTAGCGGCCGAGATCGTCGATCTGCGCGTATTCGCTGTCGGCGGGACCGTCGATGACGCCCATCTCGTAGCCGTCGACGCGCGGCCAAGCGGTCCGCTTGGGTTCGCGGTACTGGACGTCCGCGGGAATGGCGGTGATGTCGACCGAGAGAACCTGCTCGCTGCCCTCGAGATCGGCGAGGCGGCCCCAGCCTTTTCCGGCGTCGCCGTCGTGGCCGACGATGATCTGCCGAGTGACGAGGTACGCCCTGTCGAGCGAGGCGCGCGGGTGGTGCTCCAGCCTGAACGTGTACCCGGGGCTCAAGCCGAGCGCGGCGCCGGTCGCCCGCGTCTCGGCGCCTTCGGCGCGAAGCGCTTCGGCGCGAACCTGCGCAATGCGAGCGCCGTCGGCGGGGGTGAAGAGGCGTGCGTCGCCCGACGACTCGTTCATCTCGCCGCTTCCGTTGGGCCACACCGGCGACATGCCCATGACCGAGAGCATCGGCTTCGCGTAGTCGTAGTCGGTGACGCGGACCGTCGCCGGAAGGCTCATCGCGCCGGTGACGAAGTTGTCGAAGTGGCGCCCGGTCGACCGATCGCCTTCGGTCGGGTGGTAGCGCACGGCGCCGTGCGCGTTCGGCTCGTGCACCGCGAGCGAGTCGACGACGACGAGCGTCTCGCTCTCTCCGTTCTGCTCGAAGTAGTAGTAGAGCCCCTCGCGTTCCATCCAGCGGTGGATGAAGTCGAGCGAGCTCTCGCGATACTGCGTGATGTGCTCCTCGGGGGCGTACGAGCCGCTGAGGCGGAAGCTGACGTTTACGATGCCCTCCATCGCCAGCACTGCCTTGAGGACGTCGGGGACCGACATCTTGGTGAAGACTCGGCTGTGCTTGGTCATCGCGAGCTGCCAGAGCTTCGCGACGAGCGTCACCTTGTAGAGCGTGCTCGTCTCGGTCGCGCGCACGATCTGAAACCGCCCGATGACACCCGCGTAGCTCACCGGAGGGCCGCCGCTCAGGAAGCTCAGCACGCCGGCGCTTGGATCGAGCGTCAGCGTCGCCGGCAGACCGACTGCGGTGGCAGGCTCGATCTCGATCGGACCCACGGTCGCGACGTAGATGTCGAACACGTACGGCCGCGTGAGCGCCTCGGTGCCGCGAAATCCAACCACCTGTGCGGTCGCCGGGACGGCGGGAGACTCGAGACGAAAGGACAGGGCCATGGGTTCCTCGGAACCCACCAACAGCAAGGGGCACGCCACGGAGGGAGCCGCGCAAAAGCGGCCAGAAACCTCGATGGAAACGCTGGATCGCCGGCCTCGAGTCACCTTGCGCGAAAATTGCGCAAGCTGCTCACGGGCAGGTGGCGACCTCACTCCCTTCGATGCCTTCGACCACGAGGTCGGAGAACACGGCGCCGATCGGCATCGAGGCGGTGCCGACCGCGAGCGGGCGCGAGGTGCCGAGGGAGATGTGCAGCTCATCGGGTCCGAACTCGAGGCCGCTCGCCGACCAGTCGATCTCGAGCACCACGACGTCGTTGCGTGAGTAACGCGTGAAGCCGTTCCCCCACTCGACGCGGAGGCGCTGCGGGCTGCCGTCCCACGTGCCGTCGCCGCCGAAGGGCTCCTCGAAGAAGTTGGGGCAACCGCATTCGCCGTACCCAGGCGCCCCCGAGGGGCACATGCCCCACATGATCTTTTGCTGTCCCTCGCGCCCGGTCTCGAGCTGACCGTAAACCCGGATCATCGATTTATAGTGGTTGTCGCGGAAGTCGGGGCTATACGGCACGGGCTCGACCATGTCGTACCCGCCGTCGTACAGGGCGAAGATCTCGTGGTCGGCGTTGGTGAGGTTGCCCTGTCCGGGCTCGAGGCTGAGCACGATGTTGGACACGGTGAACTCGACCGAGCCGGTCACGAGGCGCGGCAGCTCGTAGATGATCCGGTCGGCGTTGCCGGTCACCGTCCAGCCGTCGGCTCCGAGCAATCCACCTTGCTGGAGGCCGGCGGTGGAGCCGCGCAATGGATCCACGAGCATGAACGGAGCCTGACCGCCGGTTCCTGCTTCGCCGCCGCCGCCCTGTGCGGAGCTGCTCGTGCTGGTGGCACTCGTCGTGGTGCCGCCGCTCGGCGCGCTCGTGGTCGCGGTGCTGGTGCTCGCTTCTCCGCCGGCTCCGCCTCCGCCTGCGCTCATGGCGTCGTCGCTGCAAGCAGCGACAAGAACGCCTAGGCACAGCGTGGCAACTCTCGCGGTCGTCATGGGGCCCATTACATCACCTCTCGTTCGCCATTACAGAAACGTCCCCGAGAGCACGAGGGCCTCGCCGCCCGAGAGATCGAAGCTCTCGCCCTCGGCCAGCGTGTGCTGAGCGATGACCTCACCGGTCATCGGATCGATGACATCGAACTCCATCGCGCGGCGCGCCTCGAGGGTGACGTGACCGAGGATGCCGATCGGAAACACGAAGAAGCGGTCGCCGTCGACGTCGCCATAGGCGCGCACCGCTCCGCTCTCCGGCGCGCCGAGATCGGGCCACATCGTGTCGGGATAGAGCTGGCCGTTCTCGCCCGCGTACGCGACGAAGGGAGCGTCGGCCCAATGCGCGTTCTTGCGCTCCCAGGAGGCGAGATCGCCCGGAACGATGCTCGAGACGTGCACGAACGCGTCGGCGCCGGCCATCTCCCAAAGGTTCGTGTCGCCGCGTACGCCTGCGCTCGAATGAAAGACGTAAAACGGTAGGTTCGAGACGTAGGTGTTGATGGCGCCTGCTACCAGGCGGACGGGCTCGTTCTCGGTGGCGACCGATGCCCCGGGGCCGATTGGCTCGTTGTTGCTGCCGACCGGCACGCCTTCGCAGTACTCGTGCTCCCAGGGCTGGCGCACCGGACGCCAGTTGTGATCGACGAGCGAGATGTTGCGATCGAAATGAATCGTCGCGATGTCGGCGATCTCGCCCGCGTAGATCGCTTGCGCGCGCTCGCACTCCGGGCCATCCGGCGCCGAGGCGGCGACCAGGATGTCGGTGCGCTCTTTCATGTAGAGGCTCAGATCGCGGAGCTGGGCGATGCCTTCGTCGCCCGAGAAGCCGTTCTGCCAGGCCTCGTTGGCGATCTCGAAGTGCATGATCTTCTGCTCGCGACCGACCGACATCGCGAGGAACCTGTCGGCGAGCGCGTACCGGTCTTCGGTGTTCGGGATGTTGAGCTGCCCGTCTCCGATCAGCGTCCACTCGATGCGCAGGCCGTACTCGTCGTACGCGAGATCGGTGAGGCCGGCGATGACGTCGTCGTAATCGTCCCAGTGCCAGTCGATCTCGCGGCCGTCCCAGTAGTCTTCCTCGGTGTAGTTGCCGACCACGCCGAGGGCGCGGATGTAGTGGAAGCCGTGCTGAGAGAGGAACGCGAGGTTCTCCTCGAGCCGCTCGCGGTCGAACTTGTAGCCCCACGCGGCCCACATCATCGTGGCGCCGAGCGCGTTGAAGTGACCTTGATCGTCGAGCAGCGAGTGATCGTCGAGCTGCACGCGCCCGGTGCGCTTCCCGGGCGGCCCGCCACCTTCGTCGCCTCCGCCGTCCGATCCGCCGTCGCCGGCGCCGCCGACGCCACCGGGGCCCGACCCCGTCGCGCTCGGTCCTGCGCCTCCGTTGTTCGAGGTGCCATCGTCGGGGTCGGTGCCGGAGCTGTCGCTGCATGCCGAGGCAGCGATCGCGAGGAGCAGGCCCGCGAGGCGGGAGAAATAGGCGGTTCGCATGGGTGCCTCCGATGGGCACCTAAGCGAAGGCCCCGTCGTGCGGCTCCCGAAACTTCCCGAAACTTCCCGAAAGGCGCGTCAATTTCGGCACAATTCGGGCGTGCCTGTACGCGGCGTCCCGATCGAGACGACGAGCTTCGTCGGCCGCGCCGCGGACCTCGAAGAGCTCGGCGGTCTCGTCGCGCGCGAGCGGCTGGTCAGCGTCCTCGGACCTCCGGGCGTCGGCAAGACAAGGCTCGTGTGCGAGCTCGTCGCGCGACAGGGCGCGATCGCCGACGAGATCGTGTTCGTAGATCTCGCCGAGGCATCGACCGCGGAGGGGATGCGCGTCGCGGTCGCGCGAGCGCTCGAGGTGCCCCTCGGCGCGTCGTCCGACGCGGGTGACGGCGAGCTGGCGCGTGCGCTCGCCGCGCGCGGGCGCTGTCTCTTGGTGCTCGACGACTTCGAGAAGCTGATCGCAGAGGCTCGCGTCGTCGGGCGCTGGCTCGAGACCGCGCCCGAGCTGCGCATCCTCGTGACCTCGCGCGAGCGATTGCGCATCGCGAGTGAGGCGGCGTTCGATCTGGCGCCTCTTTCCATCGACGGCGGTGACTCGTCGCCCGTCTCCGAAGCCGTGGAGCTCTTCATCGCGCGCGCGCAGGCGAGCCGGAGAGACTTCTCGCCCGCCGGCGAGGAATTGGAGGACGTGGCGGACCTCGTGCGGAAGCTCGACGGCCTGCCGCTCGCGATCGAGCTCTGCGCCGCGCGCGTGCGGCTGCTCTCGCCACGGCAGCTCGCCGCGCGCTTGGGGAGCGATCCGGGCCAGGCTCCGGAGCGTCTGCTCGCAGGCTCGCCCTCGGGCCGCCGCGGTCTGCGCGAAGCCGTAGAGGCGTCGATCGCGTTGCTCGACGAGAACGAACGCTCGCTGCTCGCCGTGTGCACAGTGTTCCGGGGTGGTTTCAGCGCCGAGGCGATCGAGGCGGTGTTCGGGGATGCGCCGGACGGGCCGTGGCCGCTCGACGTCCTTCATGCGCTCGTCGACAAGTCGCTCGTCGTCGCAGCAGACGCCGCCCACGGAGCGAGGCGTTTTCGGCTGCTCTCGACGCTGCGCGCCTTTGCTGCGCGCGGGCTCGTCGCCGAATCCGTCCGGACCGATGCCGAGCGGCGTCATTCGAGGTACTTCGGACGCGCCGGGCTGCGCCTCGCGCGGCGCGCGCTTCGAGGAGACCCAACCGCGCGCGCGGAGCTCGCCTCCGACCTCGACAACCTCTTCGCGGCGCACGCCGCCGCCATCGCAAATGGCGACGCAATGACTGCACTGTCATGCGCCATCGCCGCGAGCCCGGTGCTGACGACCGAGGGTCCGCTCGGCCCGTGCGTCTCGATGCTGGATGAAGCGCTCGCCTGCCCTGGAGCGAGCGAGGCGCCGCGCGCGCTTTCGGCGGCCGCACATGCCGCTCGTGCGCTCGCCGCGCTGCTCACCGGGGACGCCGACGCAGCGACCGCATCGGCGGCTCGAGCGATCGAAATCGCGCGCGCTCTCGGCGAGCCTCTGCTGATGGCGCGCGTCCTTCGTCAGGCCGCCAAGGTCGACTTGATGCGCTCGCGCTGGGAGCCGGCCAAGAGCGCCCTCTTGGAATCCCTCGAGCTCGCGCGGCGGGCGGGAGACCGCCACGGCGAGGGCTGGTCGGTGGCGGGCCTCGGCGACCTTGCGTTTTACG
The DNA here is from genome assembly GCA_041940405.1 of Polyangiaceae bacterium. GTDB lineage: Bacteria > Myxococcota_A > Polyangia > Polyangiales > Polyangiaceae > Xiheicaenibacterium. The sequence continues at coordinate 6,406 of JBGTSH010000140.1, forward strand.
TCGACGATCTGGATGAAGCATCGAAGCTCTACGAGGACGCTCGGCTCTTGTTTCAAGGCGTCGGCGATCGCTCCGCGTCGGCGGTCTTGCGCTTCCACGTCGGCAGCGTGGCCGTCGAACGCGCCCAGCCCGAGATCGCGCGCCAGCACCTCGAGGCTGCGCTGGGCGAGCTCGCGCTCGTCGGCGAGCGGCGCACCGCCTGCTACGCGCGGGGCTTCCTCGCGATCCTCGATCAGAGCGAAGGGCGGCTCGATGCGGCGCGTGCGGGCTTCATGGAAGCGATCGCCATGGCGCGGCGGATCGATTTTCGCCGCTGCGAAGGGACGATGCTCGGCTACCTGGCCGGCTGCCTCCTCGAAGAGGGCGAGATCGACGAAGCGGTGGCGCGCTATCGCGAAGCCTTTACCGTGCTGGAAGGATCGGGGTCGACCATCGGCGTCTACTTCCGCGCGGCGCTCGGCGCGGCGCTCGCCATGCGCGGCGAGCTCGCAGCCGCGCAAACCGAGCTCGATGCGGCGAGGGCGCTCCTCGGCTCCACTTCGCAGCAGACGTTTGCTGCGGCGGTGATCTCGATCCACGCCGGGCACCTCGCGCTCGCACGGATGGCGCGGGCGGAGAGCGAAGAGGACCGCGCCGCGCTGCTGGAGCAGGCGCGATCCGCGCTCGCGGTAGACGGCGCGCTGGCCTCGCAAAGCGACGTCCGGTTTGCGAGGCGTGTCCTGCAAAGCAGGATGGCGGGTACGCCGGAGGTGAACGAAGCCGTCACGAGCATCGTGATCGCCGACAGCGGCCGATGGTTTCGCCACCCGGGTGGCCAGTCGGTGGATCTGTCGCGTCGCCGCTCGCTGCGCCTCGTCCTACAAGCGCTTGCCCAGCACCGTTTGCAGGCAGCAGGTGGTGCGCTCGACATCGCAGAGATCGCGGCCATCGGCTGGCCCGGCGAGACGATCCTGCCCGACGCCGCCACCGAGCGCGTCTACACGGTCGTCGCGACGCTGCGGCGCCTCGGGCTCCGCAATGCGCTGATGAGGCGGGACGATGGGTACCTGCTCGACCCGCTCGTGCCGGTCCTCATCGCACCCGAGAAAGAGGGATGACCGCAGCTTTGCTGGAGCGACGCGGAGCACGACCATTCGCTCAATAGCTCAAGCGGAGCCCGGCTCCCCCGCCCATCGGGACGAGTCGCAACTGCGTTTTGGGGCGGCGCGCCGCGCTCCCCTTGCCGAATCGGGCTTCGTACTCCTCGAGATCGTCACCGGCTTCCCACGGTTGCGTGAACAGCGAGACCTCACCCACGGCGAAGCCCACGCCTGCCGAGATGAGGCCCTGGCTCCAGTCGTCGAAACCCGCGCCGACGATCACCGCGCCGGTGCCGTTGATCGCGAAATTGATGAGGTGGGCATACCAGGGGCCGAACGGCGTCGTGTTGTCCGCGTTCTCCCTGAGGATGCGCTCGCCTCGCGCCAGACGCGCGGCCTGCGTCTCGCCCGGGATGGGCTCGAAGCTCTCGATGCCCTTCATGGGATCGACGGCGTACCGAACGACGCCGCCCGCGGCCTTGACCGCGCTGATGATGAGGTCGGCCCGCTCCGCGGTTTCCGTGGCTTCGATCGCGCGCGCCGACTGAACGACGAGGCCGACGCCATAGAAGGTGATCCACGACTCCCACCAGATTTGCGCGTGCAAGTGTTGCGTCTCGATTCGCTCTTCGAGAAACGCGAGCCGTTCGGCCGCTCTGGGGGGCGCCTCGTCGGCACGCGCAGAGGCTGGGAAGGTCGTCGCAACGACGACGGCGGTGATTGCAAGTCCGAAGCAACGCATCGTCGAGGTTGCGAGAGCAAACGAAGAGCCAACCCGGTACAGCGAAACGATCGGCGGACGTGGCACGCAGGATGCACTGACGCGCTCGAACCATGCGCTTGGGTACCGCGACGTTGCTCCTTGGCTGCACCGGGATTTTCGCGACGGGCTGCATCGGAGAAGACCCGCTGCCGAAGTGGCCAACGTCGCCGGTGTCCGAGCTATGCGGCAGGCCGACTCGCGACAAGTCCGAGTTCTGCATGCCTGCCACGCAGGTAGAGGGCTGGATGAAGCGGCGAGAGTTCGTGATCACCCGCGCTGCGATCTCCGACAGCGGCACGACAAATCCCTACAAACTCCGGCTCGAGCTGCGCGACGGGCGTACGTTTTCGGCCAAGTTCAAGCCTGCACCCGACGACTTCGACGCCTTCAACAACAGCCCACGGCGCGAGATCGCCGCGTATGAAATGCAGAAGCTCTTCCTCGACGAGGACGAGTACGTCGTTCCGCCGACCGTCCTCACCTGCATCCCCGTCGAGCGTTACCGCGCGCTCATGCCGGATCTCGACGCGCATGACGGCGTGGATTGCGCCGTCGGGGTGCTTTCGTACTGGATCGACGGGATCACGAGCGAGGGAGTCCTCGATGAAGAACGCTACAGGCGTGACGCCGCGTACCAGAAGGCGCTGGGCAACCTGAGCATGCTGACGGTCCTCATCGGCCATCAAGACGACATCGGCTCGAACTTTTACCGCCTCGAGGATCCAAATCAGCCGGCCCATCTCTTCGCGATCGACAACGGGCTCGCCTTCGGCGCGATGGGAGCCAACCCCATCCAACTCTTCAGCTCGGGCTGGAGCCACTTGAGGGTCGATGCCCTTCCAAAGAAGGGCATCCAGAGGCTCGAGAGGCTCGAGCCGAAGGCCTTCGACAAGCTCGCCGTGGTGACAGAGTTCGAGCTTCGCGACGGCACCTACGTCTTCGTCCCCAACACCAAGCCCATCGATCCGAAAGAGGGCGTGCGCCAGGAGGGCAACGTCGTGCAGCTCGGCCTCACCGCCTCGGAGATCGCCGACGCGAACGTCCGGCTGGTCGAGATGCTGCGCGAGATCCGCGAAGGCAGTGTCGTGGAGATGGCCGCAGCGCCGGCCCGCTGACACAGTTGTGTGACGCCCAAGATGCCTCGTCGCGGCGTTGCGCCTCACGAATGAGCGGCTAAATCCAGGGGGTGGTTGGTAAGTACCTGCTCGTTCTGGTTGGCGTCGCCGCGAGTGGATGTGCCGGGTTCGTTCCGAGCGGACACACGGCGAACGAGCTAGGGGAAGCACAGGTCGAGACGCCGCGATGGGCGGCCGAGGATCCTGCGGGCACGCCCGCCCGCTGCACGAACCAGCCCTACGACTTTCTGGCAACCGGTCAGCTCCGGCACACGCGCAACGAGCTCTTCGTCGCGAGCCAGGGCGAAGCGCGAACGCACGGTCGCGACGCGCTCGTGAAGCTCGGCTCTCCGGCGCGCGTCGAAGCGAAGTTCAGCTACGGGCCGTTCGCGAAGGATCTGGAAGACGAAGACGTCTCGCTGTTCGTCCGAAAGCCGGACTGCGCGTGGAGTCGCGTCGGGACGGTGCGAACGGACGACCGGGGCATCGCGACCTTCCAGGTGCCCGCGGCGCTGCTGTCCAAGCCCGGCGTGTACGCCTTCGAAGCCGTGCTCAACAGCGACGGTGAGGCGGCGCCGGGCGCGATCTATGTCATCGACGGAAAGACCAAGGCGGTGGTGTTCGACGTCGACGAGACGCTCACGGTCGGCGACGGCGAGCTCGTCGAGCAGCTCGCGTTCGATGCCGATCCCGAGATGCGAAAGGACGCGAACAAGATCGTTCGAGAGTGGGCGCGTGCCGGGTGGTTCGTGACGTACCTCACGGGCCGCCCCCACCAATTGACGGACATCACGCGCGATTGGCTCGATGCGAATGGCTTCCCGCAAGGCCTCTTGCGAACGTCGGAGAACTTCGGCGTCTCGATGTCCGGTGAGGCGACGCAGCTCTACAAGTCATCGGTCCTCAGGTCGTTGAGGAAGACGGGCCTCGACCTCCAGTTCGCGTACGGGAACGCGACGACAGACATCTGCGCCTATTCCAGCGCCGGGATCGACCCGCTTCAAACCTTCATTCTCGGCCCGCACGCGGGCAAGAGCTGCCCCGGAGCGCAGCCGACCGTCGCTCTGGGGAGCTACACCGATCAGGTGGGCGCGCCGATCCTGAGGCTCGCCCGGATTCCCGAGTCGAGCACCGTGGCTGCAGCGGTGCCGCCGGACAAGAGGGCACCGCTCGCCGAGTAGACGGAGCCCGCGGCAAGGTGCCGCGGGGTGCGGCAGATCGACGATGGCCGCGTCAAAGCGGAGCGGGACGACGGAGCCGCAACCACGGTATGAATTTGAGGATGCGTCGCCTCACCTCGCCTCTCGTCGCCGCGCTCATGGCAGCCACCGGATGTGACGAAGAGACGAGCGCCGGGCTTCCGACGACGTTGGAAGAGCCGATTGGCGTCCATGACGTATCCGTCCTCTTCTCGTTGCCCCAGGTGCTCGGACAGCGCACGAGCATGATCGGCGCCGACGTCGTCGGAAAACGAGGCGTGCTCTTCCCGCTCGATCTGTACAGCCAAGTGCCGCTGGTCGACGTGCTCTTGTCCAACGAGCAGAGCTACGGACTCTTGCGCGTGGTCTCTGCCCGGTTCGACCCGTGCTTCCCCGGCCTGGGTGAGGCTTGCGAGAACCAGATCCGGCTGGTCATGCAGCCGGTGACGCTCGATCCGACAGGCGAGCGCCTCGTCGCGAATGACGCCGCGGTCCACCTCTTCTATTCGGTCACGCGTGAAGAGCTCGAAGCCGCGCTGCGCCATGTGGTCGAGCTGCGACGGGCTTCGGGGATCGACGATGTCTCGGGGCCGCTCGGCGTCCACCCGGCGCTCGCTGCAGAGGGCGTCGAAGGCAAGTTCGCGCGCGGGTTCCGTGATGCGCTCCTGACTTACGCTGGCGAAGAGAACCTGGTCCGCGTGACGTTCATGGCGCTCGAAGGCGCGAGCGACGAGTGGCGTTTCGGCGGGTTCGACATCGTAGACGGAGGTCTCGTCCCGATCGCGATCCCCGGGCTCACCTCGAGCGACCAGAGCTTCGTGAACGCCGACCGATCGGGTGTGTCCTTCGACCAAGCGAGTGTCACGCCGGAGTCGACGAACGCCGACAATTTTTCGATCTTCTTGTTTCCGGACACGGCAACGGCTGCAACGACCGAAGAGCGGACCGCCGCGTTCTCGGCGCTCTTGCGGGTCGAGAACCCTTCGCGTCACTCGCCGGCGACGATCGATTGCGTTACCTGCCACATCGCAGCAGGCACGCGCGTGCACGCCGAGCAAACCTACGCGATGGCAACGAGCGGCTCGGCCGATGTGTTCGTCTCGCAAGACGGGACGGAGCCGGCAGGCCGAACGCTCTTCGGTACCCACAACCTTCGGGCATTCGGCATCTTCGGATCCGATCCGGCCATTTCGCAGCGCACCGTGAACGAGACCGACGCGGTCGTCGCCTACGTCAACACAGAGCTCGTCGCGCGCTGAGCTATCCTCGACCGATGTCGCACTCACACGCGGCCGTCGGCGTGGCCGAGAACGGCAACACGGCGGTGCTCGTCACCGTCGGCGCCGAAGGCAACCTCCTCGACCGTCGGCACGTGGACCTCACCGAGCGCGGCATGCCGACACACCCGTATCACCACGAAGGAGCGTGGGCCGTCGGGCGCTACCTGAACACCCCAGGAGCGCGTGCGATCTCGCTGGCGGAAGCCGTGGCGCTGGTCGAGCGCGTGCAGGCTGCTGCGGAACAGGGGGCGCGTGACAGCCTCGAAGCGCTGGCGCGCGCGGTACCCAGGGCGATCGGCGCCGTCGCGATCCGTGTCTGCCCCGTGATGCCGGCCACGATCGAAGAGCGCATCGCCGACAACCGCGTGCAGACGCAAGCCGATTCGGTCATGTATCGACAAGCCCTGGCGTCCGCCGCCGCAGAGCGCGGCTGGTCGGTGCATTGGTACGATCGCGAGCGCGTGTTCCGCGATGCGGCTGCGGCACGACGCTGCGACGATATAGACGCGGTTCTTCAGGCGATGGGACGCGCCGCCGGGCCGCCTTGGCAGGCGAAGCACAAGCTCGCGGCGGCGGCGGCGCTGGCGGCGAGCAGGCCGAGATGAAGCCCGCAGGTCAGCTGCCGCCGCCACCGGCGGTGACGTCGGCGTCGACGTCGGCCTCGCCCGCGGCGTTGATGCAGCAGTAGACAGCTTCGTCATCATCCACGAGCGCTTGCTCGCACTGTGACTCGGCCTCCGGCGTGGCGCCGTCGAAGCACTCGAGCGTGATGCGATCACCGCAGACGGTCGCATCCGCGTTGATGTCGCAGCGCTCCGTCGAGCTGCTGCCGCACCCCGACGACGAGTCGTCGCTGTTCGAGCACCCGAAGGCGATCAGAGCCGCCAACGACCAACCCAGAGGTCCACGAAGCCGAGCAATCACTCGCGGGGGGCGACCAAGAAGCATGCCACGCGCCGCCGGAGAAGAGGCCTGCTGAATTCCGCGAAGAGGAGGCCCTTTCGGGAAAGACGGGCGAGGCCGCCCTGAGGCCGAGCGCCGCGCCGAGCGGCCGGACGCCACACTCGTGGGCGACCGCCCCGACATGCCCTCTGGTGTTTGACGCGAAAGGCGCGGTACCTTCCCGCGGGCGAGGCGAACTCCGTGTCAGGCTGCTATCTCCGAATCTCCGGCAAAGATCTCGATGGGCCTGCGTTGGCCGGGACGCTCCCCGTACCCATCGACGGGAGCTGGCGGCGCGGCGACCAACGGTCGGCCAACCGGCAACACCGCTCCGGCGGCTTGCGGTGCTGGGTCAGCGCGAAAGAGGGGACCCACGTCGCGGGTCAGATCGAGGACGCGCTCGCGTTCCTGAGCCGGTACCGCGACGCGCTCGTGCCGCTGCAGGCGCGCGGTGATATCGACACCATCCTGCTCGACTTCTCGTGGGACGTTCCGGTCAACGGCAACGTCCAGTGGAACCGCTGGCCACCGGCGCTCTGCAAGCTCTGCGGGGAGCTCGGCATCGCCATCGAAGCGACGGTCTACATCGTAGAGGCCCGCGATTAGCGGCCGAGCCCGGCCTCACGTCGGAGCCGCGAACGGGAGCGGCGCCCTTTCCGCGGGGAGGCGCGCGCGAAGCTCCTCGACCAGCTGCTCGCGAAGCCCTCGGCGTTCGTTCCACAGGTTCTCGCGCTGCTCGGGATCGTTCACGCAGTCGTAGAGCTCGCCCTCCGTCCCGTCGTAGCGAGGGATCGAGCAGTTTCGTCCCCAGACGCGCCAATACAGCGGAAAGTCTCCGCCGCGATCGTCCGACGCCTCGTACGCGGTGCAGAGATATCGCCCATCGAACATCGTGCGCAGGTGCATCCCGACCTGACCGAAGTTGCTGTCGAAGGTCGTGAGCACGGGCGGCCGAGTCGCGTCGGCCAGGATCGGCAAGAGCTTGCCCTCCATGAACGAAGGCGCTTCGAGCCCGGCGATGGCGCAGAACGTCGGCGCGAGATCGACGAGCCCGACGGGAGCGTCGATCACCGCCGGCGAGATCGCCGCTCGCGGCGCCGGACGCCACAGGAGCGGCACGCGCAGCAGCGCGTCGACGTGGTACGGCCCCTTGAAGAAGAGGCCGAAATCACCCTGGAGGTCGCCGTGGTCGGACGTGAAGATGACGTCGGTGTCATCGGCGAGCCCGCGCTCCTCGAGAAAGCGGAGGACCCGAGCGATCGCATCGTCGATGAGCTCGTTCTCGACGTGGATCATCGCGGTCATTTCCTTCAGCTGCTCGTCGCGCAAGGATCGCGGGCGGAACGCCGTGGGCCCACCTTCGGGATTGGTGAACCTTCCCTCGTACCAATCGAGCCAATGGCGCGGCTTCCGGCCGAGGACCACCTCGACTTTCTCGGGACGTCGCGGAAGCGGAACGTCGCAAAAGTCGATTCGCTTCTTTACCTCTTCAATCGGCGGATCGAAGGGATGGTGAGGGTCAGGAAAGCTCATCCAGCAGAAGAAGCGTTCGCCCTGCCCGATGCTGCGGAGCCAGCTCATGGTGCGGTCGGCCACCCAATCGGTGTGATAGCGCTCGCGCGAAATGGGGTTGTGCTTCACCTCGGGCGCGCCCGTCTCGCCGCCCGCTGCCGCCGTCAGCACGCCTGCGAAGCCGGGCACGTCCTCGGGGTGCTGATCCCACAGCCATGCGGCGTAATGGTGGCCACCGAGAGGTCCGTGCGACGCGAGCTCGACGTGGTCGAGCCCGTGAAAGGGACCTGTCGATCCCTCTGCAGCGAGCGCGCTCTCGCGGAAGCGGAGCAGCGGGTCCAAGTGAGGCTCGAAATGCGCCTTGCCGATCAGGGCCGTGCGATAGCCCGCCTCTTTCCGGAGCACGCGGGCGACGTTGGGCGCGTCCGCCGGGAGCGCGACGCCGTTGGTGATCACGCCATGCGTCCGTGGATGCTGTCCGGTGAACATCGTCGCGCGCGACGGCATGCACACCACGTTCTGCACGTGCGGGCGCGTGTACCGGAGCCCGGCTGCCGCGAGCCCGTCGAGCGCCGGCGTGCGCGCGACGCGGCCGCCGTTGCACCCCAGGGCGTCCCAGCGCTGCTGGTCGACGGTGATGAAGAGGATGTTGCGCGCGGCGGAAGCGCGCTTCCGAGCGCCGTCGCGCCGCTCCTCGTCGTGCCGCGCGACCTCGGCGTCGTGGGCCGCACGAAGCTCTCGCCGGAGCACGCGCGCCTCGAGCTTTCGTGCGAGGAAAGCGCCTCGCAGCGCGCGTAGCAGGACCTTCGCACCAGCGGATTCGATCGACATCGTGCTTTGGATGACGAAGGGTACATGAGCCGCCCATGAGCGGCATTCGCGTCGCGGAGAGACGGGATAGAGTGTGCGCTGGATGGAGCTCACCCTGAGCCACAAGAGCTCGCAGAACCGGATCATGCGGGCGCTCACGGCGCTGCAGACCGAGGACACGGCCGAGGCTCGTGAGTTCCTCCAAGCGCGACTTTCGCTGTTCCTGAAGCTCGTCTCGATCCTCTCCGGCGGCTTCTTCGCGCTCGGCCTGCTGATCACCGCGGTCGCATTTCCGGAGCACGTCGACGAGAACCTCTCGCATCCTTCGACGCTCGCTCACCTCATCGTGACGATGGCGATGATGGCGCTCTGGCTGCTCGTCGGGCACAAGAGCCGCGCGGTGCGCACACTGGACATGGTCGATGCCGCGGGCATCGTCCTGATGGGCGTGGGCTTCGCCTTCATGACGACCGGCCCGCACGAGGGGCACCAGGCCGAGCTCGTCGCGCTCCTGGCGCTCGGCTGGACGCTCGTCGCGCGCGCAGCGCTGGTTCCGAGCCACGCCGTCCGGACGGCGGTGCTCGGCGGAGCGGCCAACGTCCCCCTGATCGCGATGACGTATGTGACCGCCGGGACCCATGCGCCGGTCATGCGTGCGGTCTACGCGGGGTTCTGGATGGTCGTCGCCGTGGTCACGACGACGGTCATCAGCCGCATCATCTACGGTCTACAGAGACAGATCCGTCAGGCCATGAAGGTCGGCCAGTACACCCTGGTAGAGAGCATCGGCGAGGGCGGCATGGGCGTCGTCTTTCGCGCCGACCATGCGCTGCTCAGGCGGCCCACCGCAATCAAGCTCCTGGCGCCCGACAAGGCGGGCGTGCGAGAGATCGCGCGGTTCGAGCGCGAAGTGCAGGTCACCAGCCGCCTCACCCACCCGAACACGGTGGCGATCTACGATTTCGGCCGCACGCCGGAGGGGCTCTTTTACTACGCGATGGAGTACCTCGACGGAGTCACCCTCGAGCACCTCGTCGCGGCCGAGGGACCGCTGCCCTTCCCGCGCGTCGTTCACCTCCTCTCGCAGGTCTGCGGCGCCCTCAAAGAAGCCCACGATTCGGGTGTGGTGCACCGTGACGTCAAGCCGTCGAACATCATCGTCACCGTGCGCGGCGGCGTTCCCGACGTCGTCAAGGTGGTCGACTTCGGCCTCGTGAAAGTCACCGATCCAGGCGCGCCGGATCTGAGCGGCGCCAACGTGGTGACCGGGACGCCGCTCTACATGGCGCCCGAGGCGATCGTCTCGCCCGATTCAATCGACGCCCGCGCCGACATCTACGCCGTCGGCGCGACGCTCTTCTTCCTGCTCACAGGCTCCAACGTCTTCTCCGGGACGACGCTCATCGAGATCTGCAGCAAGCACCTGCACGAGACGCCGGACGCCCCGTCCAAGCGGCTGGGCAAGGCGTTACCCCACGGTCTCGACGACCTCGTGCTGCGCTGTCTGGCGAAGAACCCCGAAGAAAGACCCCGCTCGATCGGCGACGTCGCGCGGGCGCTCGCCGCGCTCGACGTGTCCCCTTGGTCTACGGCGATGGCCGAAGCTTGGTGGAGCGAACACGGTGCGCGGATCCTGCGTCGCCGGCGAGATGGTCGATCGCGCGCCCAGAGCAAAGCCGGGCCGCGGACGATGACGATCGATCTGGCACGCTGACCCGCTGAAGATCGCCCTCCTACGGGCGCGCTCACGCGATCTTCCTCGAGCTTTTTCCCGGATTTTCGGGCTCTTCTTCGCGTCACGATCCGAGCGCGCCGCACGACATCCCCATCGAAAGGAGATGTTGATGCTTCGTAAGTCTCACGTTCTTGCTTGTTCGTTCCTTCTCGCTGGTTCGATCTTGGGTTGTGACGATTCCGTAGAAGGCGAAGGGGGCTCCGGAGGGGTTGGTGGTGTCGGTGGCGAGCAGACGACGCAGCCCGAAGGCGTGCCCGTCTTTTCGAAGAAGGCGATCTTCCTGAGCGTCGGCGAGCCGTGGCCTATCGACTATCCGATGGCGACGGATCTGCAGTACGAGCTCGGCGGCGCCGTTTACGTGCTGCTCGAGAACGACGCCGGCGCGGAGTGCGTGGGCTCCTATCTGCCCTCGGCGATCGAGGGGGCGATGGCCGAGATGGGTGCGCCGTACGAGCCCATCCCTTGTGTGCTGCCCGACGAAGGTGCAGGAGGCGGCTACGCCGAAGGAGGCGGCGGCGGCGACGGAATGCCTGCACCTTTCACCGGCCAGCCCGGGACGAACCCGATGCCCAGCGTCTATCGAGAGTGGTTCGGCGCCGACCAGGGCGGCTGCGGCGTATGGGCTGTCGCGATGTGCAACCGCATCCTCGGCATCCGGGCTGCGAGCGCGCCGGTCGTCGAGGACGAGTGGGACGACATCGGCAACGAGATCGGTCTGGATGCAAGTGGTGCGAGCCAACCGGATCTGATCACCGACTACTACGCGAAGCGGGGCTTCGTGGCGTCGATGGAGCGCTTCGACGGAACCGCCGAGGACTACGAAGAGCTGACGAATCGTGTGAACGCCGGTTGTGACGTGAAGCTTCAGTACGCACGACGGACGCCGCAGGGGACTTACGAAGGCGCCCATATCGAGACGGTCGTCTCGGCGAGCGAAGCTGGCGCCGTCGTCAACTCGTGGGGGCACCTCGCACAGGTCAAAGGAGGCGCGCTCGGCGGTTTCGAGCACTCGCGCGATACGAGCTTCCGACCGGCCGACGCGAAGGACACCCCGGTTTGGCCGCCGGGCGCGACCGAGGTCTGGGTCTACTCGGTCTGCGAGGCGAGCGAGTTTCAGCAGCTGATGGAGGCGATCACGTCGAAATGACGTTCAGGTAGGACAATGACAGCCGCCCGCGCACTCGTCTGAAACGTTCCGGCGTCACGGCAAATGCCAGAGAAACGGTGTTGTCGTGACGCGGCGCGGAACCAAACGACGATACGCTCGGAGCGTGCGCAACCTCATCTCGATCTTCGGAGCGATCACCCTCGCGGGGTGTGTCGGAGACATCGGAGACAAGCCCGGCGGAGACGATGTCTTCGACGGGACCGACCCGAGCGATCCGAGGTTAGAAGCGCGCGTCTGGCGGCTCACGCCGACCCAATACAACACCGAGGTCCAGCGCTTCTTTCCCGGAGCGCCGATCGTCAACCTGCCCGAGGGCTCGAGCGAGTACGGCATCACGAACATCTCGGCCGCGGCTCGCATCGATCTCGGCAACGCGTCGCAGTTCATCGACGCTGCGCGGTCGATTGGAACGTGGGCTTCGGAGCAGGGTGCCTCGGCGGCGCGGTGCGATGCCTTCGGTACGCCGGCGTGCATCGACCAGTTCCTCGCCTGGTTCCCCCAGGCGGCATATCGCAGGCCGCTGACCGACGCAGAGATGACCGAGCTGCGCGGCGTATATGACGACACTGTCGGCACCTACGGTGAGGCGTGGGCCTTCTCGGCGCTGGTGCGGACGGTCCTGCTCTCGCCGCAGTTCCTCTACCGTTCCGAGATCGGACCGGACAGCACCGAGCCGGTCGTCGAGCTCGAGGGATACGAGATCGCGAGCCTGCTCTCATTCTCGCTCACCGATCAAGGTCCCGACGACGCGCTCCTCGCCGACGCGCAGTCCGGCATGCTGCGCGACCCTGCGATCCGCGAAGAGCACGCACGGCGCCTCATGGATCGGACCGCAGGCATCTGGCAGCGCTTCTTCTGGGAGTGGCTCAAGATGTCGACGCTCGCGAGCCAGGGCAACGAAACCGGCCTCGACCCCGCGCTCGTCGCCGCGCTCGAGGACGAGTACAAGGCGTTCGTCTCGAACGTCGTCATCCAGGGCCGAGGCGGCCTGCCGGATCTGCTTACGACGAATCACACGTGGGGCACTCCGGAGGTTGCGGCGTACTACGGCGCAACGCACCCGGGGAGCGGCGTCGCACAGATCGAGCTCGATCCGAACCAGCGCGGCGGTCTGCTGACGCTCGGGGCGTGGCTCGTCGCGCACGGCAAAGACGGACGCGACAACGTCGTCCGGCGCGGCATGGCCGTCTATCGGGACGCCATGTGCAACGAGATCGCTCCGCTCGACGTCGATCTCGAGGCCGCACAGAAAGAGCTCGTCGGCGCCGACGCGACCATCAAAGAGATCGCCGACGCGCGCAGCTCCGCCGCGGTCTGCGGAGGCTGTCACTCGACGTCGGATCCCGTCGGCCTCGCCTTCGAGAGCTTCGCCGGCAACGGCACGTGGCAGACGACGTACGCCGACGGCAAGCCGGTCGAGGCGGTCGTCGTGCTCGACGGTGTGACCTACCAGAACGCGCCGCAGCTCTCGGCGGCGCTCGCAGCCGATACGCGGTTCCAGGAGTGCCTGGTGACGCGCTTCGGTCACTTCGTCATGGGCGCCGAGTTCGGCTCTCCCCAGCTGGTTCGCGCCTCGACAGAGGCGTACGAGACATTCCGAAACTCCAACGGTTCGTTCGAGGAGCTCCTGGTGGCCATCGTGCGCGACCCTTCGTTCATCGAAAGGAGGAAGTAGCCATGATCAGCCGACGACGCTTCGGTCTCCTCGGCGGCTCCGCTGCTGCGGCGCTGCTCGCTGCTCGCCTCGGTCAACGCGGCGCCAAAGCCGCGCCTTCCGCAGGCCCGGTCCGCTTCCTCGCCGTGCGCACGCCTCACGGCGTCGATCGCGACTTCTGGATCCCGCGTCAGATGAACGGTGCCGAGCCGGCGAACGCCGATGAGGCACTGTCGAGCCTCACCTTCGAGTACGAAAACTCGATCCTCAACGCGATGATGCCGTGGCGGGATCAGATCACGATCCTCGACGGCCTCGACACCCAATGCGTCAAAGAGGGAACCAGGCCGGGCGTGCGCACGTTCCACGGGCACAACGAGCAAGGAACGCTGCTCACCGGCGCGCAGCCGCCCGAAGATCGCGAAGGCAACTTCGACAATCACCCGTCGCTCGATTTCTTCCTCCACGCCCAGCTCGGCGCGCCCGTGCTGCTCACCGCGAGCGTCGAGGGCGCCGGCACGTGGAAATGCATGAGCTTCGACAACGCCGGCATCCCGCGCGACGCCGAGACGAGCCCCAGCGCGCTCTTCCAGCAAGCCTTCCCGGCCGATTTCGAGCCGCCGGATCCGGGCGATCCGGTCGTCGACTACTCCGCGGGAGAGAACCGAATCACGCTTCACGGGCAGAACGCGCTCACCGCGCTCGAGGCCCGGCTCAAGGGCGTCGAGCAGCAGAAGATCGCCGCGCATCGCGAGGCGATGAAGATGCTCAACGAGAACAAGCCGCCGACACCCGTCGGCTACTGCACGACGAGCGGCAGCGATGTCCCCGACGTCGGCGGCAACGTCGGCGACTACACCAATGTGGAGCTCGTGGCGCGCGCACATGCCGCGGTGATCGCGCAAGCGTTCGCGTGCGGCCGCAGCATGTGCGCGACCTTGCGCATCCTCGACGACTACCCGAACTACTACACCGACGTGCCCGAGGTGCAGGCCTCAGGCGCCGCAAACCTCTACGGACAGGACTTCCGGTTCCACGAGAACCTGGTTCACGACTACTGGGGCGGCTCGAACATCGACATCCTGCGCCAAGGCTTCTGCGCCGGCCAACGCTGGGCCGCGGGCCACTTTGCCGCGGTGCTCGACGAGCTCAACAAGGTGATCGATCCCTACGATCCGCTCGGCGGCTCGATCCTCGATAACACCATCGTCTTCTGGCACAACGAGTTCGGCCACGACGGCCACGACAACCAGCACACGCGCCACCCCGCCATCATCGCCGGTGGCGGCAACCGCACGCTGCGTCTGGGCCGCTACCTGCGCCTGCGCAACATCAACAGCGACGAGCGCGTGCCGCACAACAAGCTGCTCACCGCGATCTGCCACGCGGTCGGCCAGACCAACATCGACTTCTTCGGCGATCGCGACCTCGTCGATCGGCCCGAGTACCGGGGGCCGCTCGAGATGTTGATGGTTTGAGCGCTACATCGAGCACTGAATGAGCGTGTCGGCTTCGTCCTCACACGCCTGAGGTGCCTGCTGGAAGTCCTGACACTGCGTCGCTTCGCTGGCGACGCAGGACAGGAAGGCATCGAGCTCGTCGGCGCACATGCCTGCGTTCGCATATCCGGCCTGACAATCGCCTTCGCAATCGGCAGACGTCGGACAACCGAGGGATATTGCTTGGGCGCAAAGCGCCGCACAGGTCGCGGCCCCGCCACCCGTCGAAGTGGACGCGTTGGTGCCGCCTGGCCCGGTCGTCGCGGTCGCCGTCGTGGAGCTCGTGACACCGGTCGCCGTCGTGCTCGGGCCCGAGGTCGTGCTCGTCCCGGTCGTAGAAGTGTTCGCGCCACCGCCCGAGCCCGACGAGGAACCCTGGTCATCACCACAGGCAGCAGCGACCACGAGGAGCACAGCCAGTGAGCAAGCGCGAAGGATCATCGAGCGCCAGCATAGGATGCGTGGCATGAGGACGCCATGAAGGTCCTGGTGACGGGTAGCTCGGGCCACCTCGGCGAAGCGCTAGTGCGAACGCTGCGGGAAAGTCATGAGGTCGTCTGACTCGACGTGCTCGCGTCGCCGCACACGCTCGCACGCGGCTCGCTCGTCGATCGCGCGTTCGTACGCGAGCACGTGCGCGGGGCGGACGCGATCATCCACACCGCGACGCTTCACAAGCCGCACGTCGCGACGCACACCCGCCAGGCGTTCATCGACACCAACGTCACCGGCACGCTCAACTTGCTCGAGGAAGCGGCAGAGGCCGGCTGCAAGACCTTCTTGTTCACGAGCACGACGAGCACCTTCGGTCGTGCGCTCGAGCCCGCTGCCGGTGAGCCCGCCGCGTGGATCACCGAGGACGTGAGGCCGATCCCCAAGAACATCTACGGCGTCACCAAGACGGCCGCGGAAGATCTCTGCGAGCTCTTTCACATCAAGCACGGCCTCGATTGCATCGTCCTTCGCACTTCGCGCTTCTTCCCGGAAGAGGACGACGACGAA
This sequence comes from Polyangiaceae bacterium, assembly GCA_041940405.1. Lineage (GTDB taxonomy): Bacteria > Myxococcota_A > Polyangia > Polyangiales > Polyangiaceae > Xiheicaenibacterium. Next base: position 22,164 of record JBGTSH010000140.1, read on the forward strand.
TCGGTGCGCGCCCGGTACGCCGACGACAACATGAAGGTGAACGAGCTCCTCTACCGGCGCGTCGACATCGAGGACGTCGTGAGCGCGCACCAGCTCGCGCTCACGCGCGCCGCGAGCATCGGCTTCGGGCGCTACATCATCAGCGCGACCACACCCTTCACGCAGGATGATCTCGAAGCGCTACGCCGCGACGCACCGTCGGTCGTCGCGCGCTACGCCCCGAGCTACTCGTCGGTCTACGCGCGCCGAGGGTGGAAGATGTACCCGTCGATCGGTCGCGTCTACGTCAACGCCCGCGCGCGCGCCGAGCTCGGATGGCAGCCCAACTACGACTTTGCCCGGGCGATCGCCGCGCTCGAAGGTGGAGAGGCGTTCGGGAGCGAGCTTGCGCGTGAAGTGGGGGCGAAGGGGTACCACCGCGCGTAGCTGGCGCGGGCGCGCTGTGGCGCGGGCGGGCACGCGGGGCGAGTCGCGCGGAGTGGGCCCGGCAGTGAGCCCGGGCGAAGTGCGTTTCAATGAAACCAAAGGTTTCAGTCGGGATGGCTTGGGTGGGTCGTCCGGCTCTGGCTGCAACGGTTTGTTTCATTGGAACGCGCTTCACCGCTCCACGCAGGCTCGCACCTGCCGGCTGTGCTCCCCGGACACCCCATCGCCTGACCTCGACGCATCGACGCAGCCGCCCTTACGATCCGCAGCCATGCTGATGGCCGGACGCTGTCACTGCGGAAACGTCTCGCTGTCGCTCGACTGGACGCCGGAGCCGGAGGAGATCCCGGCTCGCGCCTGTAGCTGCTCGTTCTGCTTGAAGCACGGCGGGGTGTGGACGTCGTGCCCGACGGGCTCGGTAGCGGTGACGATGCGGGAGCCGTCGGCGGTGGCGAGGTACGCGTTCGGCACCAAGACAGCGGACTTTCACATCTGTACGCGGTGCGGCGTGGTGCCGGTGGCGACGAGCCGGATCGATGGCCGACTCTACGCGGTGGTGAGCGTGAACGCTCTGGAGGGTTTGCCGACCGGGCTCGTGCAACCGGCGACGTCCGTGCGCTTCGACGGAGAGACCGAGGACGCTCGGCTTGCGCGAAGAAAGCGCGGCTGGATCTCCAACGTCACGTTCGTTGGACCATGAAGCGATCCCGGGCTAGGCGTCAGTCGCGCGCGCCTTGCTCGGTCGTGGGCGGCTCATCGGGATCGTCTTCGTTCCAGATGGGCCGAAACATGATCGCGATGCGTGGATCGGCGTGCGCCACTTTGGGGACGGCGTGCTGGTACGTGCGCTGGCACGAGCCGCCCATGACCAAGAGATCGCCCCAGCCGAGCGAGAAAGCGAGCGACCTACCGCCGCCGGTGGGTCGCAAGAGAAAGCGCCGGGGCGCGCCGACCGAAATGGTGGCGACGAGCGCTTCGCGCATGCGACGCGCGACGTAGTCGCCATGGAACGCGACGCTGTCGCGGCCGTCGCGATAGAGCGCGACGCTGAGACGCTCGAAGCTCGTTCTGTAGCGCGCATCCAGGGCGACGCGCATCTCGGGGAGAACGGGGTGAAGCGCGGCACCGTCGTCGATCGGCGCGTAGCGGCGTGGGACCTCGACGACGCGCTCGTACATGACGCGGCTCTCGGACCGCCAGACGACGCGCTGATGGAGCAGCTCGAAGAGCTCGGCGTCGCCGGACAGCCAGCCGCGCGCGAGCTCGAGCCACGCGCCGTGCTCGAGCTCGATGCGTTCGACGGCTGCAAACCGGGCGTCGATGCCCGGAGCGCCGGTTCCGAAGAGGGGCAGCTGACCCATCGGGCCCAGTGTGGCCGCTGCCCCGCTCGACGCAATCCGCCTGGATCGTAGCGCTACGCCGTGGCCTTCACGTCGTTGGGAAAGCAGGCGCGGATCTCGGCCTGGTTCAGGGTGTCCTGGACGAGGAGCTCTTCGACGAGGCGGTCGATCTCGGCGCGACGCGCCTCGACGATCGCGACGGCGCGGTCGAGCTGCTTGGACAGGATGGTTCGCGTGGTCTCCTCGACGCTGTCGAGGAGCTTCTCGCTGTGAGGCAGCGATGCGCTGCCCTTGAGGCAGATGGGCCCGATCTCGCTCATGCCGAGCTCGGCCACCATCTTCTGCGCGATGTTGGTGGCGCGCTCGATGTCGTCGCTCGCGCCGGCCGTCATCGTGCCGAGGATTGCCATCTCGGCCGCACGTCCGCCGAGCATCATGCAGATCTGATCCTCGAGGTACTCCTTCGTGTACATCGCGCGGTCCTTCTCGGGCAGCGACGCGGTGATGCCGAGCGCGCGGCCGCGCGGGAGGATGGAGACCTTGTGCACCGGATCGGTGTGCTCTGCGACCATGCCGATGGCGACGTGTCCGGCCTCGTGGACCGCGGTGGCGTACCGCTCCTGCTCGTCGAGGCGCATGCCCTTGCGCTCGGCGCCCATGAGCATGAAGTCGCGAGCGCGTTCGATGTGCTCGATGCCGACCGACTCGGCCTCGTCGCGCGCGGCGAGGATCGCAGCCTCGTTGAGGAGGTTCGCGAGCTCGGCGCCGCTGAAGCCGGGCGTCTGACGTGCGACGTGGGCCAGGTCGACCTCCTCGTGAAGATCGATGGGCTTTGCGTGAACGTCGAGGATCTGGCGCCGGCCGCGGACGTCGGGGAGCGGGACCGCGACCTGGCGATCGAAGCGGCCGGGACGAACCACGGCGGAGTCGAGAACGTCGGGACGGTTGGTCGAGGCGACAACGACGATGCCGGAGGTGTGATCGAAGCCGTC
>JBGTSH010000141.1:0-24916 GCA_041940405.1 Polyangiaceae bacterium
CCGACCCGACCCGACTACGCCGACCTCGCCAAGCGGGACTGCTCGCTGGCCGCGGCCATCGTGGTGGACCAGGAGCGGATGGGGGCCAACGCGCGGTCCACGGTCGGGACCGCCACCGAGACGCAGACCACCGCCGGCTTTCTTCGGCTCCGCCGCAGGCGCCGAGGAGCGCTGCGCCGCAGCGGCCGCGACCGGCGGCATGTACGGCGTTGCTTGTGGATGCTGGGCTTGTAGATGCTGCGCCTGCGGCTGCTGGGTCTGCTGATGCTGCGCTTGCGGCTGCGCGTAGTGCGGCTGAGCTTGGGTGGGCTGTGCGTAGTGCGCTTGCTGCTGCACCTGGGCGCTTCGACCGAACGCTGTGTGGGTGGGGCGCTGGTGGGGAGCATGCGCCGGGCCGGGGGGCTCGGAAATGTCGGTGCGCGGATCGTCGTCGTGGAAGTCGTCGATCGAAGGAACCGCGTCGAGCGGATGCGCTCCGGGCGGAGGCCCGACGCGCACCGGCGGCGGCGTCGGTGCATCGTCGTCGAACTCATCCACGGCCTCGAAGTCGGCCTCGTCGACGACCTCGTACTCTTCCTCTTTCTTTTGCTGCTGCTTCCTGCGGCCTTCGCGATCGAGCTGCGCTTCGAGGCCTTTGGCGAGGCCTTTCGCGCGCTTCTTACCGACGGCCGTGAGCGCATCGTCGATCCCGAACCGGGCGGCCGCGCGCGCGAGATCGCGCTTGAAGGTGCCGTTCTCGATCTCGCGCAGCACGCGGCCCCAGTGCTGGCTCATCGTGTTGTAGCGCTGCACCAGGGTCTGGAACTTGAACCGCATCGCGGTGTTCCGGATCTGTTCTTTGCGTAGGACGAAGATCCTTCGGTCGACGTCCTTGCGCGGGATCTGCGGCTCGAGCTTCTCGATGCCGCAGAAGTACTGCTCGTAGAGCGCGCGCACTCGATCGATGCGCTCTTCCAGCTCTTCGAGGTTGGTCTGCAGCTCGGCGGGTTCCATCAGAGGGGAACGATCTCGAGGTTGTCGAAACAGACCCGCGCGGTCCAGTCGTTGAATGCGAAATGATCGTGCCCCGCTCCTGCGAGCGGCTTCGGATCATCGAACTCGAAGAGCAACCGGCCGTCCACGTACCAGGCCAAGATGTTGCCCTGCTTCCGCTCGAACTTGAAGCGGTAGCGATTGCCCGGCAGAACCCGGTGAGCGCGGGGATCCTCGGAAGTGGGCGCGACCGCCAGCGCGAGCCGGTTGTCGGCGTGCTCGTCCAGGCGAGCGAGGACGTGTTGCGAGTTGCGCCACCCGCCGAAGATCGCGATGTACCCGGTGGCGTCGTCGTACGATTCCTTGGTAGCGCCCGACCGGCCGTCGCCGAAGAGCTCGACCTTGAGATCGCCCTCCTCGGTCTGTGCGATCGCGTCCAGCTCGATGCGGACGGCACGCGGAAGGCGCCGGCGAACCCAGAGTCCGTGGTTTCTGGCGCCTTCGGCGCACACTCGTCCGCCATCGATGGCCCAGACCGGCGAGAGCGCGAGGTAGTCGTCCCCGAGGGCGGCCCGTTCGAAGTCGTCCCGGAACGGCTCGGTAAGCTCGGGATCGGCCTGGGCTTCGGGCGCCTCCTCCGGCGCCGGGGCCGACTCTTCCTTCGTTGCGGGACCTTCGGGGACGCAAGCCGGCAGCGCCGATAACCAGCCGACCGCCGCCCAGAGACCTCGCCGCACGCCGAAAGGGTACCACGCGCGGGCGCTTGCCGTGCGAAACGGCTCGTGGCTAAGGGAGGACGCAGTGCATCCGATCCTGTTCCGCCTGCCGCTCCCATGGCTCGGTGAAGTCCCGATCTACACGTGGGGCGTGATGCTCGGCATCTCGCTGATCGTCGGCTGGTACCTGACCCTGGGCATGGCCGAGAGGGATGGGATGCCGCGCGAGATGCTGGCGAACTGCTACGTGATCACCGCGCTCGCAGCGCTCTTGGGGGCGCGTCTGCTCTTCGTCGCGACCAACCCGATCCTGCCCGAGGAGTACGCGAACGAAGCGACCACGTGGGAGAAGGTCCGCTCGATCTTCGAGGTACGGAGTGGGGGGATGGTCGCGTACGGCGGCTTCCTCGGCGGGCTCGCGGCGAGCTTCGGCTACCTCCGCTGGAAGAAGTTCCCGATCATCCCGTGGGCGGACGTCGGCGTTCCGAGCGTCGCGCTCGGCTTCTTCTTCACCCGTCTCGGTTGCTACTTCTACGGCTGCGATTTCGGTGAGCGGCTCTCCGAGACCGCGCCGGGGTGGCTGAAGCGCGTCGGAACCTTCCCGCACTGGCCCGAAGGGACGGTCCAAGGCGGAGAGGGCGCAGAGGCGTGGGTCCGCCACGTCGACCTGGGGTGGGTCGCGCCCGACGCTCCGACATCCTTGCCGGTTCATCCGACGCAGCTCTACGAAGCCGGCGTCGGCCTCGCGCTCTTCGTCTTCTTGTTGTGGCTTCGCAAGCGGCAGACCTTCCGCGGCCAGCTCTTCCTCTCGTTCACGTTCCTCTACGGCTTCGCGCGCTTCTGCCTCGAGTTCGTCCGTGACGACGTGCAGCGTGGCGACGTTCCGCCGGCGCTGCCCGCGCACGTGCTCTTTCCGATCGCGTTCGCCGTCTTCGGAGGCGCGTTCGCGTTCGGGATCGCGCCCGCGGTTCGATCGAAGGGGCCGCGGCTCGCGGCACAGGTGGCGTTCGCGCTTCCGGCGGTGGTGTCGTTCGTGATGCTGCGGCCGGCGGAGTTCGTCGCGGCGCAGCCGGCGAAGCTTTCGACGTCGCAGCTGATTGGATTGTTGTCGGCAGCGGTGGCGGCGTGGGGGTTCTCGGTTTTCTGGAAGAACGCGGAGAAGAATCCGTCAGCAGCGATGGCTCCGATCATTTGGGAGGGGGCTGAGAAGGAAATCGAAGAATCGGGCACGGGCACGGGCACGGGCACGGGCACGACTCGGGAGACGGGCACGGACGACGGGGCGACGGGCAAGGATTCCGAAACCGAGAGCGAGACGAAGACGGCGCCCGAGGACCCGAAGCCCGAGGAGCCGAAGCCGGAGGCGCCAAAGCCGAAGAAGAAAAAGAAGAAGAAGGTTTCGTCGTGAGGCTCGAGGACACGATTCCGATCGGATTGGTGGTGCGGGGGCGGCGGTGTGTCTGCATCGGGGGGTGCGAAGAAGTTGCATCGAAGGTGGAGCGCCTCCTTTCGGCGGGGGGTGCGATCGAGGTGTTCGCGCGGCGTGAGGAGCTCTGCGAGAGGCTCGCGGCGCGGGTACGTGAGGGCGAGGTGCGGCTCGTCGACCCGGCGGGCGGAGCGGCGGACGTCGAGGGCGCAGCGGTCGTCTTCGTCTCGCCGGCGCACGACGCGGTCGGCCATGAGCTCTTCGAGCGAGCGAAGGAGCGCGGGACGCTGGTGTGCACGCTCGATCGGCCGGCGGCTTCGACGTTCGTGAACCCCGCGAGCACCGACGTGTCAGGGCTGAGGATCACGGTCGCGAGCGGCGGAGCGGCGCCCGCGCTGGTGAAGCGGATTCGCGAAGACCTCGAGGCGATCCTCGGGGATCGACGGATGGCGAGCTTCGTGCGGCGTCTCGCCGAGATGCGGAGCGCGCTCGCGCCCGGCACCCGCGGCGCCGCGATGCGGGACAAAGTCGTCGGGTTCAAGCTCGAGGGGAAGCTCGTCTTCCCGTCGTGGGCTGACGAGGGCTAGTCTCCTCTATCGTGCCCGGAACCCTTCGTCCGGCCGCTCCGGGAACTGCCGACGCGTCCTGGCTCGGTCGCCTCGTTGCGAGCCGCTATCGGTTGATCGCGCGCCTCGGCGAGAGCCGCCTCGCAGAGGTGTACCTCGCGCGGCACGTGCTCATCGACCGCCTGAGCGCCATCAAGATCCTTCGTACCGAGGTCGGCCGCGATCCGGGGCTGAGATCGCTCTTCTTGCGCGAGGCGAAGGCGGTCAACCGGATCAACCATCCCAACATCGTCGAGATCACGGACTACGGCGAGACCGACGAGACCGCGTTCCTGGTCATGGAGTACGTCCCCGGCGAGGCGCTCTCGCGGACGCTCGCGCGCGGACCGCTCGGCTGGGAGCGCGCCGCGCACATCGGGCTGCGCCTCGGCCTCGCGCTCTCGAGAGCGCACGAGATGGGCGTCGTGCACCGCGATCTCAAGCCTTCCAACGTGCTCGTGGTGGAGCAACGCGGCGGCGACGACCTCGTGAAGCTCACCGACTTCGGGGTTGCCAAGCTCCTCTCCGGCGCCGGGCCGCAGCTGGCGGGGACGACTGGGTTTCTCGCAACGCAGCTCAGCCCCGGCTACGTCGCTCCCGAGCTCAACAGCAAAGGGTCGCTCGACGCGAGGAGCGATCTCTTCTCGCTGGGCGTCATCGTCTACCAGTGCGCCTGCGGCGCGCTGCCGTACGACGCCGAAGAGCTCCTCTCCGCGAGCCAGCCAGCGCTACAGAAGATCGCCGACATCGTTCCCGGCGCGCCGACCTCGTTCGATCTCGCCCTCGGCCGGCTCCTCGCCTGGGATCCCGAGGAGCGGCCGCGGGACGCGTTCGAGGTCGTGGCGCTGCTGCGCGAGGTGCTCGCGCCGCGCGAGGAGCCCGTGGAGCAGGACCCGCCCACGGTCCGCCGGATGCCGCGACGTCATGGGCCGAAGCTCTTGTCGATGCCGTTCGATCAGATCGTTCCGCTCTGCCAGCGCGCGTGGGACGTCGTCCGCGACCGAGCCGAGGTCGAGGTTCGGCCCGGGCTCGGCGACGATCTGCGCCAGACGAGCGAGCTGATGACGATGATCGAGCGCCTCGGCGCGACGGTGAGCGCCGACACACGGGCGCTCGCCACAGTCGAGGAGCGCGGGCGCATCGTGCGCGCCGAGATCGGGACGCGCATCGACGAGCACGCTCGCACCCGATCACGTGCGCTCGGGTGGGCCGGCACGCTGGCCGAGCAGGCGGATCGAGTCCGATCGCAGCGCCTCTCGGGGGCCCACCGCGTCTCGACCGTCGACGCCCTGCTCTGGGAAGAGGCGACGCTCGACCATGGCGAGGAGGTGACCCGGGCGCGTGCCGCCGATCTCGGCAACCAGATCGAGGAGCTTCAGACCCAGCTCGCGCTGGCGAACGAGGCGCTCGAGCGCGACCGTTCCGTCCTCGCAGCCCAGCTCGAAGGCCATGTCGCGGCGCTACGCGCGCTCGCCAGCGAGGCGTGGGCTGCTCTCGACGAGCTCGGAATTTCCCTGGGCGTCGAGCTGCCTACAGAGCCCACGTGACGGCCTGGTGACGTACAAAAATCGAGCCTTGCCGAAGGCCTGCCTGGTGTAGGCTTGCGCTGAGCTTCGTCGAGGAGGAACTCCCTATGCGTCGTCACGTGTGCCGGTCCATCGCCCTTGCCGCTGTGTCGAGCCTCGTGCTCGGTCTGGCCGGCTCCCCCGCGCTCGCCCAAGGCAAGCCGGGCGACAAACCGGCGGCCGGCAAGCCCGCAGACAAGCCGGCCAAGCCGAAGACCGAGAAGGAAAAGAAAGAGACCGCCAAGAAGCTCTTCGAGGAGGCGCAGGCGAAGTTCGCGGCCGGCGAATACGCCGCCGCCCACGACCTCTACAAGCAGGCCGACGAGCTCGTCCCCGGTGCGGTCCCCAAGTTCAAGATGGCCGAGAGCCTCGACAAGGCCAACGACGTCGACAACGCCATCAAGGCGTACGAGGCGTTTTTGGCGTCGAACCCGCCGGCGGACAAGAACAAGGAGCGCATCGACGCGGCAAAGGCGCGCATCGCTGCGCTGCAGAACGCGCCCGCGGACGTGAAGGTCGTCGTCACGCCGGCTGAGGCCGCGAACGTCGTCCTCTCGGTCGACGGCCAGCCGCAGACCGGCAACCCGGTCAAGGTTCCTCCGGGCAAGCACACCATCAGCGCGAAAGCCGACGGCTTCGACGAGACCAAGATCGAGGTCGAGGTGAAGCGCGGCGAGAAGAAGGAAGTCCCGGTCACGCTCACGCCCGCCGCGGGCGGTGGGGTCGCGACGCCCGACAAGCCGAAGGAGCCGCCGAAGGCCGAGCCGCCGAAGACCCAGCCGACGAGCGAGTCGGAGGGCACCTCGACGCTCATCCCGGCGATCGTCACGCTCAGCTTGGCAGGCGCGGGCGCCGTGGTCGGCGGCGTGTTCGGCGTGCTCGCGCTGCAGTCGAAGAGCGAGTTCGAAGACACGCCGACGCAAGAGCTGTTCGACGAGACCGAGCGCAATGCGCTCATCGCGGACATGTCCTTCGGCGTCGCGCTCACCTTCGGCGTCACCGGCCTCGTCCTCTTGCTCACCGACTCGAGCGGTGGCGAGGAAGAGAAGCCCGCCGAGGACAAGAAGGCGTTCAACTTCGCGCCCTACGCCGGACCCAACGGCGGTGGCGCCGTGGGTACGTTCCGCTTCTAAGGGCCGCTTTCAAGGCGCGAGGATCCCGACAATGCGAATGAAGACCTTTGCTCTTTGTAGCTTCGGCGCGATGGCCGCGTTGGCGCTCGCTTCCGGCGGCTGCGAGCTGATCGCGGCGGTCGACCACGACCTGATCCCGCAAGGCGGCGGCGCGCCCATCGGCGGCGGCGGCGGTGGGACGACGACCGCCTCGACGACGACCGGAATGGGCGGCTCGGGCGGCGAGGCCATGTGCAACCCCGACGATTGCCCCGAGCCCGCGAGCGACTGCCTCGCAAAAGCTTGCGACGGCAACATGTGCGGCGATCCGACCAACGTGGCGATCGACACCGCGTGCGCAACGGCGCCTGGCGAAGGTGGCGGCGGCGGCGGCGTGATGGCCGGCGTCTGCGACGGCAACGGCGGTTGCGTCGAATGCAACAACGACACGCAGTGCACCGCGCCCGAGGTCTGCGACGAGACCGCACACGATTGCGTCCCGGAGCAGTGCCAGAACATGACGATGGACGGGATGGAGACCGGCACCGATTGCGGTGGGCCGGACTGCGGTGACTGTCCCAACGGCCAAGGCTGCATGGGCGCCGGCGACTGCCTGAGCGGCTTCTGCAACGGCAGCAACATGTGCGCGGCTTGCACGACGACCGGGGACTGCGGCGCCAACCAGTGGTGCGACACGTCGGTCATGGGCGGCACCTGCGTCGCGACCAAGGCGGACGGCATCGTGTGTGCCGCGAACGACGAGTGCATGAGCGGGCAATGCCCGTCAAACGGCACCGGGCAGCCGCAGGTGTGCTGCAACAACGCGTGCAACGCTGGTTGCCAGGCCTGCATCGCCGCGCTCACCGCCGGCAATGACGGCGTCTGCTCCGACGTCGACGTCGGCCAGGATCCGAAGGACGCTTGCACCGACAACGCCACCAACTGCCAGGCAGATGCCTGCGCGGCCGGCGGGGTCTGCGGGAACGAGACCGCAGGCGACGCGTGCGGCTCGGGGCCGATGTGCGCCGGCTCGACCCTCAACCCGCAGGACACCTGCGACGCAGCCGGCATGTGCCAGGGCGGCACCGCAGCCGCATGCCCTGACAACTTCGCCTGCAACGGCGCTACCGCCTGCTTCTCGGGCACATGCGCCGACCACGTCCAATGCGCCGCGGGCTTCTTCTGCGGCGGCTTCATGGGCGCTGGCGGAACGACCGGAGACTGCACCGCAAAGCTCGCCAACGGACAGACGTGCGCCGTGAACGAGGAGTGCACGAGCAACAACTGCATGGCTCTCGTCTGCGCTCCCTGACCGCTGACGACAGCACTGTTCTTTTGCATCCAAAACCGCCTCACCCCAATCGGGTCAGACCCGAAAGCGGGTGAGGCGGTTTCGTCATTTTCGCAGGTGACGAACTTTTGTGTTCGCTCAGGCTAGCCAGGGCCCCCGAACCATGGCTAGCCTCGCGCTATGAGGGTGTTTGCGATCTCCGATGCGGAGCTGCTGTTCCTGAAGATCATGGCGCGCAAGAAGGCGTACCCGGGGAACGAGCTCGTCGCCGAGTCCGGCGTGCCGCGCGGCTCGGCGTACGTCTATTTGAACCGTCTCATGAAGAAGGGCTTCGCGGTGGTGACGCCCCTCAACAAGACGAAGGATCGAGCGCGCAAGCTCTACAGCGCGACCAAGGCCGGGCGCATCCTGCTCAAGCTGGCGGACGAGCTGTCGAAGGGGCGCCCGAAGAAGAAGAAGCGCTGACGTCTTGCCGAGCGGGGCAAAGTCGCGCCCCTCGGTAACGTCGGTCGCTGTGGTTTCACCCCCCCGGCCCCCCCTCACTGCGTGAGGGGGGAGGCTTCGACGGCGGGGAAGGCGGCAGCCAGCAGCTCCGCGCGCGTCGGGGGAAAATGGAGCGTCTCGGCGATGGCCGCGAGGAGCGGCTTCGTCGATTCCGGTACGGTCGCCGAAACGAGGACGGCGCCGGGGCGGTGACCCAAGAGGCGTCTGTCCTCGGCGTCGAGGCGATCGACCTTGTTGAAGACGATGATGCGGGGGATCTCTGCCAGCTCGAGATCGCCGAGCAGCTCTTCCGTCGTGCGGATCTGCTGATCCATCGCCGGATCGCTCGCGTCCACGACGTGGAGCAGCAGGTCTGCGCCCTGTACCTCTTCGAAGGTGGCGCGAAACGCCGCGAAGAGATCCTTCGGCAGGTCGCGGATGAAGCCCACGGTGTCGGTGATGACGACCTCACGCTCTTCGGGGAACCGAAGGCGGCGCGAGCGGGGGTCGAGCGTTGCGAAGAGCTTGTCCTCTGCCACGACGCCCGCACCCGTCAGCGTGTTGAGCAGCGTGCTCTTTCCGGCGTTCGTGTAGCCGACGATGCTGACGATCGGCACGCCGTTTCGAGCGCGCTGCTTTCGGCGCTCGCCGCGGTCGCGTGACAGCCGGCGCAGCTGCGACTCGAGGTGGCTCACGCGCTCCTTTGCGCGGCGGCGGCCGATCTCGAGCTTCGTTTCGCCGGGGCCGCGACCGCCGATGCCGCCGGTCAGGCGCGAGAGCGAGTCGTCCTTTTGACCGAGACGCGGGAGCGCGTACTTGAGCTGCGCGAGCTCGACCTGGAGCTTGCCGTCGCTCGACTCGGCGCGCTGCGCGAAGATGTCGAGGATCAGCTGCGTGCGATCGATCACCTTGAGGTCGGTGTGCTTGCTGATCGTCGATGCTTGCGTCGGCGTCAGGTTGCAGTCGAAGACCAGCGTTTGCGCGTCGAGCTCGGCGGCGCGGAGCACGACATCGTCGAGCTTGCCCTTACCGAGAACGGTGCGCGGGTCGATCCGATCGCGCACCTGAAGGATGGTGTCGGCGACACGAGCGCCGGCGGTGCGCGCCAGCTCGCTGAGCTCGCGAAGGCTCTCCTCTGCGTTGACGAGGGCGTGCGGCTTCGACTTCTCACCGACGTGTACGAGGAGCGCGCGACCGTCCTTCGCCTCGTTGGCGCGGAGCATGCGGACCCGGGCGAACTCGGCTTCGAGGGAGCGAACGACCTCACCGAAGTCGTTCGGGACCCTGCCCCAGAGCACCGGCCCCACCACCCGATACGGTGGCACGCGCTCCTCGGCCGCCCCGTTGGTCTTCGGGCGGGGATCGGGCGGTACCACGTGCGCGTAGTGCACGCTCTTGGGCTCACCTTCGGGCGTCAGCTGGATCGCCGCCACGAGATCGAGGCGCAGGCGGACCAGGTCGACGATGTCGTCACGCGTCAGCTCCTCACCGAAGAGGTGGGTGTGCACCAGCCGGATGCCACGAAGACGGCCCTGCGCGGCGCGCAAGCGACCGATGTCCGGCAGCATCAACCGCGTGGCATCGCCGACGACTACATGATCGATCTCGCCCGAGCGATGCACCAAGACCCCGACCTGTCGCCCCGTTTCGCGCGAGGCTTCGGCGAGGGAACGGCCGAGCTCCGGTGTCGTGATCGCGTCGAGCGGGATGCGGCGCCGGTAGATGCGCTCGAGGGTGCGGTGGGCGTGGGGGCTGAGACCGGTTGTGTTTCCGTAGACTTCGGGCATAGATGCGTTGGCGCTCTCGGAAAGGTCCCTCAGACGGAGCCCCATGGCAATCCTGACCGAGCTGAACATCGACGAGATCCGGGGAGCGTGTGCTGCCTTCGGCGTGCGTGCAGCCAAAGCCGAGGGCGTTCTGGCAGGAAGCGTAAACACGAATTACGCGATCACCACCGAAGAAGGCGGCCGGTTCTTTTTGCGCCTCTACGAGGAGCAAGACCACGCGGGCGCGGCCCGAGAGGCCGCCCTGGCCGATGCGCTGGTGCGCGCGGGGGTTCCGACCCCTGCCCCCCTACCCCGCACCGACGGGCTCGGCTTTACGGCCCTGCGAGGGGAAAAGGCGATCGCCCTCTACCTGTTCGTCGCGGGCACGATCAGGTGTCAAAAGAGCGTCACGCCGGGCGACGCCCACGCGGTCGGTCGAGCGCTCGCGCGGGTGCACCTCGCAGGAAAAGACCTCCCCGCTGCCCTCACCGGGCCGTCGCGCTTCGGAGCCGATGCGATCCGAGCTCGGCTCGACGGGCTCCGCTGCCGCGAACTACCGGCAGAGGTCGCGAGCGCGCGGGATCGCCTGCTCGGATCGCTCGACGGCATCGCGGAGCCGGCGGCGGGCACGCCGGAGCTCCCGCTCGTTCACGGTGACCTCTTCCGGGACAACGTCTTGTTCCACGAGCGCGGCCTTGTGCTCCTCGACTTCGAGAGCGCCTCGCGCGGCACCGCCTCGTTCGACCTGGCGGTCACTGTCCTTGCGTGGTGCTTCGGTGACGGCTTCGACACCTCGCTGTCGCGGTCGCTCGTCGAGGGGTACATGTCGGCCCGGGAGCTCTCTCCGGAGGAGATCGCCGACGTCCCGAGGGCTGCGCGCCTCGCTTGCGTCCGCTTCGCGACGACCCGGATCACCGACTATGAGCTTCGACCCGCGGGGGTGGGAATCAAGAAGGATTTCCGCCGCTGGATCGCCCGCCTCGACGCGATCGAAGAGGCTTCCCGAGGGATCTGGCCACTCTTCGCCGGCTGACGGCCGCAAAGACCCTCTCTCCGGCTCGGGTGCCGTTTGCGCGAACCCGCTGCGGACAGTACCTTCCCTCGATATGGCAGAGGTAGGCGCCCTCGATTTCCAGGCGTTCGTCACCGGACGCGAGAAGAGCCTTCCCGACGACGGTCGCGATGGCGGCAAAGCCTATGCGTACGTGTCGGACCATCACACGCGGCGCACCTTCGACCGGCTCAAGCCGATCGAGCACGTGGTGACGGCGAGCGTCCGGCTCTTCCGGTCGATCACCAAGGGCCAGCTCCTCGGCCACTCGGTGAAGGTCGGCCCCAACCAGTTCCCCAAGGTGCTCAGGCTCGCCTCCAAGTGCGCGGAGACGCTCGGGATCGCCACGCCGACGATCTACATCGTCAACAACCCGGTCATGAACGCCGCCGCGCTCGGAACAAATGACGATTCCGTCATCATGATCCACAGCGGGCTCATCGACAACTTCTCGGAAGACGAGCTCCTCAGCGTCATCGGTCACGAATGTGGCCACATCCACAACAACCACGTGGTGTACCTGACCGCGCTCCACTACCTCCGGTTCATCGCCAGCGCAGCGACCCGTTGGCTGATGGCCCCGGCCGAGATGGCGCTCATGAGCTGGCTGCGCCGGGCCGAGATCACCTCGGACAGAGCCGGCCTCATCTGCTGCCAGAACCTCGACGTCTCGACACGGGCCCTCACCAAGCTCGCCCTGGGCAGCTCGAAGCTCTACGGCGAGCTCAACATGGAGGCGTTCGTCCAGCAGTACGAGGAAATGAAGGAGGGCGTCGGCCGCTATGCCGAGATGCGGCTCAGCCACCCGGTCCTGCCGAAACGGGTCATCGCCCTCAGGCACTTCGCCGAGAGCGAGCTCTATCGAAAGCACGCCCGGCTCGGCGAAGGCGGCATCTCGATGAAAGAAGTCGACGACAAGGTGCACGAGATCATCAAGGTCCTGGGCTGACTCTGTTCATGTTCATCACCCGACGGCGCTGAAGGGAAAGAGAGAGGGGCACGAATGCTCGAGTCGTTTCACGCGAAGAAGCGCGAGGTCACCGCAGCCGTCGCCGAGCTGGTAACGCTGGCGACCCGGATCGGGGCCAAGTCGCTCGCGGCCAAGGTCGACAGCGATCTCGTCAAGAAGCTCGAGGCCGACCGCTTCCACCTCGTGGTGGTGGGCGAGTTCAACCACGGCAAGACGACCTTCGTGAACGCGCTGCTCCACGCCCCGGGCGACGGCGGTGACGGCATCCTCCCCGTGGGGGTGACGCCGACGACGGCGGTGATTCACCACCTCGAGTACGGCGAGACGCCCAGCGCAGCAGTGGTGCGTGAGAACGGCGAGCGCCAGGAGCTGCCTGTCGAGGCCGTACGGCGGTTCGCCGTCACCGGCGAAGGCGCCGGCACCGGCGACCGCGAGGTGCGCTACCTCGAGGTGTTCCTTCCCTCCCCGATCCTCAAAGAGCGCATCGTCCTCGTCGACACGCCAGGCGTGAACGACCTCAGCCTGCAGCGGGCGGACATCACGTACAACTACATCCCGAAGAGCGACGCGGTCCTGTTCCTCCTCGACGCCGGGCAGCCGCTCAAGGAGAGCGAGCGCATCTTCTTGCAAGAGAAGCTCCTCGCGCAGTCGCGGAACAAGATCATCTTCGTCGTCACCAAGCGCGACATCTGGGACGAGGCCGAGGAGCGCGAGGCGCTCTCTTACGTGCGCACCGAGCTCGAGAAAATTCTCCCGAAGGCGGTGGTCTTCCCCGTCTCGGCCGAGAGAAAGCTCGCGGGCGACGACGCGAAGAGCGGGATGAACGACCTCGTCGAGCACCTCATGTCGTTCCTCGCCGAAGAGCGCGGCCGCATCCTGCTCGACAACGCTCTCGGCCAAGGCATCGACATCGGACAGCTCCTCCAGAAGGGCGTCGACGCTCGCCGGCGCGCCGTGCAGATGTCGGTCGAGGACCTCTCGCGACGCATCGACATCCTCGAGAAGGATCTCGCCGGCCAGGCGAAGACGGTCGAGCAGCGCCGCTCGTTCATCCGCGAAGAGGTGGCCGCGATCCGTGCCTGGGTTCGGCGCGACCTCGATCACTTCGTCGACGACGTGATCAAGCAGGTTCCGGCGCTCGTCGACAAGGCAAAGACCGACGAGATCAAGCTCCACCTCGGCCCCTTCCTCGAGCGCACGTTCGTCGAGTGGGCGGAGAAAGAGACGAAAGAGGTCGCCCACGCGCTCGAGGGCCTCGCCGAGCGCACCGTCGCGCTCGTGCGCGAAGACGCCAACGAATCGGCCAAGCGCCTCTCCGACAAGCTCGGCGGCGACATCAAGGCCCCGGATGTGCAGGTCGACACCCTGAGCGGCGACGTCGGCGTCGTCGCCCTCGTCACCGTGGGCATCGGCGCGCTGTTCACCAACATGCTCCTGGGCGGCGGGCTGCTGGTCGCGGCGGTGCCGCTCGCGATGTACCTGCGCTCGCGCACCGAGAAGATGACACGCGACCGGGCACGAGAGATGGCGCCGGCCGCGATCCGTGAGGCCGCCGGCAAGCTCGGCCCCAAGCTCGAGGAGATGATCCAGACGTTCGCCGATCGGCTGGACGCCTGGGTCGTCGCGGCCGGCGAAGAGCTGCATCGCGAGCTCATCGAGATCCTCAAGCAGGCCCGCAACGAGCGCGAGGCGGGGGCGGATGAAGTCCGCGCGAGCATGGGGACCTGCGACGAACAGTCGAAGCAGCTCGGTCGGGCGCTCGAGCACCTCGGCACGCTCCGAAAGGCGCTTTGGCCCGAGAAAACGGCGCCTTCTGCGCCCGCAGACGCGGCTGCGCCGGCAGCCCCAACCGCTACTTGAGACCGCGACTTCCTGAGGTCTCGAGGCCGCGATCTGTGTAATCATGGCTCTCCGTGCAGCTCGACTTCGCCGCCCGTGAAGTAACGATGAAGCTGGTCTATTACGGACCAGCTCTCAGCGGTAAGACGACGAACCTCGTGGCGCTCCACGATCGGGCCGGGCAGCAGGCGCGAGGGCGCCTGATGACGCTCGAGACCAAGAACGACCGAACGCTCTTTTTCGATCTCTTGCCGCTCACGTTCAAGAGCGAGACCGGCGACGTCCGGCTTCGCATCAAGCTGTTCACCGTCCCCGGGCAGCCCATCCACTCGTCGACGCGCAAGTTGGTGCTCCAAGGGGCCGACGGCGTCGCGCTGGTGGCAGACTCTCGCGTGACGGAGACCGAGAACAACGCGGCATCCTTCATCGATTTGCGCGACAACCTGAAGGCGAACGGATCCGAGATCGCGAAGATGCCGCTCGTGATCCAGTTCAACAAGCGCGACCTTCCGGACATCCGCACCGACGAAGAGCTCGCGCAGATGGCCAACCGCGGCCGCGAGCCCGTGTTCAAGGCCGTGGCCCGCCAGGGGGACGGCGTGCTCGAGACCTTCCTCGCCCTCTTGCATCTTTCGTGGCTGACGCTCGACAAGCGCCACGATCTGTCGCGCAAGCTGAAGGTCTCCGGCATGGACCTGGTCAAGAGCGCCGCTTTGCAGCTCGGCGCCACGGGGCCGATCGAGGAGCTCCTCAACCGCCGCATCGGCGGCGTGTTCGAGGCCGTCGGCGCGCCTGCGGCGCCGCCGAGCTCCGGTGCGCGGACCGGCAGCGCTGCGCCGCGCAGCCAGGGGGGCGCCGGGTGACAGCAGGGTCGGAACGGACAAGCTCGTCTCCGCCCCGTTACTCGGGGACCGAGATCGGCTCCGCGCCGCGTCTCGAAGAAGTCGTTCACGCCGACACTCTCCGCGAGCTCGCTGCGTCGTTCCGAGGGATCTCCGGCTACGAGGTCCACCTGCGCTCGTCGTCGGGCACGCTGCTCGTCGGGAGCGGCGACGTCGCCATCGAGAATGCGCCCGTCGAAGCTGGCGAGGTGGTCGTGCACGTGGTCCCCGCCGGAGGGGCTGCCGCCGCCGGCACCGTCTTCCTCGTCGCGCCGATCGAATATGACCATGACGTCATCGGTCGGCTCGCCATCGGTCCGATCACCCACTCGGAGCACGAGCGCCCTCGCGCGTTGCTCGAGCATCTCCGCCTGAGCCTCGATCTCATCCTGCACGCCGGCCAGCGCGCCCACTACGCCTCGACGATGCACCTCGCCTCGATCGAGGAGAGCTACGCCGAGCTGCTCAGGAAGAACGAAGAGCTCGAGGCTGCGTACGACCGGTTGAAGCAGCTCGACCACCTGAAGTCGAGCTTCCTGGCGACGGTCTCGCACGAGCTACGAACGCCTCTGACGTCGATCATCGGCTACAGCGAAATGCTCGCCGAAGGCATGTGCGGTCCGCTCACCAAGGACCAGCTCGAGTTCGTACAGACGATCCGGCAAAAGGGCGACCAGCTCCTCAAGCTGATCCTCAGCCTCCTCGATCTGTCGAAGCTCGAGAGCGGCACGCTGCGGATGCACCCGATGAGCGTCCCGATCGAGGCGGTCGTCAACGACGCGATCTCGACCATCGGTCCGGCCGCGACCAAGAAGGGCGTGCGCGTCTTCGTCGAGCCGGGGATCAAGGTGCCGCCGCTTCGCGCCGACCCGGACCGGCTGCGTCAGGTCTTCGTCAACCTGATCGACAACGCCGTCAAGTTCACGCCGAAAGACGGCACCGTCTCCATCAGCATCCGAGAGGTCGAAGCGAGCCAGACCGAGAGCGCGGGTCTCGTTCTCTTGGCTCCGCTGCGACGCGAGATCGAGGTGCGGGTCAAGGACACCGGCATCGGCATTCCCGAGCACGAGCGGCAGCGCGTCTTCGATCCCTTCTATCAGGTCGATCAGTCGTCGACGCGCGAGCAGGGCGGCGCAGGGCTCGGCCTCGCCATCGTCCGGCGCATCGTCGAAGCCCACCAGGGTCGCATCCGCGTCGAAGCGAACCATCCTCACGGCTCGGTGTTCGTCGTCGTGTTTCCGTTCTTGGGAACGAGCACCTCGGGGCAGCGCGCGCGCGTCGAAGCGCCGTGAGCCGCTCGTCCGAGCACGAGCGAATCGACAAGCTCCGCAGGCTGTTCGCGTCGTCCAGCGCGGATCCGGCCCTCCTCTTGTCCATCGGTGACGACGCGGCCGTGCTCGCGCCGGGCGAGCTTCCGCTGGTGTGGTCGATCGACGCAGCGGTCGAGGGCACGCACTTCCGTCGCGATCTGATGTCGCTCGAGGACGTCGGATACCGGGCGACGATGGCGGCCCTCAGCGATCTCGCCGCGATGGGCGCGAGCCCGATGGGTGTGCTCTCGTCACTCGTCTTGCCCCGCACGGTCACCGACGACGAAGTCGAAGCGATCGCTCGCGGGCAGCGCGACGCTACCGAAGCCTCGAGCACCGCGGTGATCGGCGGGAACCTCGCGCGCGGCGATGCGATCTCGATCACTACGGCGGTCCTCGGACGCGCTCGGCGTCCCCTCACCCGCAACGGCGCTCGCGCCGGCGACCGCCTCTGGCTGAGCGGAGATCTCGGCTGGGCTGCGCTGGGGCTCGCGCTCCTCGAGCAGCACCGAACTGCCGAGAGCGAACGCGCGGTCACCGCATTCCGCCGGCCGCGCGCGCGGATCGCCGAGGGGCTCGCCGCGGTGCGCGACGGTGCGACCGCGGCGATCGACATCTCCGACGGTGCCGGTGCGGATGCGGGGCACATCGCCTCGGAGAGCGCGCTGACGATCCTCCTCGATGAAGCGTCGCTCGCCGACGACGAGCTCGCCGCGGTCGCTTCGCGCATCGGTCGCGTAGCGACGGAACTGATCCTCGCCGGGGGTGAGGACTACGCGCTCCTCTGTGCCGCGCCCGCGTCCGCCACACTCGAGGGTTTCCGGACGATCGGTGAGGTCGTCGCCGGCCCGCCCCAGGTCCTGCTCCGGGACGAGGCCGGCGGGACGCGCCCCGTAGCGGCGCCGGGCTTCGACCATTTCGGCCGGTGAGCCGGCTGGTATGCTCGTCCCGGGGTGCGCTTCACAGCCTTCACGGAACCGATCCCTCTGAGCGACGTGGGCGGCGCTTGGGTCTTCCCCGAGCAGGGCGTCCTTTACACCGAATCGACCGCAACCATTCCGACGGTCGAGCACGCGCGCACGCTCTTCGACTTCTTCGACTGGATGATCCTTCACCAGCCGTCCGAGAAGCCGACCACCATCATTCATGACTGGCGATCGATGCGCTCGATCCCTTCCGAGGTGCGGCAGACGTTCATCACCAGGCGCAAGCGGTTCGCCGACGTGATGAGACCTGCGCGCGTCGTGATCGCGGTGAAGCTCAATCCGGTCATACGCATGGGCATCCAGACCGTCTCGCTCGCCGCGCAGATGTTCACCGACGCCGTACCCATCGACGTCGTCGCCGACTGCGGGCCGGCGCTGCGCGAGTACGGCGTGAGCGAGCCGGATCCGAGCCTTCATGCTCGTCTCCGGCTCGCCTGGCGTCACGCGCGCGGCATGACGATCCCGCCGCCTGCCTGATCAGCCCTGGGTCGGCTCGTCGAGCTTGATCACGCTCGAGATGGGCTTGGCTTCGTCGCCGACGACATTCCCCGCGAGGACCTTGACCGGCACCGGAGGGTCGAGCTCATAGAGGTAGCCGCGCGTCGGAACATCGAGCTCGATCGTCTCGCCTTCGTACTCGATCGTCTTCTTGAAATCGGTGTGCATCTTGCCGCGACGGACCGTGTTGCGGTGCTCGAGGAGGAACCCGCTCAGGCGGAGCGACAGCTGGTTGTAGAGGCGGTGGCAGCCGTGGCTGTGGCCGCTGGCGATGGATCGATAGTCCACCGAGCCGTGCGTACGGATGCCGTGGTCGAGCCACCTCGTCTCGTCTCCCTTGATGCTCGCCTCGTGGTGGATCATCATGACGAGACCGTATGCATTACGATACCCGGGCTGGATGAGATCGCGCTTGAGCGCCACCTCGCCGTCCTTGGTCTCGCTCACCAGATCGGTCTCGGGCGTCGAGTCGGGGGGCAGCCATGCGGGGGCGGCGATGATCTGGCGCCAGACGCGATCGCCGACGTCGCTCTCCTTGAACTTGAGGGCGATCTCGCCGTCCTCGGTGCGCTCCTTCTTCCAGCCGCCGATGGTGGTGGCCCAGCGAACGAGGGGCACCTCACGCGAGCCGTCCTTCGCGTAGACGACGAAGCTCGGCCCGCGGACCTTGCCGTGCTTCTTCCGCGCGGCGGCGGCAGCGCCGGGCGCGTCGACGAACACGTCGCCGCGATCGATCTCTACCCTCAGCTCCATCGCGGCGCTGTGGTACGCGGGGGCCGTCGGGAGGGTGATCGCGACGCGCAGGTTCGCGAGGGGGTTCTTTCCACGCGCGGCGAGGAAGGCTCGCGCGCCGTCGGGGCTGGTCCAGCCGAGCTCGGTCGCCGCTCTGTCTGTCGCTTGGTCCACGAGATCGGGGGCGCCGCCGTCCAGCGCCTCGCGCGTCGTCGGGGCGAAGCGCGACAGATCGAGCTCGCGGCCCTGGACGAGCGCCTGGTGCTCGGACGCCGATCCGTCCTCGATGAGGCCCGACGCTTCCGCGACGCGCTCGCGCAGACCGCGCAAGAGGCCTCGGAACGCGAGCTCTTCGCCGCCGAGCGCGAGCGCCGCGAGGGTGTCGCGATCGAGACCGCGCCCCACGATCATGTGGCGCCGGCGAAACGCCTCGAGCGCGATCTGCGTCGAGCCCGTCACTCGGCCGCTCGCCTCGCTGGGCTTCATGAAGCCCGAGCACGAGAGCTGCTGCTGCATCTGAGCGACCGCATTCCTCACCTTGGGGTTCTGGGCTTGCTTGAAGGCGGCGCCGGTGAACCCCGTCGCATCCGCGATGGGCGCCAGGCTCACCCCCTGGTCACACGTCCTTCGCTTGTCGTCGCTGAGCCTGGCGGCGAGCACCGAGAGGGTCGGAGAGATGCCGTGAAGGCCGAGGTCGACGCTCGGATGCCGCGCGAGCTCGAGGTACTTCGCTCGGTACTCGGGCCCTTTGCCCTCGGGGCTCTGCGAGAAGACGCGCGGCGTCCAGCCGTCCGAGAGGTCGATGACCGTGAGCCCTTCCGTCTTGGCGTCGTCGGCGCAGATCGATCCTGCGGGCTCGCCGGCGACGAGCACCTCGACGCGATCGCAACCGGCACGCGACGGGGTGTACGCCCGCTTCACGGGCGCGGCCGGAGCCGAAGCCGGCGCCGAAGCCTGCGAGCCGATCGGCGGCGCGCTGCTCCGTTGTCTCTGCGAGGGCGCGCGATCGGGCTCGTCGCTACATCCACCGAGCGAAGCGACGAGAAGAGGCGCGAGCCAGGCGGCTCGAACGAACGAACCGGAACGAAGCGACGGCGAAGAGCTTGGAGGCATCGACGCCCCGAAGTGCAGCCGCTGTGCCGGTTCGCAGCGCCGCACTTTCGGCCGAATTCATGACATCGGCCGACGCCCCACGCGGATGGCGCGACCCGTGGCGTGTCCCCCCAGACACGCGGCAATCCCGCACGCTATTCGACCTGGATCTCGGCGATGGCGACGTCGCCCCACCAGTTGCGCTTGCCCTCGTCCTTCGTCGATGAAAAGCGCAGGGTGCGCACGCCTTCGGCCGTCTGCGGAAGCCTGAAGATGAAGTCGTGGCGGTCCCCGGCGGACTTCTGCGTGATCGTCGCCGCCAGCCGCCCGCTCGCGTCGAACACGTCGAGCTGCCCCTCGAGGATCGCGTAGCCGTTGAGGAACGCCGGATCGCGGTTGCCGAGAATCGTGACGGTGCGCACCGGCGTCGGCTCCTTGAAGGTCAGCTGGTAAAAAGGCTTCCTTCCCTGCGCGACAGAGTCGTTGCTGCCCGAGTACCACGACGTCTCTTCGCTGCCGTCGACGGCGTTCGACGCCGGCCACCCCGGATAGCTCGAGCTGACCTCGACGGTGGCGCGCGCGTAGAGCGGCAGCGTCGCCGCGGGCTTGGGCGGAAGCTCGGCTTCCGGCTCGGTCGACGCCGAAGGCGCCGCTGGAGCTTGCTCTTCACCCGACGGTGCGGGTGCAGCCGACGGCGCGGAAGACGAGAGCGCCGCCGCGTTGGAGCTGTCGCAGGCTCCGGCGGAGACGACGAAGCCCAGGACCGCAAGGCCGGGAGAGCGCGCGGCGAGAGACATCAGATGCGCGTCGGAGAATACCGCTTCTTTCGGGGCGGCTTCTGTGCCGGCGCCTTCTTCTTCTTCTTCGCGGCCGGCTTCGCCGGCTCTTCCTGAGTCGTGGGAACCGGCGCCGGATCGGCGGCAGGCGGAGCCGGCGACGCGGTCGGCTCGGGCGGCTTCGCGGGCACCGCGGTCGTCGGCGCCGTCGAGACGCTCGAAGGCGCCGGCTCCGCCGTGGACGAAGGCGACGGTTCTGTCATACCGCGGACGGCGAGCCAGATCGTGACGATGGCAGCCGCGCCCGCGACCGGCGCGAGCCATGCCCGCTTGAACGCGAAGCGCCGCCCACCGCTCGCAGGTGGCGGGACGGAGTCGCTGGCCAGGCCGAACGCGCGGGTCGTCTCGGCCAACGCGTGCGTTTCGGTCGGCGCGGGCTCCGAGGCGACGGGGGCCTGCTGGGCCTCCGCCTCGGGCGCGACGACGATGGGCTCCTCGACGACCGGCTCCTCGACGACCGGCTCCTCGACGACCGGCTCCTCGACGACCGGCTCCTCGACGACCGGCGCGGCGACCACGGGCTCCTCGACCGGAGCTGGGGCGACCGGCGGCCGCACCTCGGGCAGCGAGGGAGCGCGCGACGCGATGGGCGGTCGCGGGGGAGGCCCGGGCCGTCGCGGCGGAGGCGCTGCCGGTGCCGGCTCTTCGTCGCTGTCGAGCAGCTCGATGTCATCACCGCGGCCCGCGAGCAGCGCTTCTACCGCCGCAAGCATCTTGCTGACGGACGGGTAACGATCCTTGGGATCCTTCTGGAGCGCGCGATCCAGGATGCGGTCGACAGCGGGCGGCAGCTCCGCGCGCCACTTGGAAGCGGGCTGATGCGGCGAGCGCGTCACCGTGCCGCCGACCTCAATCGCGGTCTTTCCGCGAAAGGGCAGCACGCCGGTGACCATCTCGTAGAAGATGACGCCGAGCGACCACACGTCGCTTCGCGCGTCGGCGTGCTTCGCCGAACGGAAGAGCTCGGGCGCCATGTAGAGAGGCGATCCGAAGAGCTCCCTGGCTCCGGTCACTTGATCCATAGGGCTGCGCGACAGCTTGGCGATGCCGAAGTCGACGACCTTGAGGACGCGCCGCCCACCCTCTTCGGCGAGGAAGAGGTTCGACGGCTTGAGGTCACGATGGACGACACCCGCGTCATGCGCTTCGAGCATCGCCTTGCACGCGTGAGACAGAAACGACGCCGCCTCTTCCAGCGGCAACCTTCCGCGCGCAGCGAGCTCCGCGGCGAGCGAGCGACCGGCCAAGAACTCCATGACGAGGTACGGCCGGTGCGTCTCGCTCACGCCCACGTCTCGCACGCGCACGACGTGTTGGCTCTTGAGGCTCGCTGCGGCGCGGGCCTCGCGCTTGAAGCGCGCGACCAGGTCGGCGTCCGCAGCCGCAGCGGTCGTCAGCATCTTGATCGCGACGCGGCGTCCGCCCTTGTCGCGCGCCTCGATCACCTCGGACGTATTTCCGCGCGCGATCGTTCGTACGATCTCGAAACGCTCCGCGAGGACCGTCTGCCCCACGAGTGAAATCCTACCGCGAGTTTGTAGCAAGTGGCACAAAGCTCGGCGAGCATTGCTTCTCGATCGACGCCTGACGGCTTTGAATCCGGGAGCACACAGGTGCCCACTCGGGGGCAGATCGCTGCCGGTGCAACGACCGGCAAGGGTGATCAGCTCTCGAGCCGGAGCCGGGCGAGCCGAGCCTCGGTTTCGGCGAGACGCTCGCCGAGGTCGGTCTCTCGCTCGAGCGCCGCTTCGATCAAGCTCGCATCACGCGCGCGCTCGATCTCGCTGACGGGGCTCCCGCTCGGTTTCAGCAAGACCTCGAGGCGCTCTCGCTGCGCCTTGGCCGCCTCGATCTCGGTCTTCAGGCTCTGACGCCGCGCTTCATAGAGGGCCCGCGCGACCTGGCCCCGGAGAGGCGACAGGAGCGCTTCGACCTCCTCTTCGAGCGCCTCGAGCCGAACGGTGGACGTCGCGCGCAGCTTGGCGAGCTGGTGCTCCAGGTTCTTTCGCTGGCTCTCCGCGACCTCGGCCCGCAGGCGCTCGCCGCGCAGCGTGATCTCGAACGCCTTGTGCGAAGCCTGGTCCGACGCCTCTCGCTCGTGCGCTGCGCGCGCGACGGCGACGGCCAGCTCGTTTCGAGCAAGCGCCTCGGCGACCTCGACCATCGAGCCGAGCTGCGCCGCGAGCGCCTCGGCGCGAGCGCGAGCGAGGGCGACCGCGCGCTCGTCCCCACGCACGGCGAGCGCTTCTCTGAGCTCGGCGATCGTCTGGCTGAGGTTGGCGAACGCGCCCATGAAAGGACGACGCTAAATCAGCGAGCGCGATTCCGCCACACGCCGCTCACTCGGCGTCCGCCGGGCTCTCGAGCGACATGGCGGGCACGACGGGCTTCGCCGACTCGGGAAAGCGCATCTTCTGCTCTTTCTCGATCTTGATCGCACCGAGCGCCGCGAGCGCCCGAATCACCCAGTAGGCCGGATCGACCTCCCACGCGCGGGCTGCGAAATTCAGCGACTGACCGTAACGGTGGTGGTTGTTCTGAAAGAGCTCGCCGAGCGTGACGAAGTCGAAGATGAGGGTGTTCTTGCTTCGGTCGTCGGTGTCGAAGTTGCGGTAGCCGTACATGTGGCCGCACCAGTTCACGATCGCGCCGTGGAGCGGGCCCATGAAAAAGTGCGCAGGAAGCAGGAGGAAGTACGCCCAGTGCGGGGCGAAGAGAAAGTACGGGATGGTGTAGGCCGCGCCGAAGGCGACGCGGGTCATCCACGAGTCGCCGATCTTCTCGAGCGCCGGCCACGAGGGGTAGCCGCCGACGAACCGCGGCTCGGGCGTGACGGTGCCGCGCCAGAGGCCGGCATAGCGCAAGGCCGTCTGCACGTTCATGTCGATGAAGCCCTTCGTCGTGTGCGGCGAGTGCGGATCCCGATCGGTGTCGCTGAAGGCGTGATGCTCGCGGTGGAGGAGCGCGTACCCCCGCGGGTTGAGGTAGCTCGATCCCTGGAAGAGGAAGGTCAAGAGGTGAAAGACCTTCTCCGCGCGCGGAGACATCGAGATCATTCGGTGGGCGGCGTAGCGGTGCAGAAAGAAGGTCTGCATGAACACGCTGAGCACCCAGTGCAGGACGAAGAACGTGAGGACGATGGCCACGACGCCAGCTTGCCCGCCGGAAGGTCCGGATGGCGTCAGCCTGCGTCACGATTGTGTCAGGATGGGGCTCAGCGCGGCCTTTTCGCTGACGCGCCGCGTGGTAAAGCGGGAGCCGTGCAGATTCCGGAAGCCCCCGATGACGCCGACTGGGCCGAGGCCGAGGTTCCTTCGCGGTTCGAGGACGTAGCGCAAGACGGCCGGATCCAGCTGAGCGCGATGCTCCACGGCCTGGGTCGCACCAACTGGCGCCGGTTGATGAGGCAGCCGGGCAGCAAAGAGCTCATCTCGCAGGGCGTCGTGCCGATCCTCACGCGCCTCGTGGTACGGGGCTACGACGGGCCGTTCGCCGTCGATCCCAACCCCGAGGCGCGGGGCACGTTCGCGTTCTCGCACGTGCCGGCGGAGACGGGCGGTGCCGAGCGCATCCTGCTCGGGATGTGGCTCGAGGTCCGCGCGCCGATCGGGGGCGTGTACGGGCCTCCGCCGGATCGCGCGGGTGAGGTCGTCGTCGCCGGTCGCGTGTACGCCGAGCACACGCTGACGAAACCGTTTGCATCTCCGGGTGAGCGCCGCGTCACCCGGATCGACGCGCCCGGGCTCGATGCGGTGCCCGGCCGCGCGGCGGCTCGCGTTTTGCCGACCGACGTCGTGAAGCTTCCAGAAGGTGCGACGAGGCTCGACGAAGCTTCGGTCCTCGAGCCCTCGCCGTTCGTCTTCGGCATGATGCACACCGACTGGAACCAGCACGTAAACTCGCTCGTCTACCTCCGGCTCTTCGAGGAGGTCGCGCTGCGCCGCTTCGTCCACCACCGGCGAAGGGGCGCGCTCCTCGCGCGGCGCGCCGAGATCGCCTACGCCAAGCCTTCCTTCGCCGGCGACGCCGTCCGCATCGCCGTGCAAGCCTACGAGCACCACGGCAAGCTCGGCGCGGTAGGAGCCTTCGTCCCTGAAGGCGGAGGCGCAGAGAAGCCGACGTGCTTCGTGCACCTCGGCTTCTGAATCCGATCCGCGCGGCCTAGAGAAGGAACTTGATCAGCTTCTTCTTCGTGTCGTCGTACGGCGGATATGTGATCGGCGCGTCGAGGCTCGTCGGCTTCATCAGCACCGAGCGGTGGTGGCTGAAGCAATCGTACGTAGCCTTGCCGTGGTACGCGCCCATGCCGCTCGGGCCGACGCCCCCGAAGGGAAGGTCGTGGTTGGCGAGGTGCATCCAGGTGTGATTCACCGAGGCGCCGCCGGAGCTCGTGCGCTCGATGACGTCGGTCGAAACTTTCTCGTCCTCGGAGAAGACGTAGAGCGCGAGCGGCTTCGGCCTGCGGTTGATGAACGAGATCGCGTCGTCGACCGACGCGACCGACAGAACCGGCAGGATCGGCCCGAAGATCTCGTCCGCCATGACCGGTGAGTCGGGAGACACGTCGCGAAGCACGGTCGGCGCGATGAACCGATCACCCTCGTCGAGATCGCCGCCGACGACGATCTTGCCACTGCCGAGGAGCGCGGCGAGCCGCCGGTGGTGGCGCGCGTTCACGATGCGGCCGTAGTCGGGGCTCTTCTGCGGATCGGCGCCGTAGAAGTCACGCACGGTGCGCGCGAGCGTCGCGAGCAGCTCCTCGTGGATCTCGGCGTGGGCGAGCAC
>JBGTSH010000142.1:0-24595 GCA_041940405.1 Polyangiaceae bacterium
TTTGCGTTGTTCTCGGTGCCGACGCCGCCGGTGTCGGCGGCGGTGCGGTCATAGTTGTCGTAGACCTCGCTGCAGGCGATCTCGACGTCTGCGCTCCCGAGGACATGAATGCCCGCGGGGTTGTCGTTGTCGATGCCGTCGGTGTCGTGGACGTCGAGGTGCGAGAGCACGACATCCTGTGCCTCTGCGACCCAGACGCCCGCCCAGAACGCGTTTCGGATCTCCAGGCCTCGCACGCGCCAGCTCTCCGATTGGAGGATGACGATGCCTGGCCCATCTCCGCCCGCGTCGATGATCGGCGTCTCTCCGGGGTACGCGAAGAGCGAAATAGGCTCCGCCGGGGTACCGCTCACGCCACGGAACAACGCGACCTGCGTGTCCCCGGCGTAGTTGTAGAGCGCGTCGTAGGTACCGTTTCGCAGGTAGACCACGTCGCCCGGTCCGAGGTCGACGGCGTTGGCGGGCGCCGGCGTGCTGCCGTTCTCACCCGGCGTGCCGTAGTAGCTGACGACGTTTGCGAGCGTCCGCCACGGCGACGCGAAGCTTCCGTCACCTGTGTCGTCGTCGCCTGTCTCGGCGCTGATGTAGAAGCACTGGCCGCTCCCGGTCGCTTCGCACGGAGGATCCCCGCTCGGTGGAGCGAGCTCGCAAGCCGCCGCGTCCGGACCGATGTCGCCGGCGAAGGAGCTACCGCCTCCGCTTCCACCGACGCCTGTCGTGCTCATGCCCGAGGCGGCGGTGCTGCTCATCGTGCCCGTGCTCGGGCCCGCGCCGGTCGTGGGCCCGGAAGCGGTTGCTGCGCCGCCGCCGGTGCCCGCCCCGTCGTCGCCGCAAGCGACGAGCCATGCAGCCGAGGCAACGAGCCCGAATCCAAGAAGAAGGCGTGTCATCGCGCGCTCGCGTCGCAACTTGCGGGCCGAGTCCAGATCGCTTGCGAAGTCGGTGAGATCGGCGGCGTTGGATCCGCGGGATCGCGCCTTCGGACAGGGCGGCGGATCCCCCGGATCGCCCGGCGGCTTGACAGCACGACCGTTCGTTCCTAGAACGTTGCTCATGGGTCGCCCGGCAGAAGCCACCCGCCAGAACATCCTGACGCACGCGATCGATCTCGCTGCCAAGGTCGGCCTGGGCGGTCTCACCATCGGCGGGCTGGCAGAGGTGACGGGCCTCTCGAAGAGCGGGCTCTTCGCGCACTTCGGATCAAAGGACGCGCTTCAGGTCCGCGTCCTCGAGACGGCGAGCGAGCAGTTCGTCGACGCGGTGGTTCGGCCCGCGCTCCGCGCTCCCCGCGGCGAGCCGCGCGTGACGGAGCTCTTCGAGCGCTGGCTCGCTTGGGCGCTCGAGCGGCAAGGCGGCTGCATTTTCACCGCTGCGAGCTTCGAGCTCGACGATCAGCCCGGCCCCGCGCGCGACACGCTGGTGAAGTCGCAGCGCGACTGGCTCGACACCCTGGCGCAGGCCGCGCGCATCGCCATGCGCGAGGGGCATTTCAAATCCGATCTGGATCCCGAGCAGTTCGCCTTCGAGCTGCACGGGATCATGCTCGCCGCCCATGAGGCGGCCCGTCTCTTTCGCGATCCGATCTACGCCGAGCGCGCTCGCAGAGGCTTTTCGCGCCTTCTGGCGTCGAGCCGCAGCTGACCGCACTGGAGGACTCCCATGACGCAGGTTTCCCCGCATCTCGATAAAAGCACGACCGTTCGTACTCACAGCAAGGCCCAAAAGGCGCCTCGAACGCTCCGAACCCTCCGGCGAACCTTCGAGTGGCTCGGTCCGCTCGCCCCCGAGATCGCCGCCGTGCTCGCCGAGCGCGTGTTCCGAACCGTGCCGCCGTACAGGCAAGAGCCCGGTGAGGCAGACGCCTTCTTCTTCGGCGATCCCGTCTCGATCCCGTTTGGGAGCGGCACCCTCCGCGGCTGGACGTTCGGCGAGGGGCCGGCGGTCCTTCTCGTCCACGGTTGGGGTGGACGCGCGACCCAGCTCCGCGGCTTCATCGAGCCGCTGGTCAGCACCGGCCATCGCGTCGTCCTCTTCGACGGTCCCGGCCACGGTGACAGCGATCGAAGCTCATCGTCCTTGCCCGAGTTCGGCGCCGCGGTCGGAGCCGTCCTCCGCGCGGTCGGTCCCGTCCACGCGGTCATCGCTCACTCTATGGGTGGCCCGGCCACCGTGCTCGGATTGGAGCACCAGCCGTTCTCTCCCCGGCTCGTCTTCCTCGCCCCGCCGGCCGACGTGCGCGACGTCACTGCGCGGTTCGGCCGGATGCTGCATATCCCGCCGGATGTGGTGCGGCTCATGGAGCGCCGCATCGAAGACCGGTTCCTTCGACCCATCGCGTCGTACGACCTTCCGTCACGCGGCTCGGACGCCAGGTCCCCGCTGCTCGTGATCCACGACACGACCGATCGCGAGGTGCCCTTCCAAGACGGCCAGCGGGTCGCGCATGGATGGAGCGCCGAGCTCGTCGCGACGACCGGCCTCGGGCACGTCCGCCTGCTTCGGGATCCCGAGGTGATCGCGCGCGCGGCGAGCTTCGTCAGCGCGCGGCGGCTCGACGCATGACGCGGACGGCCGGCGCCTACTTCGCGCCGAGGTAGTGCGCGAGCCGTTCGCGCTCGGCTGCCGCGACGCCGACGAACCGCACCGCCATTCCTACGTCTCCCGGACCGTGCCCGACCACCTCGCCCTCGAGGCGAATCGGCCCGTCTTCAGCGAGATCCAAGTCGAGAGCCACGAGTGTGCCCGGCGGGTGTGGCAGCGTTCCCTCCAGGAAGATGCCTCCAAGCGACAGGTTCGACGCCCGCTGGAAGTACAGAGCGTCGTTCGTGCGCTCTCGCACCCAGATCGCGACGTCGGCACGGGGCTCGATGCGGCGGTCCGAAGGTCGGACATCTTGATCCAGCATGATCGAGGGCGGTACCAGAGGTGCGCCTGACCGGCCCAGTTTTCGAAATGTAAGCTCACCACGTGCTTGAACGGAGAGCGGGTCCGCGGGACTCTTCGTTCCCAGGAATGGTGGGGACCCGACCTCCCTCGACGCTCGTCGAGGACATCCAAGCTCAGCTTGCGCTCATGGGTGCTCGCGCGCCGTCGTACGGGGCGGTGCTCCGGACGCTCGCGACGCTGCTGATCCGGCCCGACGACGACGGCTTGCGCGAGCGCTTCGACCACGCCTGGTCGAAGCGTTCCTTCGGCGCCTACTACGAGCGGCCTCTGCTCCTCCTCGCAACGCTGCGCTACGACGCCCTCGTCGAGGGCTCGAGCCATCCACTCTTCTCGGCGATCGCGGCCGACGATCCCGATGCTTCCTCGGTCACCAGCGATCGGCTTGCGCGCGCGCTAGCAGCCGATCGGCTCGGCTTCTGGATGACCCTGCGCAACCGACGCGTGCAAACGAACGAGCCGCGGCGCTCGGTCGTGTGGCTCTGGCCTGCTGCGCTCGTCGGGTGCGCGGCGCGCAAAAGGCCCGTAGCGCTCGTCGACGTCGGCGCGAGCGCGGGCCTCAACCTCGCTGCCGACGGCTTCAGCCATGGTTGGCTGGCAAGCGACGGCGGCGAGATCCCGGTCGCGCGCGAGATAGACGCAAAGAGCCGCCACGGCTTCGACATGCGCCCCCTCGACGTTCGCAAGCCCGAAGACCGCCGGTGGCTCGAAGCCTGCGTGTGGCCCGGTGAGCACACGCGACTCGCTCAGCTTCGCCAAGCGGTGGACGCGTTCACGCGGACGACACCGCCAGCCAAGGTGAGCATCGCGACCGCGTCGGCGGTTCCCGAGAAGCTCGCCCCGTTCTCGCGAACCGTACGCGAAGGCGGCTTGGTGATCGTCTACCAGAGCATGCTGACCGGATACCTCGCGCCCCACGAGCGCGCCGCGTACGAGCGGGGGATGGATCGCTTTCTCACGTCGTCACCGCCGTGCACCGCGCTGTGGGTCACGCTCGAGATCGGCAACTCGCAAGACGCAGAGCTCGGCACGCTCGTCGAAGCGCGCTTCTTCGATGGCAGCGCCGTCCGTACCCTCGAGCTCGCACGAACGGGCTACCACCCGCAGACGCTGCACATCGACCGCGCGGCCGAGAGCGAGCTCTCGGAGTGCTTCGCGAGCTGACGATCAGGGCCGCGTCAGGAACGTCGCCTCCGCCGTCTCGGGGTGCACAAGCTTCAGCGCATCGCCTTTGACGCAATACTCGAGCGTCGCCGCGTCGGAGCCGCTCCCGACGATCATCGACGTGCCGTCGAGGACGTAGCTCTCGTGCGCCGTCTCGACCGGGCCCTCGGCGATCGAGTCGCACAGGCAATCGGTGCCTTCTTGGATGCAGGTCACGCCGTCGCCCTGCACGGCGTTCTCGCACGTCATGAAGCCGAACAAGCACGCCTCGGGGATCACGAACTCCCAGCCCGCGACGATGCTCTTCTCGATCGTCGAGGTGCCGTCGGCGGCGAAGGTCACCGAGCCCTTCGGATACTGCACATAGCGCGAGCGCCTGGTGAGCGGCGGGTCCGTGCCGGCGCACGTCTCCTCGGTCCAGGGCGACGCCGAGCAAGCGTCGCTGTAGCTCCAGGTACCGAGGACGTCTCCGCCGCACGGCGCTGCGTTGCAGTCCACGGTGACGTCGCCTCCTCCCGAGCCGCCTCCGGAGCCCGACGTTCCGGTGCTCGTGGCGGGCCAAGAGGATGTGGTGGTGGTGGCCGTGCCGTTCGGCTCGTCGTCGGACGTCGAGCCTTCAGAGGTGTCACCGGCGCAGCCGAAGGCGAGCAGGAAGAGAGGGGAGAACACGAAGGTCTTCTGCCAAGCGATCATGAAGAGCTCCTTTCTGGAAGCTCCCACGATCTAGGCGGCCGCCGGCCGCTTGCTTCTTAATCGAGCTGAATCGAGATCAAAGGTCCTCCGATTCTCTGCGCCGACCTTTCCGTGTGGCGCCGCTTCGACAAGAATGCTCGGGTGTCGCGCTCGCTTGTCGGATGTTCCTTCGTAATCGCCGCTCTTGGCGCCGCCTGCAGTGAGGACGATGGCACCGGCGGGGGCGGCGAGCCTGGCACCACTGTGGGCACCACGAGCTCGTCGGGCAGCGGCGTAGGCGGACAGGGCGGAGACGGCGGCGCCGGCGGCGCCGGCAGCGGCGGCTGCGAGGACGGGCCCGAGCTGCACGTCCTCTTCATCGGCAACAGCCACACCTACGTGAACGACGTGCCCGCGCTCGTGCACGAGCTCGCGTGCTCCGCGGGAACGAACGTCGTGGTCCAGTCGGTGACCGCCGCTGGGCTCAGCCTCGTCGACCATGCGTCGAACCCCGCGGTCTTCGACACCATCGCATCCGACGACTGGGACTTCGTCGTGCTCCAGGACCAGCAGCAACGGCCCGGCTTCCGCCTACCGGAGGTCGATGGTGTGAGCGTGCCCGCAGCACAAGCGTTGGTCGACGCGATCCGTGAGAACAGCGCCGCCACGGTGCCGCTCTTCTACATGGTCTGGGCGAGGCAGGCCGGCGACACGATGAACTGCGACTACTACCCGCTCGTCTGCACCTACGAAGGAAACACGCGTGCGGTTTCGGAAGGGTATGGGCTCTACGCCGAGCGAACCTCCACCGATGTCATCCCGGTCGCTCTCGCTTGGGCCGAAGCCGTGGCCGACCCGACCGCGCCTCTAGCTCCGGGCGAGCTCTGGTCGGACGGGTCGCACGGAACCGTCGCGGGCTCCTACTTCGCCGCATCGATGATCGCCGCTCGCTTGCTCTCGGCGCCCTCCGGGCCGCTCGGGTACGAGGCCGGATTGGCCGAGCCCGTCGCAACCTACCTGCGAACGAAGAGCGACGAGGTTCTCGACGCGCATCTCGCCAACCCGCGCGTCGACACGGTCGAGCGTGTCCGCGTTGCTTGCGACGACGCCACCGGTTGCTCTTCGTGGCCGGACACTTCGCCCGTCGTGTTGTCGCTCTCATCGGGGTCTTGCGCAGACATCGCCGATGGCAGCGCCACGACGTTTGCCCGCATCGAGACGACGCTGGACTGCTCCTTCGGCGGCTGCATCACGGTTCCGCTTCGCGGCTGGCGTGTCGCTGCCGGCTCGAGCATCGATGCCGACGGCGTGTACACCGTGCACGCGCACATCGACCTCGACGACGACGACGTGCTCGACACCGGCGAGCTCGAGGCGTGCGAGGACTCAGCGTTCGTCGTCGGAGGTGGGAGCGACGTGGTGCTCACGACGTTTGCTCCGCACGCGCCCTAGCGGGTGAGGTCTGCCAATGGCGCTCTCGTCCTGCTCAACCGCGCGTTAGCGCCGCCGCGATCGGAATCTCTCGCACGCGCTTGCCGGTGAGCCCGAACACGGCATTGGCAATCGCCGCACCCACGGGCGGCACGCCCGGCTCACCCACGCCCGAGGGCGGCGCATCCGACGGAACGAGGTCGACGTGGATGCGGCGCGGGGTATCGGCGATGCGTGCGATCCGCGCGTCCTTGAAGTTCGACTGCTGGACGGCGCCCTTCTTGAAGGTGATGCCACCGAACATGGCGTTGCTGATGCCCATGACGACGGAGCCCTGCATCTGGGCGTGGAAGCGCTCGCGGTTGACGACGGTGCCGGCGTCCATGGCGATCCACGCTTCGTCGATGCGGACGCCCGTGCGTTCGTCGGCGACGACGGCGACGACGACGGCGGTGTAGCTGACGAAGCTCCGGTGCGCGGCGAGACCGAAGCCGCGTGCGCCCTGTCTGCGACCGCGCCAGCCGGCGCTCTTGGTGACGCGCTCGATGACGTTGCGGAGCCGTCCGGCGTCGACCGGGTGCTTCTCGAGCGTTTCGCCGTAGTTCCTCAGCTCCTTGATGCCCAGCTCGGCGAGGCCCAGCCTGCGAGGCTTGCCGACGATCTCGAGCAAGACGTCGCGCGGATCTTCGTTTCGGGTGTGAGCGATCTCGTCGATGAAGGAGCCGACCGCGAACGCGTGGAAGATGTTGTAGACCGAGCGGTACCAGCCGATGCGCGCGTGCGCCTTGGCGGTGCAGCTCTCGGCTCGAACGTTGGGGATGTCGAGGGCGAGATCGAGCACGCCTTGCTGGAGGTCCGACGCGCTGGGCGTATCCGCGGTGGCGTTGAACGTGGAGGCGATCGGTGGGAACGCCGTGCGATGGTGCCAGGCGAGCACCTTGCCCTTGTCGTCGAGCGCGGCGCGGAGCTTCTGGGCGCTGACGGCGTTGAGGTAACCGTGCCGGATGTCGTCCTCGCGCGTCCACTGCACGCGCACCGGGACCTTTGCCTGGCCGGCGAGGAACGCCGCCTCACCCACGAAGTCGGCTTTGGATTTTCTTCCGAAGCCGCCGCCGAGGAGCGTGACGTGCACCGTGACCTTGTCTTCGCCGATGCCGAGGATGCGGGCAGCTTCGATCTTCGCGGCAATGGGATGCTGCGTCGGCGCCCAGATCTCGCAAGCGCCGCCTTCGACACGCGCAATGGCGGCCGGCGGCTCCATCGTCAAATGGGCCAGGTGAGGCACGACGTACTCGGCATCGACGATGCGCTTCGACGCTGCCAAGACGCCATTGGCATCACCGATCTGTCTGTGAACGGTGCCCTCTTTTCGCACCGCCGCGAGGAGCCCGTCGCGGTACGAGGTCGAGTCGTATCCGACGTTGTCGCCATCCTCCCATTGGACGTCGAGGACGTTTCGCCCGCGCATCGCGGCCCACGTATTGGTGGCGAGGACGGCGACGCCGCCGAGCGGCTGAAAGCCGTACGGCGCCTTGGGGAGCGGAAGCTGAAAGACGTGCTTCACGCCGGGGATCGCGAGCGCTCTCTTGGCGTCGAAGCGCTTGGGCTTGCCGCCGACGACCGGCGGGCGCGCGATGACCGCGATGAGCATGCCCGGCAGGACGATGTCGGCGCCGTACTTCGCCGTGCCGCGGACGATGTCGGGGGCGTCGAGGACCGGCAGGGAATCGGACGCGACCTGCGTCAGCTCCGCTCTCGGGCGGAGTGTCACGTCGGCGGGCTTCGGCGCAGGTAGCTTCGCCGCCTCGGCGACGACGTCGCCGACCTTGAGCGTCCGCTTGGTAGCGGTGTGCGAGATGAGGCCGTCCTTCACCGTGATCGTCTCGGGCTTCACGCGCCAGCGCTTCGCCGCGACCGTGACGAGCAGGGTGCGTGCGGTGGCGCCCGCCTGGCGGAGCTGGTCGTAGAACTTGCGGATGCTCGACGAGCCGTCGGTGTTCTGGTCGCCGTGGCGCTTGTCGCCGTCGCCCTGACGGACGGAGATGCTGCTCGCCGGAACGCCGAGCTCGTCCGCGATGAGGACGGGGATCGAGCTTCGTACGCCCTGGCCCATCTCGGACCGCGCGCAGACAATCGTAACGGAACCGTCAGGTGCGATGTGAACGAATGGATTCGGATCGAGCCCGCCAGCCGAAGTCTCTTGGTCGGCATGCGCTTCTTCCGGGCCGATGCCGATGACGAGCCCGCCGAGCGAGAGCCCGAGCGCGACCAAGAGCTCGCGCCGCCTCATCACGACCGGGGCGCTCACTTCTCCTCCGGCAGGCCGGCCGCCTTGCGAATCGCAGCGCGGATCCGCGGGTACGTCCCGCAGCGGCAGATGTTGCCGCCCATCGAGGCGTCGATCTCCTCGTTGGTGGGCTTCGGCTTCGCCTTGAGGAGCGCGGCCGCGGTCATGATCTGACCTGCCTGACAGAACCCGCATTGGGGGACGCCAAGCTCGACCCACGCCTTTTGGAGCGGGTGCGACCCGTCGGGCGAGAGGCCCTCGATGGTGGTGACCGCCTTTCCGTCGGCGCGCCGGACCGGCGTCACGCACGAGCGGACGACCTGCCCGTCGAGGTGCACGGTACACGCGCCGCAGAGCGCCTGACCGCACCCGAGCTTGGTCCCTGTGAGGCCGAGCACGTCGCGCAGGGCCCACAGGAGGGGCATGTCGGGCTCGACGTCGACGGTCTTTTCGACGCCGTTCACGCGGATGCGCACGCTCATCGCGTCACCTCTCCAAGAGGAGCCTTCTCGGTCGGGCAGGCCGCGCCCGCTTCGATCCACGCGCGAACCAGCGCCCCGAACTTCGCCTGGGTGCCGGGAGCCGGCGTTCGATCGGCGCCCGGGCTCCACCCCCACGCGACCAGCTCGTCCTTCTCGGCGTGGTGCGCGATTTCTTCGAGCGACTTGCCGCCGTTCCGAGCGCGGTCCTTGAGCTGCTCGCAGATCTGGCCGGCTGTCTTGCCGACCCAGGCCATCTCTCTGGGAGCGAGCGCCCATTTGGGCGCGCCGGGTACGCGGATCATCTCCTGGTTCCTGTCCTGGTGACACCCGGTGCACTCCATGCCCACGACGCCTTTGTTCTCCGGCCCGCGGATGACAGGCATGTCATGAAGTGCCAAGGCGTCGCCGTTGTGCGGGATGTCGCCGGAGGGATGGCAGTTCACGCAACGCGGATGGGAGAGCACCTTGTGCGCCTCGAGGAAGAGCGCGCGCGAGCGCTCGGCGTCGTCGGCGATGCCGGCGAAGTCGGCAGGCGAGCGGAGGTCGCCGGTCTTGGTCGACGGAAGGGCGCCGCCCGGCGCTTCGTGGGTGGTCGCGCTGCATGCCGCTGCGATGCCGAGCGCCGCGAGCAGAAGGACAGGAAAATGGTGACGAGTCACGCCCGCAGCTTCGCCCCGAACCGCTCTTTCATCGCTGCCTCGACCGCGGCGTGGCGCTTGTCGACCTCGGCGTCCGTGAGCGTCCGGGCCTTGTCGCGATAGACCACGTGGAAGGCGAGCGAGCGGTGATCGGCGGGGACGTTTCCGCCGCGGAAGAGGTCGAAGATCGTGACTTCCTCGACGAGGTCACCGCCGACCTCGGCGATTGTCATCTCGACTTTGCCTGCGGGCACGTCGTCGTGCACCACCACGGCGATGTCACGCGTCGCCGCGGGCACAGTCGGGATCGGGCGGTACTTCGGAGTCCTTACGCCGACCTTGGCCATCGCGGCCAGGTCGAGCTCGATGATCAGACACGGCCCGCCGAGATCGACGGCTGCTGCCACCTCGGGGTGGACGGCGCCGAAGGAGCCGACACGTACGCCCTCGCAGGTGACGTAGGCGGCGGCGCGCGGGTGAAGGTACGGCGCACGCTCGGCGGCGGGCTGCGGGACAGCCACGGCCTCGCGCCCGAGGGCGCGGGAGACGATGGCGAGCGCTACGCCTTTGGCGTCGAAGACATCGACGGCCTCGGGCTTGGACAGAACGCTGTCGCGCTTGCCTGCGATTACGGCGGCGAAGCTCGGCGCTTCGTTGGCGAGCCCGTCGCCCCCACTGCCTTCGAGCGATGCAGCGCCTTCGAGGAAGCGTGCGCCGGTCGTGAAGAGGCGAACGTCCGAGACGCCGTGGCGGCGCGCTCGGCTCACGGCGTCGAAGAGCCCGGGCAGGAGCGATGTCCGCATGGCTGCGCGCTCTTCGCCCAGGGGATTGGAGAGGACGAACTTCGCCGGTGGCGCATGAACGGCTGCCAGCGCGCCGGCCGACGTGAACGCGAAGGTGAGGGCCTGCGAGAGGCCGACCTCGATCGCCGCGTTGACGACACGCTGGTCGACGTTCGGAGGCGGCGCATCGCCAGGACGAATCGCCGGGACGATCGAGGGCACGTGGTCGATCCCGTGAACCCGGAGAACCTCTTCGATGAGGTCGACCTCGATCGCGAGATCCGGCCGGTGCGTCGGCGGAACGAACGCGAGCTCGGTGGCCTGAGCGGCGGGCTTTCCGGATGTCTCCTTCAGGCCGAGGCGCTCGAGGATCGCAGCTGCCTCTTTCATGTCGATCGAGAAGCCGAGGAGCGAATCCATCCGCGACTTGCGGAGGACGATCGCCGGGCGCGCGGGTACGCCGGGGCCGACGATCAGCGTCTGGTCGCCGGCCGTCCCGCCGGCGAGATCGACGAGCAAGCTCGCCGCCTCGTCGAGGACGGCCTGGGTGTCGCCGGTGTCGACGCCGCGCTCGAAGCGATGGCTCGATTCGGTGTGGAGGCCGTGCCGCCGGCTCGTTCGTCGGACGCCGCGGGAGGTGAAGTACGCGCACTCGATGAGGACCGAGCTCGTATCGTCGCCGATCTCGCTCCCGGCGCCGCCCATCACACCGGCGAGGGCGATGGCGCCCTCTTTGTCCGCGATGACGAGATCGTCGGTGACCAGGTTGCGCTTCTGCTCGTCGAGGGTGCTCATGGTCTCGCCGTCGGTCGCGCGGCGCACGATGATCGCGTTTCCTCGGATGCGAGCACGGTCGAACCCGTGGATCGGGTGACCGTATTTGAGCATCACGATGTTCGTTACGTCGACGACGTTGGAGATTGCGCGGACGCCGAGCGCCTCGAGCCGGTACTGGATCGCGAGAGGCGAGGGGCCCACCCTTACGCCGTCGACGACAGCGGCGCCGTAGGTCGGGCAGCGCTCGGTGTCGTCGATGCGGATCTCGATCAAGCCCTTGGGCGAGAAGCCGAACTTCTTACGCCTCGGCGTTACCCGCGCGAGCTTGAACGAAAGGCCATACAGGGCGGCGAGCTCACGCGCGAGGCCGACGTGGCCGAGGCCGTCGGGTCGGTTCGGCGTGAGGCCGATCTCGAAGACCGTGTCGAACGCAGCCGGAATCGCGGTCGACAGCACAGTGCCCGGCGCAGCAGTGCCGGGCGGAAGGATCAGAATCCCCGCCTCGCCCCCGGTGATGCGCAGGCCCAGCTCCGACTCGGAGCAGAGCATGCCTTCGCTCGTGACGCCGCCGATGTCCTTGGGCTCGAGCGTCACGCCCTTGGCAGGGAGGTGCGTCCCGAGCGGCGCGAGCACGACGAGGCCGCCCGGCTCGGGAACGTTGGGGGCGCCGCAGACGACGCGCTGGGTCTTGCCGCCGAGATCGACGGTGACGAGCGTCAGCTTCGGTCGCGCCGGGTGCGCTTCTTTCGCGACCACGCTTGCGACGTGGACCTTGTCCGAGGCCTCGCCGAACTTGGTGCGGGACTCGACCTCGAGCCCCGCGCGCGTCAGGCGCTCGGCAACCTCCTCGGGGCCGGCCGTGAAGGTCGGCCCGAGGAGCTCACGCAGCCAGTTGTAAGAAGCTTTCATTCGTCGGGCATCTGAAGGTCTTCCATGTCGAGACCCTCGGGCATGCCGCCGTGCGGGTCGCCATGGGGATCGCCGCCCTTGTCGTCCTTCTTCTCTTCTTTCTTCTCGAACTTCTTCTCGTCCGCGGTCGCCCAGTCGGCCGACCACGAAGAGATGACCCAGACGGTGGCGTCGTCGCCCTTCTTCACGAAGCGGTTCGTGCCCTTCTGGGTCTTGCCGACGAGGAGCTTGACGCTCTTGCCGTCCTTGAAGGTGATCGTGACGGTGGCCGCCGGCGTCGCGCCTTCGCCCAGACCCGTGTCCGAGTCCTTGTCGGCGAAGTCGATGGCGTTGAGCTTCTTGAACGCACGAAGGAGGTCTTCGACCTTCTTGCCGTCGAACTTCTCCCAGCCGCCGGCCTTGTCCTTCTTGTCGTCCTTCTTCTCTTTCGGAGCGTCGGCCTTCTTCTCGCCCTCGGGCTTCTTCTCACCCTCGGGTTTCTTGTCGCCTTCGGCCTTCTTCTCTTCCGGCTTCTTGTCGTCCTTCTCTTCTTTTTTCGGACGATTGGGGTTCGCGTTGAAGGTGCCGGACCAGTTGTCACCGGCCTTGGTGAAGATGAACTTGCCGTTCTCGTTCTCGACCTCGACGCTGGCGACGTTCGCGTCTTCGAACTCGAGCACCGCCTTGTCGCGCCAGTTCTTCACCTCTTTCGTGTAGAGGTGCGCCTGGTAGCCCTGGGCGACCCAGATGCCGTCCTTGCCGGCGACGCGAACCATCTGGCCGCGCGTCCCACTGGCGCCGAACTGCAGATCGAGCGCCTTGTCCGCGCCCTTGTAGGCGGTGAACTTGACGCCTTTGCCGTCGGCGAGGTCGTACTGCGCGTAGCCGGCGGCGGTGCGGTCGATGACGTCGGTCGTCTTCAGATCCTTGAGACCGTCGAGCAGCGTCTTGACGTCGGCCTTGTTGGCCTTCGCCTGAATCGGCGCGGTGATCTCCCAGGTGTCACCCTTCTTCTCGAGCACGATCGCCTCTTTGTCGGCGTTCTTGAACTCGAGCTTGGTGATCTTGTCCGCCTCTTCTTTGGGCAGCGAGATCGACGGCAGGTCGGCTACCGCCGAGCTGCCCATGTGCGCCTCACGCTCTGCCTTGGCGCTGTTGCGCGTGGCCCAGAAGGCGCCGCCGAGCGCGAGAAGTACCGCGACGGCAGCGCCGATCTTGTGCTCCGTTTTCATGGTGGTTCGTCCTTCGGGTGCGCGCTGGCTCAGGCAATCGAGATCTTGTCGCGCGACGACTCACGCGCGCGCCATCGCAAGAAGCCGAGCAGCGCAAAGAGGAGCGCCGGCACGATGACCAGCGTCCACTGGATGCGCTTCTGAAGGGCGACACGCTCCTTGCGGTACGCGTCGGCCTTCTTGTCCATCTCTTCCTGGGTCTCGTTCTCGTTGTACTCGGGCTTCGCCACGTCGTTGTAACGGAGGGCCGGCTCGCCGAGGATCTTCGCGCTTGCCGCGATGAGATCCGCGTCGCCGCTCATCCAGTCGACGGTGTTCTTGAAGCTCGTGATGATGAGCCGGATGTAGCGCTCGACGTAGCCGCGCGCGAACATCTGAAGCTCCGGATCGCCGCCCATCGGCCCCATCATCTGGAGCTGCGGGGGCATCGGAGGCGGGTTGCCGGACCTCGCGAACGGGTTCACGAGGAACTGCGACGACGACAACACGAGGATGCGGCTCGGCGCCTTGGACTGCGCCGGCGCGTCGATGCCCATCTTGTCGCCGCCCTGGAAGGCGCTCTTGATCGTGCCCTCGATGGCGACGCCGATGACGTGCTGCGCGGCGGGGCCCTTCTCGACCCACTTGTCCGAGAACTTCATCGGCAGGCCGTCGGTCGTGTCGATCCGAGCGCGCTCGGTCGTGCGGGCGACGACCTTGGTCTTCGCCTCGGGCTGTTTCTCGGGGTGGACGACGAGCGGCGAGGGGAAGGGGAACGCGACCTGCGGCATGCGGAAGAACGCCGGGAACGACGTGTCGATCAGCTTCTTGTCGTCGTCGTAGCGATCGTCGTCCTCGAGCACCGTGATCGGCGGGTTGAGGATCCAGACCTGCTGGCCGGTCGACGGGTTCATCGCGCCGAGGCGCAGGCCGCCGCCGAAGTCGAGGATCGCCTCTTTCTTCATCTCGACGCCGTAGCCCTCGAGCAGCTTCTCGAGGCCGTGCGTCGAGAGCGTCGCCTTCATCGACGCGTCGCTCGCCTTGAGGTTGACGGCGCTCGCGTAGACCACGAGGCCCTTGTCGCCGCGCATCAGGAACTCGTCGATGCGGCGAAGCTCCTTCTCGGTGTAGTCCTTGCCGGGCTGCGTGATGATGAGGCCCTTGAGCTCGGCGTTGATCTCGGCCTCGCCGTTCTGAAGATCGACCTCTTCGAACGTGTAGAAGGGGAAGTACTCCTTGAAGAGCGCCTGGAGGTTGAACGGTTGGTTCCCGCCGACCAGGCTGTTCTCGCTCAGCTTGATCTCGTCCTTGCCGGTGATGATGCCGATCTTGGTGTCGATCTTGTCGGCGCGATCGCGCACCTCACGGATGCTGTTCGCGAGGAAGAACTCGAGGCCCTGGGTGTCGTTCGGCGGCCAGAACGGGATGACGTCCTTCTCCGAGCCGTAGTTCAGAACGAAGCCCATGAAGCCGCGGCCGATGGTCACGGTCTCGCCGCTGGCGCTGCCCTCGTCGAGGAGCTGCTCGGTCAAGCACTTGTTGCCTGCGCACTCCTTCTTCGCAGCCTCTTTCTCTTCGGGCGTCTTCGGCTCGATGATCCGGAAGACGAACTTGCTCTTGACGTTGGGGTCCTTGCAGTCGGCGTTCTCGTACTCCTTGAGGAGCGCCGTCAGCTCTTGGATGAAGGCGTCGCTCTTGGCGAGGCCCCGGGTCACGTATGCGTCGAGGCGAAGCTCTTGCTTGAGCCCCTCGCAGACGAGTCGCTTCGAGCCCTGCGAGAGCGTGAAGCGCTCCTGAGCCGTGGCGTCGTATCGCCAGAAGTTCGAGAACGAGATGACGTTCGCGAGGACGACGATGGCCGCGATGACCAGGAGGTAGATGCCGGTGAAGGTAGCCGCGCGTGCTTTGCGTTCCATGGTTCGGCTCTCCTTATGCCCACTTCCGGCGCTCGAGCACGCTGAACGCCGTCATCAGACAGAGCCCCGTGATCGAGAGGAAGTAGAGGACGTCGCGGGTGGTCACGAGCCCCTTCGAGAAGGGGGCCATGCGCGAGTCGAAGCTGATGAATGCGAACACCTGCTGCAGCACGGGGTTTTCGATCGAGTCGAGGAACATGCCGGAGAGGTGGAGGAGGACCAGGACGACGCCGGTCAAGAGGACGGCGACGATCTGGCTCTCGGTGATGGAGGAGATGAGGAGGCCCACCGAGACGCCGGCGGCGCTGAGGAGCACCAGGCCGAGGAAGCCGGTGGTGACCGGACCCCAGTCGAGCGCGCCGAGGTTCCACGGCGCCTTGAACATGAGGATCGGGAAGAGCGCCGTGCATGCGATGAGGATGAGCGTCACCGCCCACGCGCTGAGGAACTTGCCGAGGATGACCTGGTAGTCCTTCACCGGGAGGGTGATGAGCATCTCGAGCGTGCCGCTGCGCCGCTCTTCCGCCACGAGGCGCATCGTGACGACGGGGACCACGACGGCCGAGAGGCCGCGCGCCGCGAACACGAAGAGGCGTTCGAAGCTCGCCCGGTCGGCCTGCCAGAAGCCTCCCTCGTAGTAGAAGAAGAACAGCGCCAGGACCGGGAGGCAGATGCAGACGACCACGTAGAGGGCCGCCGAGTCGAAGTTCGCGCGGAGCTCGCGTTTCGCAATGGTCAGCGTGGGGCTCATTTTTCTGCCTTCTTCTTCTCTTCGGGCTCGTCGTCGGCGTC
Source organism: Polyangiaceae bacterium (assembly GCA_041940405.1). Classification (GTDB taxonomy): domain Bacteria; phylum Myxococcota_A; class Polyangia; order Polyangiales; family Polyangiaceae; genus Xiheicaenibacterium. Next base: position 15,984 of record JBGTSH010000142.1, read on the forward strand.
TTCTTCGCCGTCCTCGTCTTCGGCCTCGTCGGCGTCTTCGTCGCTGCCCGCAGCGGCGGCCTTTTCCTCCTCGCCGTCTTCGTCCTCGTCCTCGTCCTCGTCCTCGGACTCGTCTTCGGCGCCCGAGGCTTCGGCTTCATCGCCCTCCTCGTCCGAATCGTCCTCGTCCTCGTCCTCGTCTTCGTCCTCGTCGACGGCGGCCGAGCCGGCGACCGATGCGGCGACGAGGTCGTCGTCCTCATCCTCTTCGGCGAGCAGGGCGCGACCGCGATCGGCGCGCTCGTCACCGCGCGTGAGGGCCTTGAACACGTCCTCGAGTGTCTGCGTCTCGCGGCGCATCTCGAGGAGGAGCCAGCCCTTCTGCACGATGAGCTGGAAGATCTCGGCGCGGATGTCGGTACCGAGCGGGCCGCCAAGCTCGAAGCTGTGGGCGTTGTCGTCGGTCGGCAGCTCGCGGATCTGGATGACGCCGGGGAGGGCGCGCAGGGCCTCTTGGACCTCGGACGCGGTCGGCGGCTTGCGCGCCGAGTCGCGGTAGCCCTCGCCGCCTTCGTACACCTTCTTCTCGTGCACGGTGACGACGTAGCGGACCTTGCCGCTGCGAGCGCGGATGTCGTCGAGCGGACCGTCGGCGACGACGCGGCCCTTGGAGACGATGATCGCGCGCGCACAGGCCGCTTCGACCTCGCTCAGGTTGTGCGTCGAGAGGAGGACGGTGCGGTTCTTTCCGATCTCTTTGATGTACCGGATGACCTCGGCCTTCTCGTTCGGATCGAGGTCGCTGGTCGGCTCGTCGAGGATGAGGACCGGCGGATCGTGAACGAGCGCCTGGCCCAGGCCGACGCGCTGGCGATAGCCGTGCGACAGCGTGCGGATGTCCTTGCCGAGCACCTTGGCGAGACCGCACACCTCTACCACCGTCTTCATTCGCGACTTGAACGCGGAGTCGTCGAGCCCGCGCATCTCGGCCGCGAAGCGGAGATAGTCCCAGACGCGCATCTCGCCGTAGAGCGGCGCGCGCTGCGGGAGGTAGCCGATCTTGCGCCGCACCTGCAGCGGGTCGTCGAACACGTCGACCCCGTGCACCTTCGCGGCGCCGTCCGACGCCGAGATGAAGCAGGTGAGGATGCGCATCGTCGTCGATTTTCCAGCGCCGTTCGGGCCGAGGAAGCCGACGACCTCGCCTTTGCGAACCTGGAAACTGACTTTGTCGAGCGCGCGAAAGTTGCCGAACAGCTTCGACAGTTTCTGCGCCTCAATCATCACGTCGTTGGCCAAAGCGACCTCCGCATAGAGAAACTGAGCGGGGGGTCAGTGCACCCCTACCGCGGGCCGGCATCCTAGTTCCGGCCTGATCCGTGTCAACCGCCCGCACAAACCGACATCTTTGTCGTGTATTCCTGCGGGTAGAGGGAGCCTGGCGGGCGCCTGGGGCGGCCGGTCAGCCGACCTGGCGCCCCGAAGCGAGGCCCATCAGGGCCGCGGCGACGTCGTCCGGGCGCTCGTCGGGGAGCCAGTGCTTGGCTCCCTCGACGTCGACGACCTCGGCGTCCGGGCAGTACTTCGCGAGGATGATGTCGACGATCACGCGGCGGAGCGCGGCGTCGCGAGTCGGGTAGAGGATCTCGGTGGGCACTCGTATCGGCGCGAGGTCGCGGCCCTTGCCGCGCTGCTCGCGAATGCGCACCGCGCCGTGGCGGTAGTAGGCGAGCGCGGCAGCGGCGCGCTTCGAGCTGCGGAGCGGCGCGACGTAGAGCTCGATGTCTTCGTCGGTGAACGTCCCCGGCGCCGACGTCTTGCGGAGCATCCATGCGAAGAAGGCACCGCCGTTCGCCGCGAAGAATCTCTCGAGCAACGGCATCTGAAACCAGGCCGTGTACCAGGCGGCCGCCCGCTGCTTTCCGTCGGTGCGGATGGCGTCGAAGTACGCGTCCAGGTGCGGCGCATTCAGGCTCAAGAAGCGCGAGACGAGCTCGGGGCGTTGGTGCAAGAGCTCCCATGCGATCGGGCCGCCCCAATCGTGTGCGCAGAGGACGGCAGGCCCGGGCGCGGCGCGATCCCTGGTCGCCTCGAGGATGGCCACGAGGTCGCCGACCAGCGTGTCGAGATCGTATTTGCCCGAGCGCGAGAGCTCGCTCTTTCCGTAGCCGCGCAGATCCGGGGCGAGCACGAAGTAGTGATCGCGGACGAGCGCGATGACCTTTCGCCAGCACGCCGCGTTCTGAGGAAAGCCATGAACGAGCAGCAGGCGCTCGCCGTGCGGGTTGCCGCCGGTGAGGACGCGCAGTCGTGTGCCGTCCGCCGCCTCGACCCACTCGATCGCCAGGTTGTTCTGCGCGGGGTAGTCGTCGAGGCGATCGCCGGTCATCGTCATTGAGAGCCTCCCTCCAGGGTTGGATAACAGGTTGACGCGACGCGACAATGAAGAGATGTGGGGGTCGATCAAATGGCTTTGGTCGTGCAGAAGTTCGGCGGTACCTCGATGGGTACCATCGAGCGGATCAAGAACGCTGCGGCGCGCTCGCTCGAGACGCAGCGAAGCGGAAACCAGGTGGCGGTCATCGTCAGCGCGATGGCCGGAGAGACGAACCGGCTGCTCAAGCTCGCGAGCGAGGTGACGCCGGTCCCCAACGCCCGCGAGATGGACGCGCTCGCCGCGACAGGCGAGCAGGTCGCTTCGGCGCTGATGGCGATCGCGATCCAGTCGCTCGGGGGCAAGGCGCGGAGCTTCCTCGGCCACCAGATGAAGGTGCTGACCGACAGCGCGTTCACCAAGGCGCGCATCAAGACGATCGACGCAGGCCGCGTGGTCGGCACCTTGGCCGACGGTGAGATCGCGGTCATCGCCGGGTTTCAAGGCGTCGACGACGAGGGCAACATCACGACCCTCGGTCGCGGCGGCAGCGACACCAGCGCGGTGGCGATCGCTGCGGCGCTGGGCGCCCACGTCTGCGAGATCTTCACCGACGTCGACGGCGTCTACACGACCGACCCCAACATCTGCCGGTCGGCGAGGAAGATCGACAGGATCAGCTACGAAGAAATGCTCGAGCTCGCGTCGCTCGGCGCCAAGGTGTTGCAGATCAGAAGCGTGGAGATGGCGATGAAGTATCAGGTTCCCGTGCACGTCCGAAGCTCGTTCTCCTCTTCTCCCGGGACGCTCGTCACCAACGAGGGGGATCTCGAGCAGGTGGTGGTCACCGGCGTCGCCTACGACAAGGGCGAGGCGCGGGTCATGCTCGTCGGCGTCGTCGACCGGCCGGGCATCGTGGCCGAGGTCTTCAGCGAGCTCGCTAACAGAAACGTCAGCGTCGACATGATCATTCAGAACGTGTCGACGAGCGACCGCGCGCCCGGCGCGACGGGCCTCCGCACCGACGTCACCTTCACCGTGGCGAAGACCGATCTGGCTCGCGTCAAAGATGCGATCGGCGATCTCGCAAAGCGGGCAGAGGCGCTCGACGTCCGCTACGACGAAGACATCGTGAAGGTCTCGATCGTCGGCCTGGGCATGCGCTCGCACGCCGGCGTCGCCTCGAGGATGTTCGGCATCCTCGCCGCCGAAGGGATCAACATTCAGGCGATCTCGACGAGCGAGATCAAGATCTCCTGCCTCGTCGCGACCAAGTACACGGAGCTCGCGGTCCGCGCGCTCCACGAGGGGTTCGGTCTGTCCGGCCCTTCGATCGAAGAGCACGGCGGCGTCTGAGGCGCTGCCTCAGGGCGCGCAGAAGCCCGGCACGGCGGCCGGGCACTCGAACGGGCAGAACTGACAGAACACGCAGAAGAGCAGTTGGTCGTGCAGCTGAATGCTCTCGGGCCCGAACTGATTTGCGCATTGGTTGCAGCAGCCTTGGTTGTCGGCGCAGTCGAACACGCAGGCGTCGTACTCGAGGCAGCCCCCATGCGCGCTGCAGTTCTGGAAAGCCTGGCCGCACTCGAGCTGGAGGGACTGGTCGATGCAGCCCTGGCACTGGTCGTCGAACGAGCCGAAGTGGCAAAACGGCGCTCCACCCGTGGTCACGCCGACGGTGGTCGACACGCTGGTCACCGCCGTGACGCCGGTGCTCACCTGGCTCGTCGGGCCCGTCTGCGTGGTCGTCGACTTCGAGGTGGACTTGCTCGTGGTCGACGTCGTCGACGCTCCACTGCCGCCGCTGCCGTCGTCGTCTTCGACGAACACCACCTGGCCGCCGCACGCGGCGGCGATGACAAGGATCCCGAGAGAAGCCAAGACATGAGAGGTGCGCATCGCCTCCGAGCATAGCGCGCCGTAGCGGGCCGGGGCCGCTCCACGTAGCCTTCGCCCGATGGAGCGGTCTCCAGGATGAGCCGGGTGAGCTTTCGAGTCGACGCAGGTCGCGCGCGTATCAAGCGCGCCGTCGCCGAGATCGAGGAAAAGACCTCTGCGGAGCTGGTCGTCGCCGTGCATCCCGCGAGCTCGGGCTACCCGGCGGCTTCATGGCTCGCCGGGACGGTGCTCGCGGCGGCTTGGCTCCTTGTGTTTCTGTACCACCCCGAGCCGTTCGACTTCACGTACCTGCCGCTCGAGATCGCGGGCTGGTTCCTCTTGGGGTTCTTCGTGGCTCGCTCGATCCCGATGGTGAAGCGGGTCCTGGTGCGGAAAAAGACGCGCGCGCTCGAGGTCGAGCGCGCGAGCAAGGCTGCCTTCGTCGATCTCGGGATCTCCAAGACGCGCGCACGGTCCGGCCTTCTCGTGTTCGTCTCGCTCCTCGAGCGCGAGGTGCGCATCCTGCGCGACGCCGGCGTCCCGCAGCTCGATGCGATCGCGGGCCTCTCGTCGCGGCTCGCGGACTCGGTCCGCCGCGACGACGTCGAAGCGTTCTGCTCGATCCTCGCCGAGCTCGGCCCGGCGCTCGCCGAGCCGCTGCCGCGCGGCGCCGACGACGAGAACGAGCTCCCTGACGCACCCGAGGAGGCCGCGTGAGAAGGATCGCTTTTGCGCTGCTGATCTTCGCGCTCGGTCTGGTCGCGGCGGACGCTTGGTCGCGCCCCGGCGGCGGGCAGAGCTTCTCCGGTGGCTCTCGATCGAGCGGCGGCTCGAGCTTCAGCGGTGGGAGCTCGGGCCGTTCGAGCGGCGGCTCGAGCTGGGGAGGTGGGAGCTCGGGGCGGTCGAGCGGCGGCTCGAGCTGGAGCTTCGGATCGGGCGGATCGAGCAAGTCGTCGAGCAGCGACTCGAGCTACACCTCGCCTTCCTATGGGCCCAGCGAAGAGGAGCTCGAGCGACGGCAACGAGAGATGGAGACGCTGCAGGACGACGTCGCTTGCATGCAACAGTGCATGTTCGGCCGCAGGGATTACAGCGCCTCGCAGTCCTGCGAATCGGCGTGCAAAGAGGAGAAGCGCAAGGGGCGCGAGGCCGCGGCGGCCGCGCGTGCCAAGGAGCGGGAGAAGCGGCGGATCGCCGAGAACATGGCGCGCCGAGAGTCGACCTCGAGCGCCGCGATGTTCCCCGTCGTTCTCGGCGGCGTATTCGTGGGCGTCATCGGCCTCATCGCCTTCTTGCGACGCCGCTCGGATCGGAGCTGGGCGTCCGGCGTCATCTCGGATTCGGATCTCGAGACCTACCGCATCCCCACCTTCTCGCCGGCTCCGCCGAAGCGCGACGATAGACCCAAGTTCTCGTCCGTCGGCTCGGCGATCGCCGCGCTCCAGTCGAAGGACGAGGCGTTCTCGTTCGTGCTCTTCGAAGACTTCGCTCACGCGCTCTACGTCGAGGCGCACACCTTGCGGGGGAGCGGCAAGCTCGCGCAGCTCGTCCCGTACTTGCACTCGAGCGCGCAGATGGTCCTCGCCAATCACCTCGTCGAGGACGTCTCGACCATCGTGGTCGGATCGATGCGCGTCGAAGAGGTGCGCGCCGACGCGAAGAGCCGGCGCATCGAGGCGCGCGTGCGCTTCATTGCGAACTACACCGAGCGAAGCGGCGGCGTCGATCAGAGCTACTACGTCGAGGAGCTCTGGACCTTCTCGCGTGACGCCGACGTCGTCTCTCGACCCCCGGAGCGCTCCCGGGTCATCGACTGCCCGAACTGCGGCGCTCCGCTGGACAAGATCGTCGCGGGCAGCTGCAAGTATTGCGAGACGAAGCCCGGCGCCGGCAACCACGATTGGTTCGTCGCGAGCATCCGCGTCGACGCCCGCGAGCCGCGTGCCCCGATGCTGACCGGCACCACCGAAGAGGTCGGGACCGATCTTCCGACCGTGGTCGCCAATGACGTCAAAGAGAAGTACGCGGCCTTGCTCGCGCGCGATCCGAAGGTCGATTGGCGGACCTTCACCCAGCGCTTCGACGCGGTGTTCTATCGCTTCCACGAGACGTGGAGCGCGCAAGAGCTCGCGGGCGTGCGCCCGTTCTTGAGCGACAATCTCTTCGAGGCCCAGCAGTATTGGATAGCCGCGTACAAGGCCGCGGGCCTCCGCAACATCAGCGGCGATCCCAAAATCATCGTCACGCAACTCTCGCGCGTGACGTCGGACAAATACTTCGATTCGATGACTGTGCGCGTCTACGCGCAGTGCTTCGACTACACCGTCGACCGCGACGGCAAGCCTGTCGCTGGAAGTCGCATCAAGCCGCGCCAATACAGCGAGTATTGGACCTTCATCCGCGGCGCGAGTGCGACGGGAGCTCCGCGTACCGAAGACACCTGCCCCAACTGCGGCGCCGATGCCTCCCACGTGAACATGGCCGGCAGCTGCGGATCGTGCGGCGTGAAGATCACCAACGGCGCCTTCGACTGGGTGCTGAGCCGGATCGAGCAGGACGAGGTGTACGAGCTCTGACGACTACGGGCCGTCTTCATACCTGTGAAGTCTCCCAAAGCAATCGGGCACGGGCACGGGCACGGGCAGGGGCACGACTCGGGGAGAGCAGGCACGGAGAAGGGGTCGCGGATCCGAGAGCGGGGAACGAAGCAGGCGGGACGGACATGGATAAGGCCGCCGAAAAAGTTGGCCGGGCTCGTCGGAGCATGCTGGTGCAGGGCATGACTCGACTCGTGCGACTTTCGGCGGGACACGGCGGCAGCGGTACCTGACCGCGCTGGGGTCGGCGCGCGAGACGCTGTCGTGTCTGGAGGTCGCGGATGCATTGGGCTACGCGGACCTCCGCGCCGGCACCGTGGCCGTGGCCCGGTTGAATCGCGTGATCGGCGGGTTGGTGCGGCTCGTTGGACGGTAAGCGCTGCGCCGCCCGGGCGCTCGCCCACGCCCGCGCGCTCCCGCGCTCGCCCACGCGCTCGCCCACGCCCGCGCTCGCTCTCCCCGTCACGCCAGGATGTGACGAATCATCAGCCGTGCCCGTGCCCGTGCCCGATTGCTCGAGAGACTTGTCGGGTTTGAAAACGGCCCGCCGCTATCGAGCGGTCACGTCGCGAAAGGCTCGTGCGAGAGCGCGCGCGGCCGCGTCGACGTCGCCCTCGGTCGTGCGCCGTCCGAGCGAGAGACGAACGGTCCCGATGGCTTCGCTCTCCTGGACGCCCATCGCGACGATGACCTTGGAAGCCGACTCTTGTCCCTCGTGGCACGCGGCACCGGTGGTGGCAGCGACCTCCGGCGCGGCGCCGAGGACGGCGCTCCCCGTGGCGCCCGGGAAGCGCACGCTGACAGTGTTGGGGAGGCGCGCTTCGTCGTCGAGCGGCGGGCCGTTCAGCGCGAGGGCGGGGATCTCGCCGGCGAGCGCGGCATAGAGGCGCTTGGCGAGCGCGCGCAGACGGACGCCTTCGGCCGCGACGTCACGGGCGGCGATGGCGCACGCCCGACCGAGGCCGACGATGCCGGGCACATTCTCGGTGCCGGGCCGAAGGCCGCGCTCGTGCGACGCGCCGAGCACGACAGGCGCGAGCAGGCTGCCCCGGCGCACGTAGAGAGCGCCGATGCCCTTCGGTGCGTAGAGCTTGTGCCCCGCGATCGTCAGAAGGTCCACGTCCAGATCGCGCACGCTCACCGGGATCTTGCCGGCCGCTTGCGCCGCGTCGGTGTGGACGAGCGCGCCGCGGGCGCGAGCGGCGTCGGCGAACGCACGAACCGGCTGCACCGCGCCGGTCTCGTTGTTCGCCAGCATCATCGTGACGAGGAGCGTCTCGTCGTCGACGACCCGCCCGGCGAGCTCGGCGGCGACCCGGCCGAAGCCGTCCACCCCGAGGCGCGTGACGCGGGCGCGCTCGCGCTCGAGCTTCTCGACGCACTTGAGCGTCGCCGGATGCTCGATCGCGGTCGTCACCACATGATGACGGTACGGTCGCATCGCCGCCGCCCCCAGGATCGCGAGGTTGTTCGCCTCGGTGCCCCCCGAGCAGAAGACGATCTCGTCAGCCTCGCAGCCGAGGAGATGGGCGACCTCACCGCGTGACGCATCGACGGCGGCGCGCGCTTCTTTCCCGAACGGATGGCCACTCGACGGGTTGCCGAACCGATCGCCGAAGAACGGCAGCATCGCGTCCAGGACCTCCGGCAGGACCGGGGTCGTCGCGTTGTGATCGAGGTAGACCACGTTCCGAGCTGGTGACGTCTCGACGTCTCTCTCCGAGCTACCCGCCATTTCACCCCCCTAGCCCCCCTCACTTCGTGAGGGGGGAACGACATGATTG
>JBGTSH010000143.1:0-24549 GCA_041940405.1 Polyangiaceae bacterium
AACAAGGTGCCGCCTCGCGCGAGCTCGACGCGGCCGGGCCGGCGCGCGACAGCGCCGGTGAACGCGCCCTTCTCGTAGCCGAAGAGCTCGCTCTCGAGGAGCTGCTCGGGCAAGGCTGCGCAATTGACCGCGACGAACGGGCCCTGGCTTCGTTGGCTCTCGGCGTGGATGGTGCGGGCCGCGACCTCTTTGCCCGTGCCGCTTTCGCCGCGGAGCAGAACGTTCGAAGTCGACTTCGCCGCGCGGCGGACGACGTCGGTGACCTCACGCATCGGGGCCGAGGATCCGAACACCGGCTTCTGCGCGTCGCGATCCGGCGGCCGTGCGGCCGCGTGGTCGCCGAGCTGGAGCGCCTTGTGGACGGTGTAGACGATCTCTTCGCGGTCGAACGGCTTGGTGAGAAAGTCCGAAGCTCCGGCACGCAACGCCTCGACCGCGATCGGGATCGAGCCGTGCGCGGTGAGGAGGATCACTGGAACGTCGCTGGCGATCCGCTTCAGCTCGCGAACCAGGGTGAGACCATCCATCCCCGGCATCCGGAGATCGGTGATGACGAGGTCGTAGGCGCTCGCGCCGAACGACGTGAGCGCCTCTTCTCCGCTGCGGACGTGCTGCGCGACGAGCCCGGCCTGGCTCAGCAGGCCGACGAGCACCTTGCCGAGTGCGAGGTCGTCGTCGACGACCAGCACCGTCCTCCCTCGTTCGTCGGCCTTCACGGTTGAGGGTCGAGCATACCAATCGCCCTCCCGCACGACGAGCGCGAGCAGGTTATGAGCCCGGTAAAGCCCGATACCGCTCTTTGTCCTGGCTTCATCGGGCGAGGCGCGCGAGCTTGGGCGTGCATGGCGACCGAGGTCTGGCTCGCGGCCGCATCCGGCGCTGCGTTCCTCGCGCTCGCGCTGGTCGCTGCCGCGCGGCGCGCTCGCCATCCACTCGCCCTTCACCTCGGGCTGATGTCGGTCGGCCTCTTCGCCTACAACCTGGCCGAGGTCCTCTCGACCGTCGCGGGGCAGAGGTTCTGGGTTTGGGTCGGCGACAGCGCAGCAGCGCTGACCGCCATCCCCACGTTCGAGCTCTTCGTCGGCTTCCTGGGCGGGACGCGCTCCACGGTTACCGCCAGGCGCATGGCTCGATGGTACTTCGCGCTGCTCGGGATCCTCGGCGTCGCGCCGCTGGTCGATGCGCGGCTCGCCTGGCTCCACGACAGCGGAGCGTGGCCTCTCCTGATGCTCGCGGGCCTCGTGCCCGGTTTCGCGCTCACGCTCATCGCGGCGATCCGAAGGGCGCGCCAGGCAGGAGGAAGAGAGCGAGTCCGTGCGCAGCTCCTCGGCGTGGCTCTCCTCGTCGGTGTCGGATCGGTGATGTCCGATCTTGCTGCGCTCGCCGGCCTCTCGGTCCCGCGCCTCTCTTACGTCGGCCTCTTGCTCTCGTCGTTGCTCGTCGCGGCGCTGGTCCTCGAGGCGCGCATCATCGAAGGCGTGCGCGTCGCGACGGTGGTGAGCGCGGTCTTCGTTGCGATGCTGGCGGTCGTCGCGCAGATCGTCGTCGTCGCGTGGGCCGGCGAGCGAACGGTCGTCTTCGTCTTCGGAACGGCAGTCGTCGCCGTCCTTTCGGGCGCGGCGCTCGTCCCTCTCGCCCTGACGATGGCCGAGCAGCGCGCTCGAACCGACCAACTCATTACCCTCGGCAGATTCGCGCGCCAAATGGCGCATGATGTCCGCAATCCGCTCGCGGCGATCAAGGGAGCCGCCCAGTTCCTCGAGGAGGAACGAAAGAGCGGCCGCTCGATCGACGAGCAGTCCGAGATGCTCGGCATCGTCGTGGAGCAGGTCGACCGCATCGAGCGCTTCATCGCCGACTACCAGCGAATGGCGCGCCTCGAGCCGGCCCTCCGCCCGATGGAAGCGAACGCCATCGCCCTCGCGGCGATCCGCGCGATGGAGGCGGCGGGCGACGAGTCGTTCGAGATCGTGCGCGAGCTCGCTGATGGCGTTCCTTCGGTCGACGCCGATCCGGACCTCTTGGGCTTCGCGCTCGAGAACGTCATTCGAAACGCCCGCGAAGCCATGCCGTCCGGCGGGAAGGTGATCGTATCGACGGCGCTCGTCGCCGAGCCCGCTCCGTACGTCCGGATCGGGATTCGCGACTCCGGCGCCGGAATGGACGTTCGAACCCTCGACCGCGCGCTGGGCGGCTTCTTCACGACCAAGGAGGGCGGAAGCGGCCTCGGTCTCTCGTTCGTCCGCCGGGTGATCGACGCTCACGGTGGCCGCCTCCACGTTCGAAGCGAAGAGGGACAGGGCACCTTCGTCGCGATCGATCTTCCGGCGAAGCACCTCGACGAAGCGGCGCCTGCCTCGCCGATCAGAACCGCCCCTCGAGGCTGATCCCTCCGCCGCCGTCGGCGACCATCGGTGCGACCGTGAAGCTGATCGGTGCGTCGTCGCGCACGAGCTCCTTCTTGGTCGCGACGAGCCCCGAGATCACCAGCGCCGCGCCGGTCACCTGAGCGACGCCGTTCATGATCAAAATGGCGCTGCCCGTCCCGTTGGCGTCGGCGGTCTTCACCGTGATGAAAGGGCCGACGAGCGGGATGAAGAGCGGTGTGTAGCGATTGCTGAACTCGGGATCGGTGCGCGTTCCACCCTGCTCGTCGGCGATGAGCTCGTCCGCTTCGGCGTCGAGCGCGATGGCGGCGATCATCGACACCATGTGCAAGCCGCCGGCGAGCGCGGCGCCGCCGGCGATCATCCCGCGGCGCGGGACGACGTCGACGCTGTAGCCCGGCGGCACCGGCTTGCCGTCGCGGTACGGCAGACGAGCAGCCGTAGGAGCCTCGCCCTTCCAGCGTGGGATCGGGCGCAGCTGCGGCGGGTCGGGATCGTCTGCCGGATCGAACAGGGGATCGGACGGCGGCGAAGGCGCATCGGCCGCCGGCGTCCGTTGTGGAGCCGGCGGCTCGTTCTCCGACTGCGCGTACGCTGCGCTCGAGAGCGTCACCATCGCGAGCGAACCGAGGAGCGTGAATCGACTTTTCATCGAGCCGGCCGCCTCGCAACGCGCATACCACCACCCTGCACCGAGAAATGCCGCGCGAACGCGCCGACGAAAGCTTGCGGTGCCGCCCTGCCGTAGAGAAGCTCGCACACGTGTGCACGCTCCGGCACGCCACCGTGGTACCGAGCCTTCATGCCCAACGTTCTCGACGAGCTCGTCGAGCTGCTCGCGCTCGAACGCATCGAAGAGAACCTCTTTCGAGGCCAGAGCCAGGATCTCGGATGGGGCACCGTCTTCGGTGGCCAGGTGTTGGGGCAAGCGCTCTCGGCGGCGGTGCAGACCGTCCCGGCCGAGCGCCGCGTGCACTCGCTGCACGCGTACTTCCTTCGTCCGGGGCGCGTCGACCGTCCGATCGTCTACGACGTCGACCGCATTCGCGACGGCAGCTCGTTCACCACCCGTCGCGTGGTCGCGATCCAATCCGGGCAGGCCATCTTCAACCTCGCGGCCTCGTTTCAGGTCCGCGAAGAGGGCTTCGAGCACCACGATCCGATGCCCGAGGCGCCCCCGCCCGAGTCGGTCCCGACGGAGCAGGAACGTGCGGCGAAGTTCGCGCAGCGGCTACCGAAGCTGCTCCGTGACCGCGCGCTCGCAGGACGGCCGTTCGAGCTACGACCGATCGAGGGTGAGGACGATCCGTTCCTTCCGGCAGCAAGGCCGCCGCGCCGGATGATGTGGCTGAAGACGGCCGGCAAGCTCCCCGACGATCCTGCGCTCCACGCCTATCTCTTGGCGTACGCGTCCGACCACGGCTTCGTCACTACCTCGATGCTCCCCCACGGCGTGACCTGGCTCACGCCCGGAATGCAGGTCGCGAGCCTCGATCACGTCATGTGGTTCCACCAGGACTTCCGCGTCGACGAATGGCTGCTCTACGACATCGACAGCCCCGCGGCGCACGGAGCGCGAGGCCTGGCGCGCGGGCGCGTGTTCTCGCAGGACGGACGGCTCGTCGCCTCGACCGCGCAAGAGGGCCTCATCCGCCAGCACGGTCAGCGTCCCTGACCGTGTGCTGAAGATGGCGCGTTGCGCTTGCTGGCAACGTTCCCTCCTGCACTTTCACCCCCCCATCCCCCCTCACTTCGTGAGGGGGGAGTTACCGCGCTCTCATCGAGCGCACCTTACGGTGAGCGCGGGGTCGAGCAGGTATCCGCCGGCGTCGGTGAGGAGCGCGTGATCGAGACCGAGCGTTCGCAGTCGATTCAAGCTGACGTGAAGACGATTACGCGCCGCGCCTGCGGACATCTTTTCGCCGGGCCATCCAGCCTCGACGAGCTCGGCGATCGTGCACGGCAGTCCCCGCGGCATCGTCGCGAGCTTCAGCAGGATGCGCTTCAGGACGGGACGCCTCGCCAGATCCACGAGCTCGCTCCCGCGAATGCGAAACCAGGAGCCATCCGGCGCGATCTCGATGTCTGCGGTGCGAACGTCGCGTCGCGGCCCGCGCGCTCTGCATGACCGCGGCGTCATACCTCCAGCTGGCGGAAGCAACGAGGAGACGACGGTGCACTGCGGGCGCGGCGCTGCGTTCGGATCCGAAGGCGGCGGCGGACGTGTCGATGAACGGCGAAGGAAGAGCATCGACGGTGGATACGGAGATCGTCCTCGACGCATTGCACCACCTTCGACGCGCAGCATCGTTACGACGGCGCGTACGACAAGCTGCTGCGCGAGGATGTAATCGCTCTTGTAAGCAGCGCATGCCGCAGCGCGGCTTAGGGTCTGCCTCACCGATTGAGCGGTCGCAGTGACCGATGTGAGGTGAGCGATGAGAATGAAGAGCTTCTTGGGGTTGCCATGCGTAGCGTTTGCGTGGCTCTTGATGGCGACTGCCTGCGGCGACGACGAAGGCAGCGGAGGCAGCGACGGCGACGACGAGCCGAAGAAGGAGACGGCGGGGCAGAAGCTGTGCAAGGCGGCCGCCGATGCAGCAAGCGCATGCGGCGAAGGATCATGTGATGCGGCGCTCGCGGCCGATTGCACCGAGGTGGTGACCATCCTCTCCGATCCGCTGATCGGCGGAGCGCGCGACTGCATCGACGGCGGCGGCGAGGTGCTTGGCTGCTTCGTGAGCGCCGCCGGTGAATTGCCCGTGGGTGAAGGTCAGCAGACTTTCGCCGACAAGTTCTGCGCCGACTGCGCGTTCGACGCACCCGGCTGCGGCGAGATCGCCAACGTCACCACCGCGTTTGGCGACGACGTCCTCGGTGAGATCGCCGACACCTGCTTCACCGGCCTGACGTGCGCGGCGTCTCTACCGAGCTGCGTGCAAGGCGTGCTCGTCGGTCGAGCGATCCCGGATGCGACGGCGACCTGCCTCGTGACCGCGTTCTTCGACGGGTCGAGCGACAGCGGCTGCGGGATGTGAGCAGCGCGTAGCGTGCCGTGTTCGATCTCGATGGTCGCGTCCGCACACGTCGAACATCGGCGTGTCCTGGGCGCGACCTTTTCCCTTGCCGCGGAGCGAGGGGAAGGACACCGTCGGCGCGAGGCGCTCGCCTCGAGAACGAAGGGAGGACGCCGTGGCACGAGTCGTTGTCGAGCAAGTTTTCGAACCGCCGATGTCGGAAGAGGACTACGCGACGTTCGCGAAGCGACTGGATCCATGCCTCGAGATCCGGAGCGCGCAATGGCGCCGGAGCTATGTGTCGCCGGACAGGACCAGGATGACCTGCGAGTTCGAAGCTCCGGACGCAGAGTCGGTCCGCGAGGCGATGCGCGCCGCCGGAATGAAGTTCGAGCGCGTGTGGACGGCGAACGTATTCGCCGTCGAGGATTACCCCGACTTGATGGCCAAGCTCGAGAAGCTCATGGCCGGCTGAGCGCTTCGAGCGCGGCGATGCGCTCGGAGGTGCGCGCACTGACGGCGAGCGCCTTCGCCGCGAGGCCACGTGCGATGGCGAGCTCGCTCGCGACCGCGAGCTGATCGCCGCGCGCGGCAGCGGCAAGTCCGAGGACGACGCGGGCACGAGCGACGGTGTCGTTGCGATGCACGAGCGCAGCGAGCTCGGCGCCTTCTCTGGCGCGCGCTTCAGCCGCCTGGACGTCTCCACGCGCGATCGCCAGCTCGGCCGAGACGACGAGCGTGTACGCGAGCATCCCTTTGGCATCCACGGTCCGGAGCCCTTCCACAACGCTCGAAAGCTCTGCAGCGGCGCTCGGATCGCCCAGCGCCGACCGCGCGAGCACGTGGAGGGCGCGAGCGCTCGGCCCCTCTCCGCCCTCTCCCAGCTTCTCGCTGAGAACCTCGAGCTCCTCGCCGAGCTTCCGCGCCAGATCAAACGCACCGCGATCGAGGGCACTCATCGCGAGGCGGAGGCCCGCATCGCATGCGACCCAATGGTTCTGCGCTGCCCGCGCCGCCTCCACCGCTCGCGAGAGCGCCGCTTCTCCGACGACGTGATCTCCTTTCCAGCACGCGAGCAGCCCTCGCGGCCACTCGATGCTCGCGATGTCCAATCGATCTTCGACACCGAAGCCGAGCGCCTCGGTCAGCAAGGCCTCTGCGCGGGGCATCTCTCGGCCGAGGTTGGCGAGACAGCGCGCGGTGTCGAAGGCCTGTCGCGCGCGCGTTACCACATCCGCCTCTCGGCCGAGGTCGGCCGCCTCGAGCGTGCTCACGCGCGCGCGCTCGTAGTCGCCGCGATCATGCTGAAGGACCGACAGCACGTGAAAGCCCTGCGAAGCGACGGCGACGAGGCCGAGCGCCCGCGCTTCCTCGGTCGCGCGCTCGACCTGGCGCTCGATCTCGGCGTCCCGCCCATGAAACCGCCCGGACATCGCGCACAGGCGGTAGAGCTCGATCTCGAGCGGGACTCGCTCGACGGCGGGGAGCTCGCGTGCCGATTCGATGCCGCGCAGGGCCAGACGCGCCATCTCGTCGTTGGCGAGGACGCGATGCGAGTGTTCGGCCGCCGCGACGCAAGCGCGCGCGCACAGCGCTCGAGCGCCGGCGAGCGACGCATGATGCGCGATGTCCGCAGCGAGCGCTCCGCCGCCACTCGCCGGGTCGCCGAGCGCCATTGCGATCTGTCGGTGGACCAACCGCCGCCGCGGCTCGGACAGCCGGCGGTAGGCGCCATTTCGCACCAGGTCATGGGTGAAGTCGTAGTCATGGGCCGTCGTCGACTCGCGGACCACGCCGTGCGTCTCGAGGTCCGCCAGCGCACCGACGAGCGTCCCGGCGGCGACGCCGCTCGCGCGGGCGAGGACGTCGAGGTTGAAGGCTCGGCCCAGCGCGGCTGCCCAGGGAAGGATCTCGAGAGCTGGGCCGCCGATCCTCTCGAGCCGGTCGTCGATCAGCTCGGCGAGGCTCTCGGAGCCGCCGCTCATTCCGCGAGCGAGAGCGCGCGCGATCTCGATGGTGAAGAGCGGATTGCCGCCGCCTTCGGCAAAAACGCCCGATGTGTCGATTGCGCCGCCGATCGATCGAGCGAGCGCCGCCGCCTCGGAGACATCGAGCGCAGAGAGCGACATCTCCTCGACGCGTTCGGCGCGAGCGAGGCTCCGGAGCATCCGCACGGCGTGGACGTTGTCGGCGACCTCCGCGCGGCGGACCGAGCAAGCGAGGAGAACGCGGGGCCGCGCGGCCCTCGCGAAGTAGTGCAGGAGGGCCACCGATGCCTCGTCGAACCATTGCAGATCGTCGAGCAACACCGCGATCAGCTGCGAGCCGGCGAGAGCGTCGAGCGCCGCAGCGAGCGCATCGAAGAGCCGGTTGCGGTCGGACGCAGCCGCAGGCTCCCGAGCCTGCGGGAGCGCGTCGGCCCACGCGCCATAAGGACGGATCATCTCCGCTTCGTGGGCGCGCCCTCGGAGGACGCGTCCGCCTCGTTCGATCGCGGCGCGCGCGACCTCGTCGAGCAGCCGGCTCTTGCCGATCCCCGGCTCGCCGGCAACGAGGAGGAGCGGGCATGGGGCGCCGGCGGCGGCGCCGGCGACGAGCGCTTCGATCCGTGCGAGCTCGTCCTTGCGCCCGACGAGGGCGGGGACATTCGAGGGCAGGGGACCGGGAGGCGTCGCGGCCGGGCGCACGTTCGGCGGCCGCTCGGCGCTCGCGCCTTGGCCGGTCGGCACGGGCTGCCTCACACGGGCCCGAAGGAGCAGGCCACCGGGAGCGCGACCGAGCTCGCGTTCGAACATTCGTGTGCAGCTCTGGATGTGCGCGTCCGCCTGCGCGCTCTCGCCAAGCTCGACGAGCAGACGTACGACGTCGGCGTGAGCGGCCTCGTCGAGCGGGTCCACGCCGACACGAGCCCGGGCGTACTTCAGTGCGGCCTCCGGCCGATCGGCCAGCCTGGAGACGAGCTCACCCAAGATGGCCGCATGGTGGCTCCGAGCGGACGCACGCTCTGCCTGACACCACTCGTGGAAACGGTACGAGTCCGCGAGGTCGAGGCCCTCGAGGAGCTCTCCGCGAACCTCTTTCGCTGCCGCCTCGAGATCCTCCAGCGACGTGGTGGCTAGCTTCGTCGCACAGAGATCGATGCCCCTCCGATCGACGACCACCCGGCTGGGCTCGATGCCGAGGTGATCGCGCGTCGCAACGAAGACGTCTTCAACGGGACCGAGCGCGGCCCGCAATTTCGAGAGGCTCCACCTCAGGGCGGCCCGTGGATCGTCGGGGCCGGGCCACAAGAGCTCGCACAGTGTCGTTCGCAGGTGCGAGCGACCCGTCAGCACCAAATAGGCGAGCAGGGCTCTCGTCTTCCTCGAGGCGGGGAGCTCGACCGGCCGGCCCCGCGAAAGCACCGCGAGCTCGCCGAGCACGCGAACCTCCAGCTCGGCGCGGCTCGTTCCCATGGACCGAGCAGGATGCATGGCTTCCCCGAGCCTGCCAACCGCTTCTGCTTTTTCCACTCTGTCCTTTTCCACGGGCGTACAAACGCTGGTTCCAACGGTCGCCGCGGAGACTGCCTGATGACCGGCGAGACCGGCACAACGGGAGGACTGGCATGGCGATCGACGAGAAGAAGCTGAACGAGCTCGTGGGCAAGATGGTCGGTGACGTCGGGGCGACGATGAGCTCGATCGGTGTCGTCCTGGGTGATCGGCTCGGGCTCTGGAAGGCCCTCGCTGCCGAGCCGCGAACGAGCCTCGAGCTCGCGAGCGCGACCCAAACCAACGAGCGCTACGTTCGCGAATGGCTCGATGCGCAAGCCGCGGCCGGTTACCTCGGTTACGAGCCGGAAACGGGCCGCTATTCGCTCTCGGAGGAGCAAGCGTTCACGCTGGCAGACGAGTCCAGCCCTGCGTTCTTCGCGGGCCTCTTCGAAGTCACCGCCGCTTGCTGGGCGGCGCTCGATCGCCAGACCGAGAATTTCAAGACCGGCGGCGGGATCTCGTGGGGCCACCAGCACCCGTGTCTCTTCACCGGTACCGAGCGCTTCTTCAAGGCGGGGTACGTCGCCAACTTGGTCGGCTCTTGGCTCCCTGCGCTCGACGGCGTCGTCGACAAGCTGAACCGCGGCGCGAAGGTCGCCGATGTCGGATGCGGCGTCGGCGCCTCGACCATCCTCATGGCGCTGGCTTTTCCTCGATCGACCTTCATCGGCTTCGACTCGCACGAAGGATCGGTCGCTCTCGCCAGGCAGCGCGCCGCACAGCAGGGCGTCGCCGATCGCGTGAAGTTCGAGGTCGCAAAGAGCACCGACTATCCGGGCTCGAGCTACGACCTCATCGCGCACTTCGACTGCCTGCACGATATGGAGGACCCCAGCGGGGCCGCCAAGCACGCCCGCCGAACCATTGCCCCCGACGGGACGTGGATGGTCGTGGAGCCATTCGCGAGCGACAAACGGGAGGAGAACCACAACGCGGTCGGTCGCGTCTTCTACTCCGCGTCGCAGATGCTCTGCATCCCGCATTCACTCGCGCACTCGGGCCCAGCGCTCGGCGCGCAAGCGGGCCAGGAGCGCCTCCGCAAGGTCATCGTCGACGACGGGGGCTTTACGCGCTTCCGGCGCGCCACCGAGACGCCCTTCAACCTCATTCTCGAAGCGAGGCCCTGATCATGCCGTACTTCGTCGCGGAGATTGCCGGTGGAGCGGGCGCCGATCCCTCCGGCCTCGACGAGCAGGCGCTCCGCGGCGAGTGCATGCGAAGCCACGGCGTCGCCTTGATAGAGAGCTACATCGGAACCCACGCCGACCGGAGGATCTGTTTCTTCGAGGCGCCGGACGCCGAGTCGGTTCGCGTCGCGCTACGCTCGATTCGCGCGCGATTCGATCGTGTGTGGCCAGCCGTCCGGCTTCGGGCGAGTGAAGCGTCACGCGCGGACTAACGGCGCTACTTCGGCTTCAGCCGCGGCGCGCTCGCGGCGCAGGGCTGCGAGGTCACCGTAGCTTCGTCGACACGTGAGGCGATGGCGGCGCTGAGGGTGTCGCCGGTCGAAGTCATTGTGCTCGACCACGCACTCTCAGGGGGAAAAGCTCTGCGGTGGCTCAAGCGCCGGCGCGTGGAGGGCATCCCCGTCGTGCTTCTGTTCAGCTTGGGCGACGAGCGGCAGATTCTCGAGGGGTATCGAGCCGGCGCGTCGCTCTGCCTGGCGCGACCGCTCGGCGGGATCTCACTCGCCGCCCACCTCGAGGCGCTGCTGGCGCGGCGGTCATCGCGTACTCCGGCCCAGCCGATCTCCGGCGATGTCGTGCTCGATCCTCGGCGTGGGGGCATCGCGTTTCCGAACGGGAGCGTCGCCGAGCTCACGGAGCAGCACCTTCAGATCCTGGAGTTGCTCGCGCGCGAAGCCGGTCGGCCCGTGCCGCCCGAGCGTCTCGCGGAAGCCGTCTGGCCGTCCGCCGAACCGTCGGAGGCACTCAATCACCTTCGCGTCGTCATCCGACGCTTGCGCGGCCGGCTCGGCTCCTTCGCGTGGATCCTCCGGACGGCCCGCGGCTCTGGCTACCTTCTGTCCGTCGAGCTGAAGGTGCGGAGCAAGCAGACCGTGGCGCGCGGTCAGCGCTCATCTCGGTCGAAGCGAAACCGGCCGTGAGCCGCCGCCCGTGCCCGATTCCCGAAAGATCCTGCTAACGTGATGCAGTGTCTAGGCTCGGCGGACGCTTCGTAACGCTCGAGACGGCGGGGCGCGGAGCGTCGGGCGAGGTCTTCCGAGCCATCGACGAGACGAGCAGGGGCGTCGTGGCGTTGAAGGTCTTCGCGGCCGAGGGGCGCGACGCGGAGAAGCTCGATCGGTTCGTCCGCGAAGCGCGCCTTCTGTCCGACGTCGACAGCCCGCATGTGGTTCGTTACGTGGCTCACGGCGTCGAGCCGGACGGCTCGGCGTTCCTGGCGGTGGAATGGCTCGAAGGCGAAGACCTGGCCAAGCGCTCGAAGCGAGAGACGCTCGACGGAAGCCAGGTCGTGAAGGTCATCGCGCAGGCTGCGCGCGGGCTCGAAGCGCTGCACGCGCGCGGGATCGTCCACCGCGACGTGAAGCCCTCGAATCTCTTTCTGACGAAGGACGCGTCGGGCGAAATGCTGGTGAAGCTCCTCGACCTCGGCGTCGCTCGAACGCTCGCGGATCCAGGGCTGACGCGGCACGGGACGATGATCGGAACGCCGAGCTACATGTCCCCCGAGCAAGTCCTGGGCGGCGTCGATCTCTCGTTCCGCTCCGACATCTTCTCGCTCGGCGTGGTGCTCTTCGAGCTCGTCGCAGGCGTACGCCCGTACGTGGCCGAGGACATCTTTGCTGTCGTCGCGAAGATCGCGCTTCAGGATCCGCCGCGTCTCGCGGCCGTGGCACCCGGCGTCTCTGCCGAACTCGACGCGGTCGTCGCTCGCGCGATGGCCAAGCGGCCCGAGGATCGGTTCGCGTCGGCAAGCGAGCTCGCCGAGGCGCTCGCCCGCGTACCCCCGTTCACGCCCCGCTCGCGGCTCTTCGCGCCGAAGGAAGAGGAGACGCACACCGCGGCGGTCCGTTCGATCGCGACGACCGAGCGCCGCATCGTGACGGTTCTGTTTGCACGCTTCGAGACGCCCGAAGACGCGAGCGGGGCGAAGGAAGCGTTCGAGGCAGCGGTGAAGGAGCTGGGGGGCGTGGCCTACACCCTGCTCGCGCGGGCGCACGTCGGCATCTTCGGCGGTGAGCGCTCGGCCGGCGACGAGGCGGCGCGCGCAGCACGCGCGGCGCTCGCGCTCCGCGACAGGCTCAAGGGTGCGTCGATCACGGTCTCCACGGGTCGCGCCGAAGCCGGCGGCGCCGAGCCGACGGGTGAGGCGATCGATCGCGGCGCACGCGGCGCCGATCAGCGGTCGACGGCGCTGCGCGTCGACCAGGTCACGGCGCGGCTCCTCGGTGACGCTTTCGAGCTCGAGGGCTCGGCGCCGTGGCTCACGTTGCGCGGCGAGCGCGTCGCTCCGATGCGCGTGCGCACCCTGCTCGGCAGGCCGACGCCGTGCGTGGGCCGCGAGCGCGAGATCGCCCACCTCGAATCGCTCTACGCCGAGGTCGAGGCGGAGAGCGTCACGCGCGCCGCGCTCGTGCTCGCGCCGCCGGGCGGTGGAAAGTCTCGCATCCGTCACGAGCTGCTCTCGCGCCTCGCGGCTCGTCCGAAGAAGCCCATCGTCCTCCTCGGCCGCGGCAGCTCTGCGTTTGGCGGCGGATCGCCGTTCGGCCTGATCGGCTCGGCCATTCGAGCGCACGCGCGCATCCAGGCGGACGAGCCGATCGCGAACCAACGGCAGAAGCTCGGCGCGACGATCCGCGAAGGAACGACGAGCACGTTCATGCCGCTCCTCGCGCAGATCGCCGCGGTGGACGACCCGCAGCCGCGGGCCGTCGGCGACGGCATGTTCGTCAGCGATCTGGTCCGCGACGCGTTCGAGCGGTGGGTGGAGCAGGTGACGCAGACAGCTCCTCTGGTGGTCGTCTTCGAGGACGTGCACGCGGGCGACGTCGCGTCCGTTGCGCTCGTCGAGGCCATCCTGCGCAACCTTCCCGACCTGCCGGTGCTGGCGCTCGCGTTCGGTAGGCCCGAGGCCGAGCAGCGCTTCGCCGGACGGTGGGCAGGCTCGGCGCCGGTGACGATCCGGCTGCCCAAGCTCAGCAAGCGCGCGCAGGCCGAGCTCGCGACGGCCGTCCTCGGAAAGTCGGCGACGCCCGAGGTCGTCGACAAGATCGTCTCCCTGGCCGACGGCAACGCGTTCTACCTCGAGGAGCTCGTACGGCGCGTTTCCGACGGCGCGCCCGGCGACGAGGAAGGATTGCCCGAGACGGTGCTCGCGATGTTGCAAGCCCGTCTCGATGCGCTCGGCGACGACGCGAAGCGAGCGCTCAAGGCCGCGAGCGTTTTCGGCGACGGCTTCTGGCCGGGCGCGATCGCGAACGTGCTCGGTGACGAGATCGATCACTCGGGCAGCCTCGGCCGCATGATGCACAGCCTGGTCGATGCCGAGATCCTCGAACGGCGTCAGGCGTCCCGCTTCGCTGGTGAGGACGAGCTCGTGTTCCGCAGCGCGCTCCTTCGCGAAGCGGCGTACGGTTTGCTGGCCGACGCCGATCGTGAGGTCGCGCACCGTCGCGCCGCGAGCTGGCTCGCGCTTCACGGCGAGCAGGATCACCTCGCGCTCGCGCGCCACTTCGAGCTCGGAGGGCAGCGCGACAAGGCGTCGAGCCAGTTCGCTCACGCCGCGGAGCAAGCGCTCTTCGGCAACGACTACGCGGGCGCCGTCGACTCGGCTGCACGCGCTCTCTCTTGCGGCGCGAGCGGTGAGGTCCGCGGTCGCATCCAGGTGATGGTCGCCGAGGCCGAGCGCTGGCGCGGAGGCATCCCCGCAGCGCTCGAGGCGGCGCGCGAGGCCTGCAAGCTCTTGCCTGCCGGGACGCTCGCGTGGTTTCACGCGATGCGCGAGCGTGTCGCAGCCGAGGGACGCCTCGCGAACAAGGACGCCATCGTCAGTCTCGCCGAAGAGCTCCTCTCGGCCTCTTCGGAGCCCGAGGCGAGGAGCGCGCAGATCGCTGCGCTCGTTCCGGCTGCCGTCCACCTCTTGTACGTGGGGCACAAGGCCCGCGCGCAGGGGCTGGCGCTCGGCGTCGAGGGACTCGCAGCGCGCGCGGGGCCGAGCCTCGAGCCGCGTGCGCGCGCGCGCCTGTCGCAGCTTCGAGCGGCGCTCGCGGCGGCAGAGGACGATCTGGGTCGCGCGATCGACGAGCAGGAGCGCGCGCTCGCGCTCTTCGAAGGCGCAGGAGATCACCGCGCCGCTGCGCTCGTCTGCTCGAACCTCGCCTTTCAGTGGTACGCGGTCGGCGGCTACGAGCGCGCCGAGGCGCTCTTACGTCGCGCGCTCGCGACCGCGAAGCGCCTGGGGTTGGCCACCATCGGTCCGCTCGCGAAGCAAAACCTCGGCGCCGCTCTCTACGCCAGAGGGGAGCTCGACGAAGCGATCGCCGTCCAGACCGAGGCCGCCGACACCTTCGCGGAGCAACACGACCCGCGCCTCGAGGGCTACTCCCGCGTCCACCTCGCCTTTGCCTACGCGGCGCGCGGCGATCTCGAGGAAGCCGAGCGCCACGCACAGATCGCGGTGCGCGGCGGCGTCGAGCCGGTGGCCGTCGGCGCGCGCGCAGCGCTGGCGCGGATCGCGCTCGTTCGCGGCGACGTGCCCGGCGCGCTCGAGCACGCGCGCATCGCGAAGGAGATCCTGGAACGATTGGGGACCGTCGAGGAGTTCGACGTCCTGGCGCGGATCACCGTCGCGGACGCGCTCGAGGCGAGCGGCGACGCTGCCGGCGCAAAGAAGGCGATCACGCGGGCGAAAGAGATCATCCAGGCCCGTGCCTCGAAGTTGAAGAACCCTGAAGTTTTGAGAAGCTTCCGGGAGCGAGTGCCGGAAAACCGCGAAGCCTTGTCGCGCATGCGTTAGACCGGATGCATGAACGCGCACGCGGTCGTGCTCTTCCTGCATTCGTACCTTCGCTGGATCGTGCTGGGCCTGCTGCTGGTCGTCGTCGCGCGCGCGTACTCGGGGTGGAAAAAGGCGCTCGCTTGGTCGCCGTCCGACGAGACGAGACACAAGGCGTTCGTCGGCGTGCTCGACCTCCAGCTCCTCCTCGGCCTCTTGCTCTATCTGGTGCTCAGCCCGATCACGCGAGCGTTCTTCGCGAGCCCCGGCCCGTCGATGAAGGTCAGCGAGATCCGCTTCTTCGGCATCGAGCACACCACGCTGATGATCGTCGCGGTCGTCGTCGCCCATGTCGGCCGCGTCCGCTCGAAGAAGAGAGAAGGTGCGGCGCGCCACAAAGGCGTCTTCGTCACGAGCCTCGTCACCTTCATCTTGATCCTGGCAGCGATCCCGTGGCCCTTCTATCCCGCGAAGCGACCGCTGTTTCGAACCGCGAGCGGTGACGGTCCATCACCGGCGGCGGAGCCGAGCATGGCGAGCTGCCCTCCCGTCTACACGTCTCGATGCGCGTCGTGCCACGGCGAAACGGGGCGCGGCGACGGTCCGCTCGCCGGCTCGCTCACGACGAAGCCGCGAGGCTTCTCCGATCCGTGGAAGGGTGAGCGTACCGAGGCGCGAGCCCGCGCCGTCATCCGCGAAGGTGGCGGACCGCACGGGCTGAGCCCGCTGATGCCGCCGCACCCCGATCTGACCGACGCCGAGATCGAAGCGCTCGCGGGTTGCGCTCTGTCGCTCGGGAAGACCGGCGCGCAATAGCCGTCCCTGAAGCAGGCGCCGTGGATGTGCTCGATGACGTCCGCGCCGCACCTTCACCCCCCCGTCCCCCCTCACGGAGTGAGGGGGGTGCCACTGCAACAGTTTTGGGGTAGCCTTGTGGTCAGACCACCGGACAGGACGGGAGAAAGCCATGAAAATCCCCCGAAGTTTGGGCCTGGTCGCGGCGGCGCTCGCCGCGACTGCGGGTTGTGACGGCTGCGATGACGGCGGCGAGAGCGAAGGGGGCGGTGGCTCTTCGGGGGTTTTAGTCGGAACCGGAACCGAGAACACGACGGGCACCGGGTTCAATCCCAACCAGACCGGTGCGGGCATCGGCGGTGGCGGCGCGTGCTCGCCGAACCTCACCGGAACGGTGCGCGACTTCCGTGCCTACGACGACGGCAACGGACACCCCGACTTCGAGACGTTCGGCGGCGACGGCCTCGACGGCATCGTCGAGGTGAACCTCGGGGCCGACCACAAACCCGTCTACGCGCACGACGGCGGCACCATCTACACAACGGGTCCCGCAGAGTTCGACCAGTGGTACCGCGACGTGCCGGGCGTCAACATGGCCATCCCGTTCACGATCGTGCCGACGATCAATCCGGACGGCTCGCTCGTCTACGACAACAGCAACTTCTTCCCGATCGACAACCAGGGCTTCGGCAACGAGGGGCGGGAGCACAACTTCCACTTCACGTTCGAGCTCCACATGGAGTTCGCCTACAAAGGGGGAGAGGTCTTCACCTTCACCGGGGACGACGATCTCTGGGTGTTCATCAACAACCGCCTGGCGATCGACCTCGGTGGGCTGCATTCGGCCTTGAGCGAAGAGATCGATCTCGACGCGCGCGCCGAGGAGCTCGGCATCGTGCCGGGCCAGACGTACCCACTCGACCTCTTCCACGCCGAGAGGCACACCAGCGAGTCGAACTTTCGGATCGAGTCGTCGCTCGAGTTCACCAACTGCGCGCCGATCGTCTACTGACGAAGCGCTCCTCGCGATTCATCCGCGGGTCATCTCGATCATCGTCTTTCGAAACCCGCAGCGCTCGAAGAGGCGCTGCGCGGGTTCGTTGGACACCATCGTAGAGAGGACGATCCGGTCTGCGCCGCGCTTCTCAAGCGCTTCGCAGAGGGCACGCACGATCGCCTCTCCGGCTCCGGATCGCCTCGCGCTTTCGTCGACGAAGACGTCGTGAACGGCACCGTGGTCGTCGAGGAGCGCGCTCCAATCGCGCCCCTCGATCGTGGCGTACCCGTATCCGATGACGACCCCGTCCTCTTCCGCCACGAGGACGACGGACCCCTTTCGCCCCAGCTCGCGCGAAAACCACGATGCGTAGCCCTCTTCGACGCCGTCGACCAAGAAGAAGCGGCGCGGATCGGTCCGGTGATGCATCCGAACGAGCTCGCCTGCGAGCTGGCCCAGCCGGGCGAGGTCGCCCTTTGCCGCGGGACGGATCGACCATGCTGAGCGCTTTTTCTCCACGCGAGGAACTTACCACGCGCTCTTCGAGAGCCACGTCGACAGCGGCGCGCTGACGTATAACGCTTCTCCTGGAATGGAGAATGTCGCGCACGCGCTCGCGGGGCTCTTGGTCGCGCGCGGCGCCGTGGCGCTCCGCGAGCACCGCGACGAAGCTCCGCCGTCGGACGCTTTCGTGCGCTGGGCTGCGTGGACGAGCGCGATCGCGAACAACATCCCCGACGGCGACCTCGTCCTGACGCCGCTCAGCGGGACGAAGCTCGGCTACCTGCTCCATCACCGCGGCCACACCCACACCCTCGCGGTCGGCATCGTCCTCGGGCTCGCCGTCACGTTCTTGATCCTCGCGATCGCGCGCCGCCGCGGCGCCGAGCTCGAGGCCGCCGACGAACGCTGGATCCTCGGGCTCGGCGCGCTCGGGCCGGTCGTTCACGTGCTGATGGATGGGCTGAACATCTACGGCATCCATCCGTTCTGGCCCGTCTACAACGGTTGGATGTACGGCGACGCGGTCTTCATCGTCGAGCCGCTGCTCTGGCTCGTCGCCGTGCCGTTCCTGTTCGCCGAAGCGCGCTCCGCGGCGAGCCGTTCGGTGCTGATCCTCTTGGTGATCGCCGGGCTCGGCCTCCCGTGGCTGGTGCCGGGCTTCGTCCCGCTTCCCATTCGCCTCACGCTCTTCGGAGTGTTCGCTGCGATGGCGGTGCTCGCGCGTACTTCCAAAGGAGGGCGGCGCGCCGCCATCGGGCTCGGAGCCTTCTTCGCCGTTCCTGCGATGTTCCTTGCGGCGAGCGCGCTGGCGCACCTCTCGATCGAGCGGCGTGCGATGGCGGAGTTCCCAGGCGAGAAGCTCGCGGACGCGGCGGTCACGTCATGGCCTTCGAACCCACTCTGTTGGTCGGCCGTTCTCGTCTCGACGACGCAGGCCGGCGATCTGGTGCTCCGGCGGGTGACCTTCGCGCTGGCGCCGTCGGTGATGTCGGTCGAGAGTTGCCCGCTCCGTCAGGAGACCATCACCGCACCGATCCACGCCGTCGGCGCGCCCGACGACATGGTCGTGCGGTGGGAGGGCGAACATCGCTTCGATCTCGCGCGACTCCGCTACCTCGCCGAGAACCGATGCGACGTCGCGGCGCTGATGCGCTTCATGCGCGCTCCGTTCGTCGCCGATAGGGGCGCTACCTTCGTCGTCGGCGACCTTCGCTTCGATCGGGACGAGAGGCTCGATTTTGCCGAGCTCGAGCTTCCCACCGAACCACCGAACGAGTGTCCACGGTTCGTGCCTTCCTGGACGCCGCCTCGCGCCGATATCCTGCGAGGGCGCTAGGCCCGGGTTGCTAGACAATCCTCGATCGGTGATCCTCGTTCGCGAGGAGCAGATGGCCTCTTTGTCACGGAAGAACGCGGCGCTCGTGGCCGGCTTCGGGGTCGCGAGCATCGCGGTCATCACCGCGCTCGCTCTGAGCGGAGGCTCGCCGCCTCCGACAGAGCCGCCGCCCGAGCCTCAGGTCGTCGACAAGGGCCCGGTAGCTCTCGAGCAGGCGGATCTCGAAGGCGATTTCGAGCTCGTCGATCCGGACGTGATCCCGACCGCAGGCCTCGAGGGGGTGATCACGACGCTCTCGGATCTGCCCATTCCGCTCACGCAGCGCACGATGCGCTACGTCGCGCACTTCGGTACGACCGAGAAAGGCAAAAAGACCTTTTCGGATCGGATGCGCAAGGCTTCGCGTTTCCGCGAGCACCTCGAGCAGCGCATCCACGACCAGGACTTTCCAGAGGACGTGCTCTGGCTCGCTTCGATCGAGAGCGGATTCAATCCACAGGCGACCAGCCCGGCGGGCGCTGCGGGCCTCTTCCAGTTCATGCCCGAGACGGCCGAGCGATTCGGGCTCACGGTGGGCTCCCAGATCGACGAGCGTCGCAGCATCACCAAGTCGACCGACGCCGCGCTCTCGTACCTCGGCTTCTTGATCGACACGTACGGAACGTGGGACTTGGCGCTCGCGGCTTACAACTGCGGCGAGGGGCGGCTCGACGAGGCGATCGAGAAGGGGCGCGCGGCCCTCGGCCGTACAGAAGAAGAGCACATAGCCTTCCACGAGCTCGCCGAGCTGCGCCTCTTGCCGCGCGAGACGATGAACTTCGTCCCGCAGATCCACGCGTTCGCGATCGTCGTCCACAATCGTGAGCTCCTCGGTCTCGACGAGATCGAGACGCTCCCGTTCATGCACTTCGCCGAGGTCGCCGTGCCCGCGGGGACGCGGCTCGCACCGATCGCGCGCGCGGCCGATATCTCCATCGCGACGCTGCGCGAGTACAACCCCGACCTCTTGACCGATCGGCTGCCGCCGGGACGCGGCGACTATCTCGTCAACATCCCGGCCGAGAGTCTCGATCGAGCGCTCGCTGCGATGCCCGCGCTCCTCGCGCGGGACGAAGAGGGCCAAGACGCGGCGCCGGCGACCGACATCCCTGCTGCCGTCGCGCCGCCGAAGATCGCGGCCGCGAGCCGGGCCGGCGCGGCAGCGAACCCGGCCAAGACCGAGAAGGCGGCCTCCGGCGCAAAGCCGGGTGAGAAGCCCACGGAAGCACCTCCG
Organism: Polyangiaceae bacterium; assembly: GCA_041940405.1. Taxonomy (GTDB): domain Bacteria; phylum Myxococcota_A; class Polyangia; order Polyangiales; family Polyangiaceae; genus Xiheicaenibacterium. The sequence continues at coordinate 19,804 of JBGTSH010000143.1, forward strand.
CCCAAAGTGACGCTGTCGCCCGCACCGATGCGTCCGGGAGCGTACGTGCTCTCGAGCGGGCTCTACGTCGAGATTGCGCGCGACGAGTCGCCCGAGGTCGAAATCTCCGCACGCGTCGACGTGCTCGATCCGACGAAGGCACGCGCTTCGACCGGCACGACGTTCCGGCTCGATGCGAAGAAGGCGAAGCCGGGCGAGCTCCAAACCGCGCTGGCGACGACGAAGTCCGACTTGGCGAAGATCCTTCAGGGCAGCGCAGCATCGAAGCTCCGCTCGAACCTCGCGACGCGTCGCCAGAAGTTCTACGAGAAGACCGGCTTCGAGGCGATGTACCGCGGTCTGTCGGAGAGAGCGTTCGCCAAGAGCCACCCGATGCACGGTGCGCTCCTCGTGGGCCCGACCGAGCCGGCGGACGACATGTTCCTCGAGCCCGAGCCTGTCTGGGCGCTCGATACGACCGTCGTGCTCCGCGGCCCCGTCGACCCGACCGAGGACGCCGCTGTCATCGAGTCGACGCTCGCGAATCCGTTCGCGCCGCCGCGTGCCCCAGCGCTGGCGTCCGCGTCGCGCGCCACGATCGGCAAGGGGGATCGTCACCTCTTGGTCGGTTGGGCGTCCGGGCCCATCCCCGCCAAAGACGAGACGGCGATGCACCTGGCGTTCGTCATCGCGTGTCACAACAAGCTCGGAAGGCTGCACCGGGCGCTCCGCCACGACCGCTCGATCGCCGCGCGCGCGAACTGCTCGCTCGAGACAGCGCCGTTCGGATCGGTCGCTTGGGTCTTCGCGAGCCCCGGGACGCCGCACACCGTGGCCGACGCGGAGAAGGCGGTCGAAGAAGCGATCCAGAAGCTGATCAAGGACGGCCCGACAGATCAGGAGATTCAAGCCGCACGCGGCCTCCTCCGCACCGAGCTGGCCCGCGAGCAGGGTGCGGCGACGATGCGCGGTCTGCCGAAGAGCCGGGTCGTCGCGAACAACGAGCGCATCCTCTCGAATCTCTCGAGCGTGAAGCGCGCCGATGTCATCGCGGCGGCGAAGGTCCTGTTCGACAAGGACCATCGCATCGTGATCGCAGGCGACTGACGGCGGCGCGGCATACCCGGTGCACGCAGCTCCGGAATGCCGACGACTCGCGGCCGCTCGCTGCTCCTCTCGGTGGGGCTTTGTTGCACCGTGAGCGCTCGCGCTCACGCGCAGCCAGACGGCGCGGTCGCCAGCGAAAGTGGGCTCGAGGTGCCCGCGCCTTCGAACGCGTTCGAGCTGGGGATCAACGCCGCGTACACGCAGCCCTTCGGGAAGGTATGGGAGGATCGCGACATCAGCACGATCATCAACGCCGGTGGCGGTGTCACCCTCGATCTCGGATACCGAGTCATCCCGAACCTCTCTATCGCCGCGGGCGTTCACTTCCACGAGTCGACCGCCGACACGAGCATCGGTGTCGCCAACGACTTCCGCGGGGGCACGGCGACCCTCCACGTGACGTACCACTTCGTCCCGTACGAGGTCGTCGACCCGTGGCTGTCGCTCGGGACCGGATATCGCGTCCTCTGGTCGGTATTGCGCGGGGCCGACAACGATCACTTCACCCACGGCATTCAAGCTCTGCGAGCCCTGGCAGGCGTCGACTTCCGCACGACCCGGGATGCGGCGATAGGTCCGTTCCTCGGAGCTGACGTGAACGTCATGGTGTTCGACGAGGTCGACGATCGCGAAAGCAACGCGCTGACTTCTCCCGCGGTGAACACCTTCATTACCGTCGGCGCCATGGGACGTTTCGACATAGGCGGCTCGCGCACCGTCCCGGATGCGACGGTCGCGAAGCGTCACGCGTCGTTGGACTGAGCAGCCGGCCCCGAGCTACTTCACGTTGCCGGTCTCGAGATCTATCGCGAGCTCGCGCAGCTCTTTCGGCTGCGCGCAGAGGATCTGGGGCTTGCTGCCCTGTACGCCCTTCTCGATCACACGAGCGAGCTTTGCCGCCTGGTCGAAGGACTTCGCCCTACCGACGAGGTACTTCTTCCCGCTCTCTTCGGCGACGACGAACCTGACTCCGCCGAGCTCGCGGTGACCCTTCACCGCCTTGCGGGTCAGCGGGAAGTCGTAGTCGTCGGGCGTCACCTTGGTAAACCCGTAGAGCACGACGAGGTTGTTCTTGCACTTCGGGCCGGGCGGATCGCTTGCAAACGAGGGTTTCGCAGTGACCGGCGCGGTCGTCTTTGGAGGCGCGACGAGCGCCGTCGTTTCGGCGAGCGCTGCCGCCGTTTCGCCCGGCGCAAGGAACTTGTGGATCGCGACGGTCGACTCCTCGCCGCCTACGAACGCCCAGAGCGTCGTCGCGCCTGGGTGCAGCGCGAACGCTTTGGTGCCGTCGGCGAGGGCGAGCGGCACCCAGCTCGAGCCGCGCGCGACGAAGCTGCCGGCCGGCGTCGACGCGATGAACGCGCCGTCGGGTGCCTTCACCACGGTGTGGGTCTCGCTCGGAAGCGTCGGGATGGACGTCTCGGCAACGCGGCCGGCCGCATCGATGATCCTCACCTTCTTCTCGTCGTCGACCACGACGCCGAAGTGCGTCTCGAAGACGCGCGCCATCGCCGTGACCGGCAACTTGGTCGTCTTCGTGCCGTCCACGAAGGCGAGGACGGGTGAGAGGTCGCACGCGGCGCCGAAGATGACGGCCTTGTCACTGCCGAGCTCGATGAGCTCGACGACGCTCGACAGCGAGACGGCTCCTTCTCGTGGCGGCTCTTCGCACCCGCTCTGGTATCGCTGGTACCGGTAGTAGGTCTCGAGGTTCGGATCGCCGAGGTTCCGCTGCTTGCCCGGTCCGGCGATCGGCACCTGCTCGAGCACCCCGGAGCGGTACACGGGGGTGATGATCTCGATGTACGTGGTCGCGCCGATTCGAACCAGCCCGCCCGTGCGCTGGATGGCGAGGAACGACCGCTCACCGAGCTTCTCGAAGCGACCGTCCTTCAGCTCGAACGCAGCGGCCAGCGTTCCCTGAAAGTCCTCTTTGTAGCTCAGCAAGAGGACGCCGATGCTGTCGCCCAACACCGTTGCGAACATCGGCTCTTCGAATCGAACAGCGAGCGCGAACGGCTTCTCGACGATCTCGGCCATCGGCTCCGCGCTCGGCGCGCCGGTGGGCGAGGGGGGCGCGCTCGCCGGCGGTGTTCCCGCCGCGGGCGCCTCGGTCGGAGCGGGCTTTGCGGGGCTTGCTCCGCACCCCGACCCCATCCCCACGACCGCGATCGATGTCGCGAGCCATCGCCAACGCATCTCGGAAACGTACCTTAGGCGGCGCTCGAGAGAGAGCTTAGGATGCGCGCCGTGATGCTTCGCCTTCCGCTTGGGTTCGTGCTCGCCCTCTCGGCGTGCGGCGCGCGCTCCGCTCTTCTCGACGACGGAGCCGGAGGCGACGAGAGCGGCGCCGGCGCATCGGCCACCGTCGCCCCGGTCGGAGCGACCGCATCGGAGGCGTCGACCACCGGTGCCGGCGGGGGCTACGTGCCCTGCACCGAGCCGACGGTTCGCCCGCCGGCAGTCATCTTCGAGCCGGTCGGCGGGATGCCGGTCCACGACGTCGCTCTCTTGAGCTCGAGCACGGGCGTCGTGGCGACGGCCCGCTTCACCTCCGGATCGCAGGCGGCTCCCGACAGGATCGGCCACGTGTCATGGGATGCATGGGGCGCGTGGCCACCCGCTCCGCTCGTCCCGCTCGATACGTCGCTGACGTCGTGGGCGACTGCACCTGTGTTCGACACGGCGTCCGACCAGCTGTCGATCTCTTACGTCGACTTTCCCGGATGCGTGCATCGAACCGGCGTACGGCTGAATCCGGCGACCTCCTACCCGACGTTCGAGAGCTATCCGCTGTCGCAGGTCGTTGGTCAGGGCTGCGGCCGCGTGCCCCACGCCATCGCCGGATGGCAGGACGGTCCGCACGCGACCGCGAGCTTGGTGCCGATCCTTGGAAATGTGGGCAATGGATATTTCACGGAGACAGCCTTCGTGAGCGCTGACGGCACCGGCATTACCTACGAGCTGCCCGCGTGCGGTGGTTTGCCGCTGGCGGCCGACCTGGCGGTCCTCGATGGGCAGTTCGTGCTCGCGACGTCCCACGGCGCACCCGACTACGGCTGCGACGATCCCACCGCGATTCCTTATTGGCTCGGCGTAGGGCGGCTTCCATTGGACGACTTTCACCTGGTCATCGCAGCAGAGGCCGACGACATCGTGGGCGTAGAGCTCGTTCCACGCCCCGACGGTCTGTGGCTGCTCTATCGAGAGAGCGGCGCGTCGGCGCTCACCACGCCGCCCGTCTGGGCCGTGCTGCTCGACGACGACCTCAACCCTGTCCTGTTCCTCGAGGCAACCTCCGAAGGTCTCTCGCGATTCGCCGCGGCGGCGTACCCGCAGGGTGGGCTCGTGATCGCTTCCGACGAATCGCTCGGGTCCGGCAGCATCGATCTCCGGGTTTGGGCGAGCAGCGCGAATTTCCTCGTGCAGCATGCGATCCCGACCGGCGCCGCGACGCCTTCGAGCGAGCGGCTCTCGGTGGTCGCATCGCCCGACGGGACGTCGGCCCTCGTCGGTTGGACCGGCGTCGACGGTCGCGGCTACGCCGCGCGCGTCGACTGCATGATCGATCCCTAGCAGTATGCTGAAAAAGGGGACGTCAGGGTGCTCGATGACGTCGACGCTGCACTTTCACCCCCCCAACCCCCCTCGCTGCGCGAG
>JBGTSH010000144.1:0-24321 GCA_041940405.1 Polyangiaceae bacterium
ACGATCGAGGTCGAGCGTGCCCTCCGCGTGCTCGACGGCGCGATCCTCGTGCTCTGCGGCGTCGCCGGCGTGCAGTCGCAGTCGCTGACGGTCGACCGCCAGATGCGCCGCTACAACGTCCCGCGCATCGTCTTCATCAACAAGCTGGACCGCTCGGGCGCCAACCCCTTCCGCGCCAAGGACCAGCTGAAGGAGAAGCTGCACCTCAACCCGGTGTTCCTGCAGCTCCCGATCGGCCTCGAGGACAAGCTCGAGGGCCTCGTCGATCTCATCGAGATGAAGGCGTACTACTTCGCCGGCCCGAACGGCGAGGACATCACGGTGCGCGACGTCCCCGCGGACATGAAGGCGGACGCCGACAAGTGGCACGCGGACATGCTCGACGCGCTCTCGCTCCACGACGACGCGCTCGCCGAGGCGATGCTCGAAGAGAAGGTCACGCCGGAGATCATCCGCGCCGCCGTCCGACGCTCGACCATCGCGCTCAAGATCGCGCCGGTCATGATGGGCTCCGCCTACAAGAACAAGGGCGTTCAGCTCCTCCTCGACGGCGTCAACGCGTACCTGCCGGCTCCGAACGAGGTCGAGAACAACGCCGTCGACCTCGACAAGAACGAGGAGAAGGTGACGCTCTCGTCCGACGCGAACGCACCGCTCATCTCGCTCGCGTTCAAGCTCGAGGACGGCCGCTTCGGTCAGCTCAGCTACGTGCGCGTGTACCAGGGCCAGCTCGCCAAGGGCATGGAGATCACGAACGTCCGCACCGGCAAGCGCCACAAGGTCGGACGCCTCGTTCGTATGCACTCCGACGATATGGAGGACATCGAGGTCTCGGACCCGGGCGACATCGTCGCGATGTTCGGTATCGACTGCAACTCGGGCGACACCTTCACCGACGGCAAGCTCAACTACGCGATGTCGAGCATGTACGTGCCCGACGCGGTCATCAAGCTCGCGGTCTCGCCGAAGGACAACAAGGCGCAGACCAACATGTCGAAGGCCCTCCGCCGCTTCACGAAGGAGGACCCGACCTTCCGCGTGAGCTCGGATCCCGAGACCAACGAGACGATCATCGAGGGCATGGGCGAGCTCCACCTCGAGGTCTACGTCGAGCGCATGAAGCGCGAGTACAACGCCGAGGTCATCACGGGCGCACCCCGCGTCGCGTACCGCGAGACGATCACCAAGCGGACCGAGTTCAACTACCTGCACAAGAAGCAGACGGGCGGCTCGGGTCAGTACGGTAAGGTCGCCGGCTTCATCGAGCCGTGGCCGGACGGCACCTACCAGTTCGTCGACGACATCGTCGGCGGCGTCATCCCGCGCGAGTACATCCCGAGCTGTGACAAGGGCTTCCAGTCGATGATGGCCAAGGGCCAGCTCATCGGCGCTCCGGTCACCAACCTCAGCGTCACGATCAACGACGGTGCATTCCACGCCGTCGACTCGAGCGACGCGGCCTTCCAAGAGGCGGCTCGCGGTGCGTTCCGCGAGGCGTTCCCCAAGGCGGGCCCGCAGATCCTCGAGCCGATCATGAAGGTCGCGGTCGAGGGTCCGAGCGAGTTCCAAGGCGGCATGACCGGCCTGCTCCTCCAGCGCCGCGGCATCATCATCTCCTCGGGAGAGGACGACGCAGGCTTCTCCAAGGTCGAGGCCGAGGTGCCGCTGGCCGAGATGTTCGGCTTCTCCACCTCGCTCCGCTCTGCCACGCAGGGCAAAGCAGAGTTCACGATGGAGTTTTCGAAGTACTCGCCGACGCCGAGCTCGATCTCCGAGGAGCTCATCAAGAAGCACCGCGAGGAAGAGGCGAAGAAGAAGAAGTGACGCCGAGGCTGGCGACTTCTCGCCAAGCTTGAGGCGTTCATTCTTGTGGTTTCACCCCCCCTGCCCCCCTCACCGCACCGCGGCGAGGGGGGTTCGTCGTTTCACGGCTTTGACCAGGGGCACGGTGCAAACTCGCCGGTCTGGGTCACCACGGGCCATTTGCCGGTCAGGTCTGGAGGTTCACGTCTTTGGCGGTGCGCTGCGAGCGGTGGCAGTGAAGGCGCTTCAAATAGACCTCTTTCCCCACGGCGACCGCATGCACGGTGAGCTTCAACGTGCGGCCGTTCAGCCGGTAAAAGAGCTCGCTCTTCTCCAGCGTCGCGAGGTCGCACGTCGGATCGAGCTCGTTCTCGTCATCGCCGACGTTGATCGCGACGCGCCTCGCGCTATCGCGAGCCGACACTACGCACTCCTCCGACACCTCGAGCGATGAGCGCGCCCGATCCCGGCCGGTTTGGGAGCAGCCCGCGAGCGCGGTTTCCGGAATTGCGAGCGCCGCGAGCGCGTCGGGCTTGCCGCTCATGACCGCGTCATCGACCTTGTCCAAGAGGGCGATCTTGGCCGCGAAGACATCGGTGGGCGAAGCCGGAGCGAGCGGTGCGACGGTCGCCGGCGGCGCAGCGGCTACGGACGCCGAGGCAGTCGGCTCGAACGCCGCCCTCGATGACGGGACGGCCGGCGCGGCCGAAGATGGCGAGGCAGCTCTCGGCGTCTCGGTTTCCTCGGGAACGTCCGACGCGACCTCGACCCGCGACGAGCATCCGGCGATCGCGCATGTGCTGAGGACGATCGCAATCGCGACGGCGCACCGGGTGATCACGTTCGCCATGGTAGCCTCTCGCAGTGGCCGGGGACGCGACTACCCCGGCGCTTTTTCAGGCAGCCTTCAGGAGACAAGCGACCAGCGTCGCACGCTAGGATGTCGGTCCGATGCTGAACCAGCGCGCTTGTCTTCTCCTTGCAACGTCGATGCTTGCCGCAGCGTGCGGCGACGACACGGGCTCTGGCGGCGCAGGCGGCTCGCCGCAGACGAGCTCGAGCACGGCGACCGTCACGAGCTCCTCTTCGAGCGTGAGCAGCACGAGCACGCATCACATGGAGTGCACGACGGCCGATGAGTGCACGGTGACGGGCACGGCCTGCACCGAGAAGGTCTGCGAAGAGGGCATGTGCGGGCTGGCGATGCTGCCGGCGGGGACGCCCGTTCCCGACGAGGATGTCCCCGGCGACTGCCAGCAGCCCGTGTGCGACGCACAGGGCAACGTCATCAGCGAGGCGGACGACACCGATCTGCCCGACGACGGCAACGACTGCACCGTCGACGGCTGCCTCGAGGGCGCCGTTACCAGCATGTTCGAGGCGGTCGACGTGCCGTGCACGACCGGCGGCGGCTCGTTCTGTGACGGCATGGGCACTTGCGTCGAGTGCAACGACACCAAGCAGTGCCTCGGCAAAGAGGTGTGCGTCGATCACCTCTGCGTGCCGGCCTCGTGCATGGACACCATCTTGAACGGTGACGAGACCGATGTGGACTGCGGCGGCACCGACTGCCCGCCCTGCGCGAACATGCTCATGTGCGGTATCGACGACGACTGTCAGTCGGGCTTCTGTCATCCGACGACGCTGGTCTGCACCGCGCCAGCGTGCCCCGACGGCTTCCAGAACGGCGCCGAGACCGACGTGGACTGCGGCGGGCCCTCGTGTCCCGACTGCCCGAACGGAGACGGCTGCGCGGTCGACGCCGACTGCAGCTCGGGATTCTGCAACACGACGACCGACGTGTGCGCGAACCCGACGTGCAGTGACGGCTTCTCCAACGGCGATGAAACGGGCATCGACTGCGGCGGCCCGACCTGCGGCGCCTGCCCCGACGGGCAAGCCTGCATGATCGACGCCGACTGCGTCAGCCAGGGGTGCGTCGCATCGGTCTGCGGACCGATCAACGGCTGCTCGTTCACGACGGCGGTCGATCACACCGCGATGCCGACGGTCAACGTGACCTTCACGTCGTTCCAGTACACACCCAAGTGCATCAAGGTCTCGGCCGGAGCAGATGTCGTGTTCTCCGGCAGCTTCGCTGCCCACCCGCTGCTCGGCGGCATCGTCGACGGCGGCCTCTTTCCCGCTTCGTCGGGACCTTTCGTGCCGGCGACGACGAGCGGCACGACGAAGACGTTCGCGATGACCGCCGGAGGCACGTTCCCGTACTACTGCCAGCTCCACGGGCTCGGCGGGATGAACGGGACGGTGTTCGTCGTTCCTTGAACAGCTCGGACCACCGGCGCGCTCGCTAGAGCGCGATCGGCCCCCGGTGAAGCGGCGTGCTCGGGCCGATGTCGACGCCCGACCAGGAGACGAGATTGTTCGAGTGATCACCGAGGGTCCCGGTGATCCCGAACGTCTGGTCGTCACCGCCCACCATCCGGAGGATCTGCGCGTAGAGATCGCCCAGCGTGTTTCGGTTTGCCTTGATGTGTCGCCCCTGGCCTCCCGGGAACGCGGACGGCATCCCGGCGAGAACGACAGGAACGTCATGATCGAAGTGTCCGGAGCCGTAGCCCATGTCGCTCACCCAGACCACCAGGGTGTTGTCGAGCATCGGATTTCCATCCAGATCGGTCATCTGGTCGAGGCGCTGCACGAGTGTGAGGTAGCTCTTGGCGAAGTAGTTGTACGCGGTCATCAGGGTGCCGCCGTACGGATCGGAGAGCCCCCAGTTCTCGTGGATGAGCGCGTGCCAGTTGCTGGTCAAGAGCTCGTCGTTTCCGCCCGGGAACTCCGACGGGAAGAGCGGATCGTAGCTGGCGTGGAAGTCGAGCACCGCGACCCGCGTGATGTCGCACGCGAGCGCCTGCACGATGTTCTCGATCTGGAGCGGCGTCGTGATCCCGTCCTTTTGGCCGCGCCCGTTCTCGCCGGAGTAGTCGGGGAACATGCTCACGTCGGGGACCGAGCAGCTCTCCGTGGGCGTTACTCCACCGCCACCCGCAGACTGGAGCTTCTCGATGAAGGCCGCGTGCTGATCGAGTCGGTCGCGGTCGGACGCGTTGAGCTTGCTCCGGAGCGACGTGAAGTCCTTGGCGACGCCGTCGAGGATGCTCTTTCGCTGCGTGACGAGGCGGTCTCGAAGCGTCGGCGCAGGCGGGTCGGGGTCCTCTTGCACGGAGCCGAAGAGATCCGCGACGACCTCCTCGGGCCTCGAGCTCGCGAGCCACGGCGGGCTGCCGCCCTCGCCGTACATGCAGCCGCCTTGGTAGAACCCGCCGGCGAGCTGAGCCGGAAACACGATCGAAGGCTTCATCGACGTGTTGGCGCGAAGCTGGTCTCCGACGACGTAGTCGATCGAAGCAGCGGTCGCCTCTTCGGAGTCGGTGCCGTGAACGATCGGGATCGCGCAGGTGAGCGAGGTCGTCTCCGCCGAGCCGTGACCGCCGTCGTCGCCGGTCACCGCGCGGACCACGTTGTCGATGCCGTCGATGGTGACGATCTTGTCGCGGATCGGCGCGAGCGCGGCGAGCGCGGGCGAGATGCTCGCCGGGAGCGCGCCCGCGGCGCCGGGCGACCACTTCTCGTCGTCCTGACTGAGCGGGCGACCGTGGTGATGGAGAACGAACACGACCCGCTTGGGCGGTCCGCTCGAGCCGGCGAAACCCTTGCGAGGCGCGAACGCTTCGAGCATGGGCAGCGCCAGCGCCGCTCCCCCGATGCCTCGCAGGAACCTGCGACGATCCAGCCTCTCTGTCATGGCTCTGCTCGTCTCCTCAATCTCGACGGAACCTGAAGGCGTCGCTCGCTGCCATGGCCACCATGGCCTCGGCGAGCGTGCCACCTGGAGCGGCGACGATGTCGCCGACGTCTTCGGCGGTGCAGCTGTCCTCGATGGTGTCGGGGCGCGACAGGCCGAAGCGAACGACCTGCTTGCCGAAACACGCAGCGACCTCGGGATTCTTGGAGAGCGCGGCGAACATGTCGGTGTGCGTGGAGAAGGCGATGTCGCCGTCGCCGGCGCCGAGGAGGACGCCCGATGGATCGATCGGTTTGCCGCTCGGGTACGCCGTTCGGTACTCGCCGAGCGCGCCGAAGCTCTCGAGGGCGAGGCCGCCAGGATCGATCTGCCTGTGGCATCCTCCGCACGAGTCGTTCGCGATGACGCTCGCCGAAGTCTCTTTCGCGGTGGGATTGGCGGGCTTCGGCAGCGCGGCGAACTGGGACTGCGCGTCCGCCGGCGGCGCTCCGAGGTCGCTGCAGAGGAGCCGAATGCGAACGAACTTGCCGCGTGCCACATAAGACGCGTCGCCGTAGTGCGCGGCAGACGCAAGGAAGAGCGGTTGGGTCGCGAGCCCGCTGTACCGCTCGTCGAGCGTGCGCTTCTCCCAGTCCGCCGGCTCGTCCTGCTCGAAGAACCGCGCCATGTTCGCGTCGACCCAGACATCGCGCGAAGTGAGCAGGCTCTCGAGCGTTCCGGTCCTCGCCTGCTCGAGGAGGAACCGGTCGAACGAGGCCGCCATCGAGGCCGCGTATGCGTCATCGAACCCCGCGATGACGTTGGGATCCTTGTTCGCGGCGGTGACGTCCTCGGTCAGCGTCCACTCGCGGAAGAACCGCAGGAGCGCTGCGTCGGCCTTCGGATCGGCGAGCATGCGACGCGCTTCGCTTGCGCGCACCTCGGGGTCGGCGAGCTCGCCGGCTTCTGCCTTTGCGATGAGATCTTCGTCGGGGATCGTCTGCCAGAGGAAGAACGACAAGCGGCTCGCGAGCTCGTAGCCGTCGAGCTCTCGGCCCTCTCCGCCGGCCGCTTCGGTGATGTAGAGAAACTGCGGCGACTGAAGCGCGTGCGCAGTGACCATCGCGAGCGCTTCGGTGAAGCTCGCGCCGGTCGCGCGACCGCCGTCGTACGTGGCGACCAGGTTGGCGCGCTCTTCCTCGGTGATCGGCCGGCGATAGAGGCGCGCGACGTAGGCCTCGAGGAAGGCGTCGACGCACGCGATGCCGGGATCTGCGTCGGACGCGCAGGGAAGGAGCGACGGAAGCGAGCCGGCCACGGACTCGGCGACGTCCTCTGCGGCCACCATCAGCGACTCCACCGATTGCTCACCGACGGTGTAGAGCTGCGGCTCGGTGGAGAAGCCGGTCGTCGACTTGCCGTAGCTCCCGGGATAGTCCTCGCTCGGCGCGACCGAGCTGCCGAACACATCTCGGAGCGCGTTCCGATACTCGATCGGCGTCAGGCGTCGGGCGTCGGTGCGCGAGGGATGGGGCCCCTCACCGCAGAGGAAGCCCTCGTCCTCACCGAGATCCGATCCGTCATCGGGGCCGTCGCCGATCTCGCCGATGCAGGCGGCCAGCGCGGGGGCGAAGAGCAGAAGGGTCAGAGAGTAAAGCGACCGGGTCGTCGGCATGGCGGCCAGGACCGCCAAGCAGGAGGTGTGCCTCTCGAAATGCATCGATTTCCCGAGATTTTCAGGCTTCGGGAAGCGCGGTGCAGACTCGAGTCCGCACCCCGTGAAGAGCGCAGTCGGCAGGCTCCGCGAACCGCCCGAGCAGGTTTCCCACCAGAACGAGCCCGCGACGCCCCCAACCACGGGCATGACTCGCTCGACCCTCTTCGCCGTGCTCCTCGTCGTGCTCGCTCCCGGCTGCTGCCACCTCGCAGGGGGCGGCGACGAAGAAGACTACGACCCGTGCGAGGACAAGGAGGCCGGAGAGGAATGCTCGACGTGCGCTCCGGACGATGACGAGTGCGTCGAGACGCAGGAGATCAAGGTTTGCGACGCCGAGGGCGCTTGCGGTCACGCTCCGGCGGAGCAGCATTCGCACGACCATCATTGAGCCGCGCCAGCAGATCGAGATCTTCGATCGCCGCGGCGAGATCGCGCGCGCGGGCGGCGGCGCTCTTCGCCTCCTCGGCGTCGGCGACGCGCGCCAGCAGCGACAGCGAGATGGCGCGCTGCCGGAGGAGACCCGCGTCGCCCGCCGTCGTTACGGCGATACGCGCGTGAGCCGCAGCCGCCGCTCGGTCGCCCGCCCGCCACGCGACGTAGCCGAGACCGTTGGAGCGCTTGCAGAGCGCGAACGCGGGACCGATCGCGTCGATGCTCTCGTAGAGCTTGCTCGCGGCCTTCAGGTCAGGCGCCTCGGACCGCAGGACGAGGTACGCGAGCTGATCGTAGGTGCGCGCACGAAACGAAGGCGCCTCGTCCGCCGTGTCGGCGCCACGGGCGAGCTCTCTCGCCCGGGCGAGGAGCTCTTTGGCTCCGGCGACGTCGCGCTCGTTCGCAGCGACGTACGCGCGCGCCAAGAAGCCTTCGCAGAGCGCGACCGGATCCGCTCTCGACGCGCGCTCGGCCATCTCGAGGCTTCGCTTTGCATCCTCGAGGTCGCGCCGCCGGATCGCGCAGTGTGCGAAGCCGAGCGCGAGGTAAGCACGCGCCGGTGACTCGGCTACGGGCGGACGATCCCAGAGCCGCAGCTGGTCGAGGCAGAACGAAATCGGCAGATCGGCAAAGCGTGAGTGGTAGAGGCCCATCCAGCGCGCGCGCTTCACGATCGTGCGAGGCAGCCCGAACCTCTTGAGCACGCTTCGCCCGTACGCGCCACCTTCGCCGGTGAGCTTGCGCAGCCGACGGAGGCCTCGCTCGACGGTGCTCGCGTCCGCGCCGTCGCGCGAGGCCAGCGCAACTTTGAGCGCGACGGCGGTGAGCGAGCCATGCTCGCGGACGAGCTCATCGAGGTACTCGGCCCACCCGAACCCGGCTTGTCCGGATTTCTGTCCGGATCGAGATGTCATGCGCGTGACATGCTGCTTCGCAGAGGAAACGAGATGAGTTGGCGACGCCCGACGACGGTCTTCGGTCTCTTGCTGCGTGCGCTGTCGCTGCGAAGGCAGATCGCGAGCTGGCTCGTGGCGCTCGTGCTTTTCGTCATCTTCCAGCTCCTGAGGTGCACCTGCGCTCCCGATGCGGCGCGCTTCGCGACGTTCAACATCGAGAACTATCCCAAATCGACACGACAAGAGGAAGGCGCGCTCGACCTGATCCGCTCGATGGATGTGAGCGCCGTCGCGCTCCAAGAGATCACCGATCCCGAGCGGCTCCTCTCGGCGGCAAAGGATCGCCTGGGCGAGTCATGGGACGTCATCGCGACCGATCGACCCCAGCAGAAGGTCGCGCTCCTCGTCGACAAGTCCGTCTGGACCGTCAGGGCCGCACGCGTCCTGCCGTACACCGAGATCTACGCCGGCGCGAAGCCGACGCTCGACGTCGAGCTACAGAGCGAGCGTGCCTCGGTCCGAATGTTCATCGTGCACCTGAAGGCCGGCGGAGACGGCGGCAGCACGCGCGCGGCCCAGCTTCGTGCCCTCGCGCCCCACGTCGCCGCGGCAGCGAACACCGAGCGCGCCGTCGTCGTCGCCGGGGACTTCAACGCGACCGGTCCTTCCGACCTCGAAGCGATCCAAGCCTTCGCGCGCGAGACCGGCCTCGACCACATCTCCAGGGACGTCCCCTGCACGTCGTATTGGAGCAGGCGGGACGGCTGCGTGGGCGTCGCGCTCGATCACATCCTCTCTTCGCGCGCCGACGCGAGCGCCGAAGCGCTCGGGCCTTGCCGCGACGAGGGGTGCGAGCACCGATCGTCGTGCCCCGTGTACCGCGAAGAGGTCTCGGATCACTGTCCGGTAGCGTTCGAGATCTGAATCCGGCTCTGGTCGCTCAGCGGCCTTCTGCCTCGCGGAGTCGCACGTCCCGTAGACCGAAGCTGCTCCGCACCTGCGACCGTGCGCGGTCGAGCCGATCCGGATCAGCCCCCAAGTCCGCGAGGATCTGCTCGGTCATCGCGAGCGCTACCTCACCTTCGGAAGCGACGACGATGTCGGCGCCGGCGCGCTTGAGGGGCTCGATCTCGCGCAGGTACGCCGACCGAACGATGACAACGATGTCCTGCTTGAGCTCGCGCGCGGCGCGAATCAGCTCCTCGGGTGGGCTGCCGGACGCCGCGTAGATCAAGCTCGCTGCCGAAGCGACGCCGGCCTGCTCGAGGATGAGCCGCTGCGATGCGTCGCCGTAGACCGCCGGTACGCCTTGCTTGGTGAGCGCTCGCACCGTCTCGTGGTTCAGCTCGATGACCGTCGGCTCGATCCCGCTCTCTCGCAACAGCTCGACTACCGTTCGACCCACCGGGCCGTAGCCCACGACGATCGACCGGCGAGACGGGTCGACATCGGCCGCCGCCGGCGCTGCGGCTGGCTGCGTCGAAGCGGCAAAGCGCGCGAGCGGTTCGACGAGCCGGAAGAGGAGCGGGTTCAACGTGATCGAGATGATGGCCGTCGAGACGAGCGCTTGCATCGCAATCGGCGGCAAGACGTCGAGCTCTCTGCCGAGCGTCGCCAGGATGAAGGAGAACTCACCGATCTGGCCGAGGGCGAAGCCGACGGTGAGACCGGTGCGGAGCGGCTGGCGCAGAGCCGCGGCGACGGCGACGGCGGCGAGGGGTTTGCCGATCAGGACGACCGCCAGCGTGGCGAGCACGAGCGGCCAGCTCTCCAGGAGCGCCCTCGGATCGAACAGCATGCCGACGGACACGAAGAACAGGACGGCGAACGCGTCACGCAGCGGGAGCGCTTCCGAAGCGGCACGCGACGCGAACTCGGACTGACCGACGACCATGCCCGCGAGGAACGCTCCGAGCGCCATCGAGGCGCCGAAGAGCTCTGCTGCTCCGACGGCGATGCCGAGCGCGAGGGCGAGGACCGCGAGCGTGAAGAGCTCGCGCGAGCGCGTCTTGGCCACGAACGCGAGGAGCTTCGGGATCACCTTTCCGCCGACGATCAGCGTGAAGACGACGAAGAGCGCGATCTTGCCGATGGTGAGCGCGAGCGACGACGCGATCGCGCCGGCTCCCGCTCCGGTCGCGCTGGTGTGCACCACGACCGGCAGCATGACCAGGGCGACCACGGTGAACAGGTCCTCGACGATCAACCAACCGATCGCGATGTGACCTGGCCGGCTATGGAGCAGGCCCTTGTCGGAGAGCACGCGCAGCAGCACGACGGTGCTCGCGACCGAGATCGCAAGACCGAACACGACTCCGGAGCCGACCGTCCAACCGAACCCGTAGGTAAGCGCGACGCCGAGGGCCGTCGCGATCGCGATCTGCACCGCC
Organism: Polyangiaceae bacterium; assembly: GCA_041940405.1. GTDB lineage: Bacteria > Myxococcota_A > Polyangia > Polyangiales > Polyangiaceae > Xiheicaenibacterium. Next base: position 10,984 of record JBGTSH010000144.1, read on the forward strand.
GCGCCGGGCAACGCGACCTTGCGAACGGCGAGGAGCTCGTCGAGGTGAAAATGGAGACCGACGCCGAACATCAGGAGGATGACGCCGAGCTCGGCGAGCTGCTCGGCGATGCCCGCGTCGGCGACGAAGCCCGGCGTGAAAGGCCCGACGACCACGCCGGCGATGAGGTAGCCGACGATCGGCGACATCCTCATCTTCTGCGTCAGAAAGCCGAAGACGAGGGCCACCCCCAAGCCCATCGTCAGCGTGATGATGAGATCGAGGCCGTGCATGTTCGACCCTATCACCCGAGGTTTCTCGCGCACGCCTCGAGTCCACCGGTCGCAAGATGCGACAGGCGGAGCCGGGCGAGGCAGGGTGTCCCAGCTACGGATCGTCCAGACCGCTCGGAATGCGCATCGGCCACGTCGAGGCGACCGCGCCGCCATCGATCTCGAAGACCTTGCCGGTCACCCACGCGCTTGCCGGTGTCGAGAGGTAGAGCACCGCCGCAGCGACGTCCTCGGCCGTGCCGAGGCGCGCCATCGGATGCCTCTCGATCATCCGCTGCCTCAGCTCATCCATTCCGGCGACCGCCTCGAGGGCGTCGGTCAGCGTCGCTCCTGCGGCGATGGCGTTGACCCGCACGTGCGGCGCCCACTCGTAGGCGAGCAGCCGCGTCATGTGATCGACGGCCGCCTTGGCCGTTCCGTAGGCGACGAACCCGGAGTCCACGAGGTGGCTCATTGCGCTCGAGATGTTCACGATCGCGCCGCGGCCGCCACGCTTCATGTGGGGCGCGAGCGTCCGCGCGAGCCGAAAGCCCGAGGTGACGTTGAACCGGAACGCGGCGTCGAGCTCTTCATCCGACAGAGCGAGCGCGACGAGCGGCGCGGTTCCTCCGGCGTTGTTGACGAGGACGTCGACGCGGCCGAATTCGTCGAGCGCGCGCGCACAGAGGGCGTCGAGCGCCTTGGGATCCGCGACGTCGGTGGGAAGCGCGAGCGCGCGCCGGCCGAGCGCGCGAACCGCCGTCGCCGCCTCTTCGAGCGGCCCAGGGCGGCGTGCGGCGAGGACGATGTCCGCGCCCGCCTCGGCGAGCGCGAGGCATGAGGCGCGTCCGATGCCGCGGCTCGCGCCGGTAACGAGGGCGACGCAGCCGTCGAGGCGGAAGCGGTCGAGGATGGCCATGGTCCGCGGTAGGCTACGCATCGTTGGAGTGGATCGTCACGCTCGTCGTCGTGGTCGTCGCGGCGTTCGCCCTCGGGACGGCGTCGTACGTGGCCGGGTCTTTCTATCTGTCGTACACGCACGGCGAGCGGCGCGGCGCCGGGGCGCTCCTTCGCGAGCTGTTGCGCGAGACGCTCTGGGCGATCTTCACGCAGCCCCTCCTGCCGCTCTTCTACCTCGTCGGCCGCCGCCTAGCCGGAGGGTCGGGCACGCCGGTCATCTTCGTTCACGGCTACTCGCAGAACCGAGTGAACTTTCTCTACCTCGCGAGGGCCTTGGGCAAGCGCGGCCGCGGGCCTCTCTACGGTTTCAACTACGCGTGGCTTCGTGACCTGCCGACCATCGCGCGCTCGCTCGGTGAGTTCGTCGACGAGGTTCGAGCGGAGACAGGAGCGGGCAAGGTAGATCTCGTCTGCCACTCGATGGGCGGCCTCGTCGCTGCGCAGTACCTCGCCCACGAAGGCGGCCGCGACAAAGTCCGGCGCTGGGCGACGATCGCGACGCCGCACAGAGGCACCGCATACAAGGGGCCGATCATCGGCCGCGCGAGCAAGGCGCTCCGAACGGGCCACGGTCTCGAGAAGCTGCCTGACGTTCCGCTCCTCAGCGTGTACTCGACGCACGACAACGTCGTGTTCCCCGCGACGTCGTCGCATATAGGCGAGCAGGGAACCAACCTGGCGCTGGCGGGCTTCGGGCATCTCGCGATCCTCTTCGTGCCCGCGACGGCCGACGCGATCGCCGCTTTCCTCGAAGCGCCCGATGCGCCGAAGCAGGCCGTCGCCGTCCCGGTCGAAGCTCCAGCGGGGGCCTGAGCCCGCGCACCGCTTCGTGATGGCGGAGCCGTCGTAGGTCGGTGTGCGCCACTGACCGATCCCTCGTTTTCCGTGAGCGCTGCCCAACCCGCCGTGGATCCGGCAAGCACCACCCTTACGAGCGCTAGCTCGCTCGATCTTTCGGCATTCCGCCGGTGGCACCTCTCCTGCAGTTCGGCCTGCTCTGGATCCAGCAGGCCGCGCCTGCTCGCAGGTTTCCGCACATGCCCCGCCTTCATCTTCCGACAGCGCGTTCGACCTGGATGCTGGCCTCGCTGACTGCCGCTGCATGCACCGGCACCATCGGCGACGTCCCCGAGCAGCGCTCCACCGATACCGAAGCCATCATGCCGGCGCAGCCGCTCCACAAGCTGAACCGGCTTGAATATAACAATACCGTCAGAGACTTGCTCGGAACCGAGCTCCGCCCGGCCGACACCTTCCCGCCCGACGGCGAGTCGATCGGCTTCGACAACATCGCCGGCGTCCTCCAGCTGACCCCGACGCTGCTCGACGCCTACTACAGCGCCGCGCGCCTCACGATCGACGACGCCCTCGATCAGAAGCCGGCGTTCGAGTTCTCGTTCGCTTCGAACGAAATCACAGTCGGGGGCGGCTACCCCGTCGGCGACCTGTGGGCGCTCCTCGGCAACGCATTTTCGGTGACCGTCGACGTCCCGCAAGGCGGAGCGACGACCATCACGCTCCTCGTCGGCGCAAGCCAGATCGGCCCGGCGCCGGCGCCCGAGCTCGCCTTCTCGATCGACGGCGCCCCCATCCAGCAGTTCGTGGTCCCAGGCAGCGCGGCGGCGCTCGCGGAGCAGACGTTCGCCGTCGATCTCACGCCCGGGCCGCACACGCTCACCTTCACGCCGACGAACTTCGTCAACGACGCGGTGGCGAACACGAGCAACAACGTCCTCGTCGCGTCGCTCGACGTCCGCAGCGACGCGCTCGTCGACGGACCCGGAAAAGAGCTGGTCTACGTCTGCGATCCGGACGCTTCGACAGACAAGGTCGGCTGCTACCACCTGATCCTCGAGACCTTCGGTCGCCGCGCCTTCCGCCGCCCTCTCACCGAAGACGAACGGGCCGGGCTCCTCGACCTCTGGGACGGTTTGCGAAAAGACGGCGAGTCCGACGAGCAGGCTCTTCGCTTGAGCATGCGATCGCTGATGACGTCGGCCGCGTTCCTCTATCGGGCGCGCACGACGAGCGACCAGGACTCGGAGGAGTTCTTGGACGACTACGTCCTCGCCAGCCGCCTCTCGTACTTCCTCTGGAGCAGCATGCCCGACGACCGCGTACTCGCGGCGGCCGAGGCAGGCGATCTATCGACCGAGGGCGGTCTCGAGAACGCGGCGCGCTGGATGCTCGCGGACGAAAAGTCGAGAGGCTTGCTCGACGGCTTCGCCGAGCAGTGGCTCTCGATCCGTGGGCTCACGACGGCCAGCCCGAGCCCCGACACGTACCCGACGTGGAACGACGACCTCCGAGCCTCGATGGCCGAGGAGTCGCGGCTCTTCTTCCAGGAGTTTCTCCGGACCGAGCGGCCGTTCTCGACGTTCCTCGCCCCCGACTTTGCGTACGTCGACAAGAACCTCGCCGCCCACTACGACCTCGGCCTCGTCTTCGGCGACAAGTTCCAGCGCTTGCCGGTCACGACGGCGGGACGAGGCGGGATGCTCTCGCTCGCTGCGTGGCTGACCGTGAGCTCCGATGCCGAGCACTCTTCGCCGATCAAGCGCGGCCGCTGGCTCTCCGATCGCCTCCTTTGCGAGCCGGTTCCTCCGCCTCCCGCGGGGCTCGCGATCGAGCCTCTTCCCCAGGATGAGGAGCTGACCACGCGCGAGAAGCTGGAGCTCCATCGCAGCGATCCGACGTGCGCGAGCTGCCATCGGCTGCTCGACGTCCTCGGCATGGGGCTCGAGCGCTTCGACGGCATCGGCCGCGTTCGGGACGAGGCAGACCTCGACACGCTGGGCGAGCTCCCGGACGGACGAACCTTCGAAGGCGCCGACGCCTTGGCGGGAGCCATCGACCCCGCGGTGTTCGCCGCGTGCGCGACGCAGAAGCTCTTCGTCTACGCGCTCGGCCGCCCGCTCCAGGACGAGGATCAGCCCTCGATCAACGCGGTGAGCTCGAGCATCGTGCGTGACGGAGCGAGCCTGACCGACGTCCTCGTCGAGATCGTCGCCTCGCCTTCGTTCCGCAAACCCGGCCCGCTCGATGGAGACGGCTCGTGATGAACAAGAGTGGTCGTAAGAGCGCCGGATCGCGCCGGCGCTTTCTCCGCGGAGCGTGCTCTGCCGCGCTCGCGCTGCCGATGCTCGAGTGGCTCACGCCGTCGAAGCCCGCTGCGGCGGCAGCGAGCCCGCCGCGATTTCTCACCTTCTACATGCCGAACGGCCGCGTGCCCGAGTGGTGGGTGCCGTCGATGGCGCCGGGCTCCCTCACGTTCTCGCCGCAATCCGCGCCGCTCCAGCCGTTCGCCAATCGATGTCTGTCGCTGGTCAACCTCGACAACATCGCCGCGCGCCTGAGCCCCGGCGCCGCCCACGCGATGGGAACCGGAACGATCATGACCGGGAGCACGATCCCGGATCTCGTCGGCCTCAAGAACAACATCTCGATCGATCAGGTAATCGCGAACGAGCTCGACCCCCCCCCGCGCTTCAAGTCCCTGCAATGGAGCGCGGGCGAGCCCGGCCCGTGCGACGTCGGCGGCGCGTCGTGTGCCTACACGCAGAGCATCTCGTGGGCAGGCCCGTCGAGCCCGCTCATTCCGACGATCGATCCGCTCGCCGCGTTCGACCGCATGTTCGCCAGCGCGACCGACGGCCTCAAGGGCCCGGCTGCCGAGACGCGCAAGCGCTCGCTCGTGTCGGTGCTCGACTTCGTCGACGAGGACGCCAAGGCGCTCCAAGCGCGGCTCGGCCGCGACGACAAGGCGCGTCTCGAGGAGTACTTCACGTCGCTCCGCGAGCTCGAGAAGAGCCTGACGGCAGAGTCAGCAACCTGCGACGTCCCCGAGCCCGATGCGGTCGGGATCGCCGGCTCCCTCCCGTACGCCGAGCGCGTCGACGCGTTCTTCCAGCTCATCAAGCTCGCGTTCCAATGCGACCAGACCCGCATCCTCACCTTCATGGTCGAGTTCGGTCTCAGCGGTCGCTCGCACGATTTTCTCGGGGCGCCCGGTCAGCATCACGCCCTGTCGCACTACGGCGGCAACGCCGGCACCAAGGCGCTGCTCGAGAAGGTCGAGATGTGGCACAGCCAGAAGATCGCCGACCTTCTCGGCATCCTCTCGACGACCACGAACCCTGAAGGCGCTTCGCTCCTCGACGAGACCATCGTGCTCTGCATCGCCAGCATGGGCTGGGGCGATCCGCACGACCACGCCGGCAACAGCCCGCTCATCTTCGGCGGCGGCGGCGTGATCAACTGCAACGGCGGGCAGATCGCCCCCGGCATGCCGCTCCCGAACCTGCACGCGACGCTCCTCCAGGCGTACGGCATCACCGGCACGTTCGGCACCAACGGCGCGATCTTCGGCGATCACGGCACGGGGACGATCCCCGGCGTGCTCGTCTGAGAGCCCGTCACTCGACGATCGTCTGGCACCCGACGACGATGTTCAGCTCGGCCATGAGATCGCCCTGCACCTCTTCGCACGTGGCGGGGCAGAGGATGATCTCCTGCGGTGCGGCTTCGTCGTCGTAGTACCAGCCGTAGCCGGACGGCGGACAGTCGGCGGCGCTCGCGACCTTCGGAATCTGGGTGCCGGGATCCATGCCGCCGGGCAGATACTCGACGTTCACCTTGGTGAAATCTTCGATCTCACCCACTGGCGGCGGCGGGATCTCGTAGATGCACGGGACCGCGGCGTTCCGGATGGTGTTCATGGCCTCGACGAATTGCTCCTGGGCCGTGGGGTCGTAGTCCATGCTGAAGGCTTCACTGGTGCCACCTGCTGCGGCGAGCGCGTCGAGCGCCGTGAGCGAGCCGCCGACGCCGATCACGAATGTGCGAATGCTCGGCGTGCCGGCGTAGGCGTCGGCGGCGACCTGGTTGATGTTGTCGAGGTCGGTGTCGCAAATGGCGGGATCGCCGTCGGTCGCAAAGGCGACAACGGTGTAATGATCGGGATGGTCGATCTGCCACTGTTTGGCGTAGTTCACCGCACCGACGATCGCCGGCATGGTGGGCGTGTTGGTGCCGGGGTTGTGCATCTGCAGCGAGGCGAGGATCGGGTTCGCGCCGGCCGGGAGCGTGGCGATCGGGGCCTCGGCCCAGGTGTAGTCGAGCGGCTCGCACGAGTCCTCGTCAGCGTTGAACGGCGAGGTGCAGACGCCCGCGATCGGATGGCAGAGCGTGCAGCTGTCGGTGCAGTCGTCGTCCGACGTGCAGGGGATCGAGAAGCAGCTGGGATCGGACGATACCGGAAGCCCGAAGTACTGGATGCCGACGCCGATCCCGTCGCTCGCCGGATCGAGGACGAACGTCGTTATCGCCTGCCTCACCGTCTGCCACTTGGAGAGGTTGTTGCCCGCGTCCTGCGTCATCGAGCCCGACTGGTCGAGCATGATGAAGATGTCGAGCGGGATGGGCTCCGCTTTGCTCGCGATGCCGATGCACCCGCCGCCCGTGCCGGACGCCATCGAAGCGAGCGTCGTGGAGAACTCGCCGGTGGCCGACGACGCGTCGCCGGTCGTCGTCGACGGCTGGGCTCCGCCCACGCCTCCTCCGCCTGTGGGGTCCTCTCCCGCATCACACGCAAAGGCGCCGAGCGCTCCGACGGCGGCCAGAGCCAAGAGGCCGGATCGGAAGTGCGGCGGATACTTCAAGGTCCGAAGAGTATCGCGCGCCCGCGAGGCCTGTCCTATCGAATCAGCCCCCGCTCTCCTTCAGGATGCCGCGAATCGGCTCGAGCTTCGGCGGACGCTTGCCTCGACGCACCGCGCCCAGCACCGGGATGTAGTCGAGCTCGGTGCCCGCGCGTGCTGCGCGAAGGAGGAGCCCGCCTCGGCTCATGTCGCCCCGACCGACGAAGGCCTCGGGGAACAAGAGGCGGTCGCCGAACACCTTGCCGAGCACCTCGACGTACTTCTTCGACGCGATGCTGCCGAAGAGGACCGCGTCGCACGCTCTTCCCGTGAGGTCATCGATGTCCATCGCGTCACGCAGGAGCGGCTTCCGGTAGCGGTCGTCCTCGTGGTGGATATCGACCGAGGCAAAACGCTCCATCACGTCGAGCGTGACGTGCTGCTCCAGGGTGAAGAGGCCGCTCTCCGGCGTGATGACGAAGGACCTGTCGGGAGCGAAGGCACGCGCGTAGGTGAGCTTGCCGCGAAAGTAGAGGCCCGAAAGAAACGCGAACACTTCACCGATCGGGGCGCCGCCCGGGCTGCGGAGCTGCCGCGCCAGCGGGAAGCTCGCCGCCGGACGCATGAGCATCCGCGCCCTCTGCCCGCTCGAGCTCGCCGGAGAGAGAAAGAACAGCCGCGACACGACGGAAGTCTACGACGGCTAGAACGAAACGCCCGCCGACACCCCGCCGCCGCCGGGACCGGCCCAGGGTGTGACGAACGCGCGCCGAGCCTCATCCGGCTTTTCCTCGAGAACGAACGCGTCGACCAGGAAGAGCGTGACGCCGGTGGCCAGCGCGGTACCGCCGATCGCGAAGGAAACCGTGGACGCGATTCCTTTGGTCTCGGCCTCGTCGATGGCGAGCCTTCCGAGAGGGGTGCAGGCTTTGTTGGGGCACAAACGTTCGTCGTCTTCGGCTTCGCCGACCTCGACCAAGGTCTGGATCCCGAAGATCGTGCCCATCACCACGCCGACGAAGCCGATGCCGCCGGTGACGAAGCCGGCGATCCGCACGGGCGAAGCGCCGACGCGTCCGTCGCCTTCAGGCTTCTTGACCGTCGGGTCCTCGATCGGGGGAAGCGCCTTGCCCTTCTTCTTGGCGAGCTTGGGGACGAGCACGCCCTTTGCGTCGGCGTCGGCGCCGATCCGAACCTCGGCTCGGAACGGCTCGCGACCGGGGGCCTCTGCCGTGACCACGTGGAGGCCGGGATCGATCACCAAGAGCGCGCCGAGCTGATCGGCCCCGAGCTCGACGCCGTCGCGCTTCACGACGAGGCCCGGCAGCGCCTCGATGACCTCGATCCGAAGCTTGGAGAGGCGCGGCGCCAGCCGGCTCGCGCTGTCACGCGACCGCGTCGCACGATCCGCGTCGCCCGCTTTTTCGGCGAGGACGCTCGCCTCGACGTGCTCGGCATACGCCGTCGCGGTGCGACCCTGGAGCTCGTGGCACCGCGCGAGATCCGCGAGCGTGACGTGGCTCTTCTCGATGGCGACGCTCGCGCCGAGCTTCGCGCAGGCCTCGGCCACGCGCCCGTTCGCCAGGAGCTCGATCCCTTCGGCATGCAGCGACTCCGCCGTCGGCCCGGAAGCAGGGGCAGAGGCCTCGGGAGGCGGGCTCGGCCCCGGAGCGTCTTGTGCGACCGCCGGAAGCGCGAACGAAAATCCGAAGAGCGCCGCCGCGAGCGCGGCTCGCCGCTTCATCGCGGCTGGATCCTGCTCAGGCTGACGTTCTCGTTCCACTCGTTGCCGTACCCCTCGTACTTCACGCGGTACCGCTCCTTGCCGACCACATCGACGATCTCGGCGGGGTAGTACCTGCCGGCCCATTCGACACGCACGTGATCGCCGAGTCTGTAGGTGTTGCTCTGCGCCGCGAGCGCCGCCTTCTGCCGAACCTTGGCAGGAGGCTCCGGCCGCGGCTCGTCGCCGCGCCGGAAGCTCTTGATGCGCGACCGAACGACCTCCTCATCCCAGATGTCGTCGTAGCCGTCGTAGTGGACCTTGAACTTCGTAGGCCCCTTCGTCTCCAAAATGACGGCCTGGTACTCTTTACCCTCCCACTCGACCATCACTTCGTCGCCCGCGCGGTAGCTGCGCGAGCACGCGACACAGACGAGGAGCAGCACCCCGAGCAGCGCAATCCGAAGGCGCCGCCGCGCATGCTCCCCCCTCCACGCAGTGGAGGGGGGCCGGGGGGGAGGAAAGGGCAGGGACGACGCCATGGGTACTGCGGACCGTCGTGGTCTCGGCGATCGCTTACGATAGAAACGCCGGGGGTGGAACGCCGACGCGTCTGTAGAGGGCACGGGCGACCAGTCGGGAAAAGGCCCCGTGAGGCGTGTAGACCTCGCCCGGGGGTGCGGATTCGAGCAGTGCATCCGGCTCGTGGCCGCCGGCCAGCGCTTCGATATCGGCCCGAAGCGCCGCGACCGTCGCATAGCGGAGGGCGGGGTCCTTGCGCAGGCAACGATCGACGATCGCCTCGAGGCCGGGATCGATCGTGTCGACGACGCTGCGCATCGGGCGGTGCGGCGCGAGGAGGCTGCGGGCCATGAGCTCGTCGCCTTCGCCCTCGAAGGCCGGCTTGCCGGTGAACGCTTGGTACATCACGAGCCCGATCGCGTAGACGTCGGTTCGGCCGTCGACCTCGTCTGCGACGCACTGCTCGGGCGCCATGTGGGTGGCGCCGCCGGCGACCGTCCCGTTCGTGGTGACCGTGGCGTCGCGGAGCCTGCCGAAGCCGGTGTCGAGGATCTTCACCGCATAGGGATCGCCGGGGTCCCCGAGCAGAAAGACGTTCTCGGGCTTCAACCCGCGGTGGATCAGCCCGTGCGCGTGGATGACCTCGACGGCGAGGGCGACCTCACGCATGACCGGAAGCCCGATCTCGGTGTCCATCGGACCGCGAGCAGCGATGTACTCGGCGAGCGACTCACCGAACAGGTACTCCATCACCACGAAGGGCGTGCCGTCGCCCCGGGTGGTAACGACCTGGATGGCGACAACGTTGTCATGAATGACATCCTTGGCGTCGTTCGCCGCCTTGGTGAATCTGTCGCGCGCCACCTTGTCGTGCGCCCACGGCGGCTCCAGGATCTTCACCGCGACGGGCTCCTGGGTCTTCACGTCCTCGGCAAGGTAGACGCGCGCGATCGAGCCTTGCCCCAAGAAGCCTTGGATGGACCAGCGCCCGGCGAGGATCGCGCCCATGTGCTGCGTCCGCTTCGAGCGGACGTGCTCGATCCGACGCCCCGCGAGGAGCGCGGTCCCGTCGAAGGCGCAGGTAGTCTCCCCCTCGGTGTAGCTTCGGTGACAACGCGGGCAGAACATCGATCCGCCACACGAACCATAACAGCTCCAACTACCGCGCGCGAAGCCCGATGCGCGTCGCGAACTCGGCGTGCCTGTCGAGCCAAGCGGTGAGCCGCGCCCGCGTCGAGCGGTAGGCGTGCTCGAGCACCGTCCGCCGCGCCTCGAAGCTCCGGTTGTTCCGCAAGAAGAGGACGCCGTCCTCGGGATGAGGCGACAGCAAGAGCACGCCCATCCCTTCCGGCGGAGCGGCCATCTCGCGGTCGAGCATGGCTTGGCTCGCGATGCGCCTCGACTGGTTGAGCACCCATAGCGCGCCCTTGTCGCGCACGCTGGTTCCGAGGCCGTACCCGGTCGGCACCGCCTCGCCGCGGGTGGTCACCGGCACGCGAGGGTTCACGACGATCGTGAAGTCGGCCTGTGCGGATCGCGCGACATCGAAGTGCGTCATCGAGCAGAGCCCGCCGTCGATGTAGTGCCGCTCGCCGATGCGAACCGGCGAGAAGAAGAGCGGCAGCGCGCACGACGCCGAGCACGCGAGGCTGACGGGCACGTGCTCGCGCCCCGGCTCGCCGAAGACCGCGCGCTCCCCGGAGTCGAGGTCGTAGGCGATGATCCGGAGCGGCCGCGGCATTTCGAAGAAGACGTTGGGGATCTCGCGCCGCACGAAGTAGTCCGAGATGACGCGCTCGAACTTGGCGAGCGTGAAGAGACCGGCCGGCACCGAGTCCTCGAGGCGGTCGAGCTCCTCGAGCAGGCGCTCCTTGGCTCCGAGCGGCTGCGGACCGCTCTTGCGCGGATCGAGCCGGGGGAGCGCGTGGCGGAACGCGAGGTAGCCCGTCTTGAGCATCCGCTGCCACTCGCCGATGTCCGGTGCGAGCACGTGCCGGCGCTCGAGGGGGAAGAATGGGTCCGCCGGATCGAGGAGCGCGCGATAGAGCCGCTCCGCCGGGATGCCGCCGGCGAGCGATGCCGCAACGACCGACCCGCCGGCATGCCCGACGTAGACGGCAAACTCGTCGATCCCCTCGATCCCGTCGTGCAGCGCGGCGAGCGCGCCTACTTGGTACAGCGCGCCCGACAGGCCGCCACCGGGGAGTGAGAGCGCGACGCGCGCTTTGGTCCGGGTCACCCTGCATCCTCCGCGCGGGCGACGTCGGCCGCCTCGCTTCGCTTTCCTAGCAACACCACGCCGCCGAGCACGACGAGCGACGCGAGCGACGCCGCCATCAGCACCGACCCGGAGGGGACGAACGCCTCGCGGCCGGCGGCGATCTGCGCCATCGCCACCGCATTGAACGTGGCGTGGGCGAACACCGGCGGCGCGAACGAGCCCGACTTGTAGCGCAAGAGGCCGAGCGCGACCCCCATCGGCAGGACGCAGAGGATGTGCTGCCACCGCATGTGGACCGCTGCGAAGAGGATGGCGGACAGCCCGACAGCGACGAGCGCGCGGTGCACGCCGGAGCGGTGCAAGAGCGGCACGAAGAGCCCTCCGCGGAAGAGCGCCTCTTCGGCGAGCGGGCCGAACGCAACGAGACCGAAGCCGATGAGGACGCGCTTCATCATCGTCGAAGCTCTGTAGATGGGCTCGAGATCCGAGGGGACGTCGAGCGGAAAGCGCGTCAGAACGACGTCGTAGAGCGCGTTCATCGGGAGCTGCAGCGAGAGACCGAGCAACGCACCGAGGACGTAGAAGCCCCACGACGTGGAGCGAAGCCCGACGAAGCGCGCCAGGGTGACGTTCGGCGCGTAGACGAAGATCGCGATGGAGATCGTGGCTAGATACGCGATGGCCTGGCACGCGACGGCTGTCACGACGCGGTCCTCGGGCGAGGCGAGGCCCAACATCACCAAGACGGCGAACAGAAAGTGGGTGAGGAAGGTAGCGAGCAGCGTCAAGCCGAGCGCGGCGACGACCGACATCGGTCGAATGGGCGCGACGTCGAGCTCGCCCGTGGAGTCGGGAGCGCGGTACGGATCCGGTTCGGTCATTGCCTTCGCAGGTGCGCCGGGACACCGCGCTTGATCACGGTGTCGGCCACCATTTCGGTCTTCGTCTCCGGATAATCGACGGTAAAGTGCAGGCCGCGGCTCTCGCGCCGCGCGGCCGCGCTCTCGACGATGAGCTGAGCGACCGTGGCGATGTTGCGGAGCTCGAGGAGATCGCGCGTGACGAGGTGCCGCCAGTAGTACTCGCGGATCTCTTCCTGCAGCAGCGCAATGCGCCGCGACGCTCGCCGGAGGCGCGCGTCCGATCGGACGATGCCCACGTAGTTCCACATCGTCCGGCGGAGCTCGTCCCAATCGTGCGTGACGACGACGGCCTCTTCGCTGACCACCGCGGCGCCGGGATCCCAATCGGGCACGCCGGGAAACGGCGCGCCGCGGAGCTCGTCGAGCTGAGCGATGAGGCGCTCGGCGGCGCGATGACCGAACACGAGCCCCTCGAGCAGCGAGTTCGAGGCCAGCCGGTTGGCGCCGTGGAGCCCGGTGAACGCGCACTCGCCAATGGCGAACAGGCCGGGGATCGTCGTTTGTCCGTGGAGGTTCGTGGTGATGCCGCCGCACATGTAGTGGGCGGCGGGGACGACCGGGATGGGCTCGCTGGTGATGTCGATGCCCCATCTTTTGCATTCGGCGAGGATCGTCGGGAAGTGCTCTTCGACGAACGCCGGCGGTTTGTGCGTGATGTCGAGCAGGACGTTGTCGGAGCCCGTCCGCTTCATCTCGAAGTCGATCGCGCGGGCGACGACGTCGCGCGGCGCGAGATCCTTGAGCGGGTGGTGCTTCTCCATGAACGGCGTGCCGTCGGCGAGGCGCAGGATCGCGCCCTCGCCCCGAAGCGCCTCGGTGATGAGGAAGCTCTTGGCCTTCGGGTGAAACAGGCACGTCGGGTGGAACTGGTAGAACTCCATGTTCCCGATCTCGGCACCCGCCCGATAAGCCATCGCCACGCCGTCGCCGGTCGCGACATCCGGGTTCGAGGTGTACAGATACACCTTGCCCGCGCCGCCGCTCGCCACCACCGTCTCCTTGGCGAGGAACGTCTTCACCACGTGCTTGCCGGCGCCGGACGCCATCTCGTCGAGCACGTAGGCGCCGACGCAGCGCTCCGGCCCGCCGAACTTGCTCA
>JBGTSH010000145.1:0-24132 GCA_041940405.1 Polyangiaceae bacterium
TCGGCGTGTGCGAGTCGGTGCCGACGAGGGTATCGGGATAGAGCACTCCTGCTCTCTCGAGCACACCGCGGGCGAGGAACTCGAGGTTCACCTGGTGACAGATGCCGAACCCCGGTGGCACGATCCGCAGTCCGGGGAATGCGTTGGCTCCCCATTTCAAGAAGCGATAGCGCTCACCATTGCGGTGGAACTCCATCTCCGTGTTGAGCCGTAGCGCTTCGTCTCGGCCGAAGTAGTCGACCTGCACCGAGTGGTCGACCACGAGATCGACTGGAACCCGCGGCCGCACGGCGGTAATGTCGCGGCCACGCCGCGCCACGGCAGAGCGCATCGCCGCGAGGTCGACCAGGAGCGGTACGCCGGTAAAGTCCTGGAGCAGCACGCGCCCTACGACGAAAGGGATCTCGGCGGAACGCGGCGCCTGGGGCTGCCACGTCGCCAGCGCGAGCGCGTCCTCCTCACGGATTCGCCCGTCCAAGTTCCGCAACACCGATTCGAGCAGGATGCGGATGCTCACCGGCAGACGGGAGACGTTTCCGACGCCAGTCGTTTCGAGCAGAGGCAGTGAGAAGTACGTCCCGGAACGACCTGATGGCAAATCCAGCTGCAGCCGCACGTCGATCATCTCGGTCTCCCCGTGGCGCACTGGTGGGCGTTGGCCTGCCCACTTTCAACTCGCACACACCAGAGTCCCGGCCTGCAACTCGAATACCGCACGGCCCTTCCTGCGTCACAACCGATTCGGCCGGCGTGTCCGACGGGTGTGGCGATGCAGCTCACGAAACGCTCCTGCCCCAGCGCCCTCCGAGCTCGAATCGCCTCTGTCGTCGAGGACGGCGCACGGCGCCGCCGCCCGTTCCCCGCCACGCTCCGTTTGAGCGCTCCTTGCCGGTCCGCGATCCTCAATCAGCTGGAGCAGGAGTCTGTTCGTCTGCTGCGCCCGATCGCGCAGCGCGGGGAGCCGATCCCCGATCTTCTTCCGAATGTCGCCCCGCGTGTCCCACGATCGATCGATCCGCGCGATGAGCTGTCCGATTCCGACGCTGCCCAGAGGCGGCATCGGCATGTTGAGGTCGTCGAGCAAGCCCGTCACCTTCGAAGCGTAGGGCAGGGCGGTGAAAGGCGTACCCCGCACCGTCGCGAAGATCAGGAAGTGGAGTCGCATGCCGACGGCGAGCTCGAAGCGCCCCATGAGATCCAGGATCTGACCGGGCGAGTACCGCCGACGCAAGATCTCCCCTCGTTCCGCGTTCTGCATGTGCGCGACGACCGCGTGACTGTGCTGAACGTCCGCCTTCTCCATTGGCACGAAGAGGACGTTGGCATCGTAGCGTTCGACCATGAAGTCGGCGGCGTTCGCGAGGAGCGCATAATACTCTTCGGGTTGGATGTCGGGCGCGGCCGGGCCTGGCTCTCTCACCGAAAAGCCAATCAAGGGCCGATCGAAGTCGACGCCTTCTGCCTTCAACTCGTCGATGGAGAGCTCCTCAGGCTGGAGGAGAAACGCTGGATCTGCGGTGAGGTGGATCTCTTGTGTGACGCCGACGTCTTCGAGCAGTCTGTAACCCAGCCGGTCTCTCACCGTGACGATCGGGGCATCGACTGAATTCAGCGCGGACTGCACGGCTTGTCTCGACGCCTGCGTCAAAAGGGGGCCAGCACTGATCGCGTAGATCAGGACCGGCACTTGGAGCTCGCTCGCAATGAGCAGCTCTCGCAGGTATTCCTCTGCATCGCGATCGTAGAGGATGCCGCCTCCTCCAAGGATGAACACGTCGAGCCGTTGGATTTCGGGCACCATCTCTCGCCGGGTCAACGTGCGCGGCGAAATCGCTCGCTCGACCCGATGCCTGGCAAGCGTGTCCTCGGGGTTCTTGGAGAACACAGTGACTTCCGCCGCGACGGTTGCCCGCAGCTGGCCGAGAATCCCCTCGAGGATGGCCTCATCACCGAGGTTCATGCCGCCATACGAACCGGAAATCCCGATGCGCAATCGTCTGCGTTCCACTCGTGCCTCGTTCACAAGGGTTCGAGCCGCGGCCACGAGAGCTCGATACCCTCTCGCCGCAACAGCGTTTGAAGCTCGGTCAGCAGCTCGGCACGATTTCGCACCGCTCGCGGGATCTGGTTCCGCTGAATGCAAAAGGCCGCCAAGATCCCGGCGCTCTCACCCACGTTCCATTCCACGGGGTGCACGCGATAGGCGCCGTTCGTGATGTTCGTGACACCGAGGTTCTTTCCTCCGGGCAACAGGTTGTCGACGCGTACTGGAATCATCGCGCCCAGAGGAATCTGGAAGGGCCAACAGCCGAGGTCCAGATAGCCCGCACCGCTGACGCGAGGATGGAGATCGAGCCGATAGCAACCGATCCCCACCGAATCGTCGAAGATCTCGGGCCCATGTTGTCGTAGCGGATGGGCGATGTGCTGCTCGAGCACGGTGAGCTCTGCACGAATGCGCCTCGAAGATCGCACATAGGGAGCCTGCGCGAGGCCGTCGGGCGTTCCGCCGACGACGTCGCCGCGCAGGCGCAGCCCGGGATAGCCAACCCCGCCGTCCGGGCGGGGAGCCTCGGTCTGCAGCCAATAGAGAAGGCTCAGGCTGAGCTGCCGTGCAGCCTCCAGGTTGCGGGCCTGCTCCGCAGCATCGACGCCGACGACTGGGCCAAACCAGTAGTCGTTCTGAGGCCAGTTCACGACCGTGATGTCCCGGCAGTCCAGGCGCCCGTCGATGATGCTCCTGTCCAGGATGCGGCGAAACCGCCAGTACGATTGACCGTTTTCCGGCTCGAACAGAAGTCGGGTCAATGGCTCTCGCGTTTCCGGCTTGGACGTCGTCCAGCCGAGGAGGGGCCCCGGCCATCCGGGGGGTTGGAAGTCGCGCCAGAGCGCGTACTGCCGGGGCTTGTCGACGGTGTGGTCTTCGCCCGGGCGATGCTCCATCGCGAAGCAAACAGTAATGGCCTGCTGGTCTCGCGGGTCCGCGCGCTCCGCGGCGTGCGGCTCGCCGGTCTCCGAACGAGACTCGGCGCCGACGACGTGCTCTACGCCGGCCAGCTCCAGCAGCTCGCCATAGGGCGTAGCGTCGATGAAGTACGGCGCTTCGATGAGAGAGTCCCGGCCCGTCTCCAAGCCCCTTACCACCACCCCCGTGACACGATCGCCTTGCGTCCACGCCGAGATCGGCCGATGCGGATGGAGGACGAAGAGCCGCCCATTGATCTGGTACGGGATCATCATCTGGTGCAGCACCGCGACCGCGATGCGCGGATCATGGCACAGCCTGCTCACCCAGCCGTTTCCCGGGTTCAACCGCGGGTTCGCGCGCGCTTCGCGCGTAAGCGGAAGGTGCGTTCGATAGTAGCTCCGGATCCCTTCTCTCAGTGCGCGATAGCTTGCCGTCGCGCCGAACTCCTCGATCCACGGGTGCTCGTCGGGGGGTACCGCTTGATTCGTGAGCTGACCGCCGAGCCAGCGCGTCTCTTCGGTGAGGATGACGCTATATCCGAGCCGCGCGACCGCGAGAGCAGCGGCGCATGCTCCGAGCCCACCCCCAATGATCGCGACGTCCGTTCGAATTGCTTCCACGTTCCCTCGTCGGCGCGGAGAGGCTGCGACGTCGTCGCAGCTGCGCTTCGGCCCTCTGCCGTGGCCCCTGCGTTCCTCGCTGCAAGTTGCCTGCCTCCACGGGATTGAGCGCCTGGCAGCTCCGTCGTTGCGAGAGGTACGACTACGTCGGTGATCTTCGCCACATCCTGTGGCGACCGGCGACGACAGCGCGGTTCGAGAGCAACCATCCAGCCGGCGTCATTCCTTCCCGGTAGATTGCGCAAGAGCCGGACCGAGGCCGCGTACACTCGGTTCGCGGTCCGAAGGCGCGCTGCCGCCCATGCGCGCAAGGCCGCGTGCAATCAGCTTGCGCAGCTCGCTGGCCCAGAGCACCAGGCTCGCCATGCCCGCGCACACCAGCCATTGATCGAGCGTGAGCGGCGCCGTGCCGAACGCCACGTTGAGGAAGCCGACGTGGACGACGGCGATCTGAAGCATCAGGCCGAGCAGGGCCGCGGCCCAGAGCCACGGGTTCACGAACAGATGATGGAGCGCGCTGGTCGTCTCCGACCGGGCGCTGAAGCAGTTGAAGAGCTGGGCGAACACCAGCGTGGTAGACCCCGCGGTGCGCGCGTTGTCGAGGGCGCGGTCTCCCTCGATGAGCCCGCCAACGAGATAGAAATCGATCGCGGCGAGCGTAGTCGCGACCATCACGGCGCCCACCAGCAGCACGCCGATCCACATGCGCGCGTCGATTACGCGCTCGGTGAGATGGCGGGGCGGCCGCGCCATCACGTCGTCCGTCTCGGGATCCACGCCCATCGCCAGCGCGGGCCCGGAGTCGGTCACCAGGTTGATCCACAGGATCTGCGTGGCCAAGAGGGGCAGCACCAGAGCGCGCTCGGGACCGTGCAGGCCGATCTTCTCCGCCAGCATCACGCCGAAGAAGACCGTGAGCACCTCGCCCATGTTCGAGGAGAGCAGGTAGCGGAGGAACCTGCGGATGTTGTCGAAAATGCCCCGTCCCTCGCGAGCGGCCTCGACGATGGTCGCGAAGTTGTCGTCGACGAGGATCATCGCAGCCGCCTCCTTGGTCACCTCGGTTCCGGTCACGCCCATCGCGATGCCGATGTCCGCCGACTTGAGCGCCGGCGCATCGTTCACCGTCGCCGGTCATCGCCACGATGTTCCCCTTCTGGAGCACGCCGACGATTCGCAGCTTGTGCCCGGGCACGACGCGCGTCTCGCACCGCGACCGCAGCCTCGGGACGGGGCGGGTCGATGATCCCCACCGTGCCCACGAAGATCAGATCGTGCTCCAGCGACTCGTCGGGCTCGTCGCCCTCGCCTGCATCGAGCGGACGGTAGGCTGCCGAAAGAGTCCGGAGCGCGTCGTCCGTCAGCGCTTCGACGTCAGCCTGGATCCGGGCGAAGAGCGAGGCGTCGAGCGGCACGACGTCCGTCCCGACGCGTACCCTCGTGCACCTCTGGATGAGGACGTCCGGTGCGCCTTTCGAGACGAGCACGACCTCACCCTGGTGCTCGTGATCGCGCTCCAGCGTCGACATGCGCTTGCGATCCGAGGTGAACGGGATCTCACCGACGCGCTCGAAGCGTCGCTTTCGTCGCTCGCCGGTTCCCAGCTTGCGCTTCGCAACCAGGAAGGCGGCCTCGGTCGGATCGCCTTCGATTTCCCACTCACCCTCCCGTTCTCGAAGCTGTGCGTTGCTCGCGAGGCTGCCGCCGCCTAGCACTACGAGGTTCTCCTCGCGGAGCTTCCCCGGCGACCTCGTCGGCGTTCTCGTCCTCGACGCGTCCCTCGGGTACGTAGCCGACGCCCCGGATGACTACGATGCGGTCTTGTTCGATCTGGACGGCGTGCTACCCGGACGGCCAGGGTGCATGCAGCGGCCTGGAAGCGTACCTTCGACGAATTCCTCGAGCGCCGCTCCGCCGAAACCGGCGAGCCGTTTGTCGAGTTCGATATCGACGCCGACTATCGGCAATACGTCGACGGCAAGCCGCGGCTCGACGGCGTCATCGACTTCCTCGCGTCGCGCTACATCGAGCTCGCCGCCGACGCGGGCGACGCCGTCGGCAGCCGCAAGGACGAGCTCTTCCTGACGGAGCTGAAGGAGCGAGGCGTCGAGACATACGAAGCGTCCATAGCCCTCGTGCGGGCATTGCGGGCGCGGAACATCAAGACCGCCGTGGTCTCGTCCAGCAGGAACTGCAAGGCGGTGCTCGAACGAGCGGGCATTGCCGATCTGTTCGATGCGCGGGTCGACGGCTTGGATCTCAAGCCGCACGGGCTCGCCGGCAAGCCGGCACCCGACACCTTTCCTCGAGGCCGCGGACCGCTTGCGGGTCGAGCCGTCACGCGCAATCGTGGTGGAGGGCGCCCTCGCCGCGGTGTTGCGGCCGGGCATGCGGGCGGCTTCGGCTGCGTGATTGGGGTCGACCGCAGCGGACAGTCGTTGGCGCTGCGCGACGCCGGAGCAGACGTCGTGCTGATGAGCCTTGCGCACGTCGGCGTGGCCTCCGAGCCGCCGTCCGCGTGGTCCTTGGTGTTCGACGGCTTCGACGCCGCGGGCGAGGGGATTCGAGAGTCGCTGTGTACGCTAGGCAATGGATACTTCGCCACGCGCGCGTCCGCGCCCTGGGCGATCGCGGACGACACCCATTATCCGGGCACGTACCTCGCCGGCGGTTACAACCGCCTTCGCACCGCGATCGAGGGCCGGGTGATCGAAACGGAGGACCTCGTCAACTGTCCGAACTGCCTCTCGCTGGAGCTCCAGATCGCCGGCGAAGACCCCTTGATCGGAGCGGCCGGCGGTCTCGACTCCAGGAGCGCCGCTTCGTATCCATGAACGACACCCATATCGGTGCTTTGGAGCTGTCGCTCCACGCCGAGAACTGGTCGGGGCGTGTCGAGGTTCGTTCGTCGATCGACGGGCGGGTCGTGAACTCGGGCGCAGAATCTTCCCGTCGAGCGCGTCATCGATCTGCACGTCGCCGCGGATGCTCAAAGGCGTCCGTCCCGTGGCGGTTCGGCCGAGCAGAGGCTTCATGGAGCGAGGGTTTGTTACGGGCAGCTGAACTATAGGCACATGCCGGGCACGTGTCGTGCCGCGATGGGCGCTCCAGGGGCGTCGACGGCAAGCGGTGTCGATCGTGCATGCCCGAGAGCATGGGCGACGACAGCTGTCTTGCTGGGCGGCGGCGCTTGGTAGGGTCGAACCGGCGGATGGGAGGACGAGCATGACCGAGGCGAGCAAGCGCGAAATATCGCCGAAGTCGAGCCTTCGGGGGCCCGGACCGTTCCACTCGGTGCTCGTCCCGCTCGACCTCACGCCGAGCTCGGACCGGGTCATCGGCAGACTGTTGCTCCTCCCGCTGGCGGAGAGTGCCCGGGTAACGCTGGTGCACGTCGTCCCCGGAAGCCTTTCGCCGGCCGAGCAGCGGGTCGCGGCGCGCGACGCAAGGAAGGCGATTGCAGAAGAGGCTCGGCACCTACGGGCCTCGATGCTCGGCAGACTCGCGCCCAAGAAGGTCACCGTCGACGCCTTGGTGAAGTTCGGTGCGGCCCCGACGGAGGTCGCTGCGTGCGCCGCCGAAGTGAAGGCGGAGTTGATCGTGATGGGGCGGGGCGGAAGAAGCCCGATGCGCGACGCGTTCCTTGGTTCGACCGCGGAGCGCGTCATTCGTCAGGCGCGGATACCGGTATTGGTCGTTCGACTCCCTGCCCGGCGGAGCTATGGTCGGGCCGCCCTGGCGCTCGACTTCGATGCGGCTGCTCGAGAAGCCATTGTGCTCATGCTGAGAATGTTGCCGCCTCCACGGACGCCCGTCGACGTCATCCACGCCTTCAACACTCCCTATCACGGGCTGGTCTATCCGAGCCTCTCGGAAGACGTAGCCCAGCACGCGAAGGAGAAGCTGGGAGCCGACGCAACGCAGCAGCTCGCAAGGTTGCTCACGTCGACGCTCGCGAAGGCGGGTGTCCCGCCAGACCAGCGCCCACTATGGAGAACCCATGTTCGGTATGGATGGCCGAGGCTCGTCGTGAGGACGGTAACGACCAAGGCGGAGACTGACCTGCTCGTGCTAGGCACGCGCGCTCATTCGGGTGCCGCCTATCTGCTCTTGGGGACGGTCGCCGGGGATCTTCTTCGCGCCGCGAAATGCGACGTGCTCATGGTGCCACCTGGCGTTTCCGCCAAATGAGCCGACAGCCCGGCCTTCAGGACCCACCGGACGGAGTCAGCGGTGGCGGCGTATCCCCTAAGCCTGCAGCCCGGCGCCGGAAGAGTGCCACGCGCGCGAGGAGCACCGTCGTCACCGGGACCGTGACGGAGAGCAGGATGGCGATGATCCACGGATGGAGCACCGCGCGGCCTTCGATCGTCGAGAAGTAGATGATCCCCGAAAGCGACACGCACCAGCTGCCGAACGTGTACGCGAGGGCTGGCGGGTGCATACGCAAGAAGAAGTCCGCCAGGCGCACGAAGCCGACCGCGGAGATGAGCACGAACACGCCGCTCAATACGAGCAACGTCGCCACCACGGCCTCTGCCCACAGAGGAGCCTCGCTCATTCGATCACCTCGCCCCGCAGGATGAACTTGGCCATGGCCGACGAGCTCACGAAGCTGAAGAGTGCGATCAGCAGCGCGGCCTCGAAGTACATGTCGCTCTGGTGACGGATGCCCAACACCAGCATGACGAGCATCGCGTGGAGGTAGAGGAGATCGAGGGCAAACACACGATCCTGCGCGCGCGGTCCGCGGATCAAGCGGACGAGCACGAGCATCGACGCGAGCGCGTAGCAGCCGAGCGCGAAAGCGATAGCGCCAAACAGCAGTCCGCTCATTCGAAGATCTCCCGGAGAGGCGTTTCGTACCGAGCTTTGAAGCGAGCGACGAAGGCACGTTCGCTCTCGCCGACGTCCCAGACATGCAAGAGGAGTACGCTGCGATCGAGCGCGAGCTCCGACCAGACCGTGCCCGGCACCACGGTCGTCACCATCGACAGCGCGGCCAGCCCGAGGGGGTCACGCAGATCGAGCGGCACGCGCACGAACTTCGACCCGGGTCGCCTCCAGCGCCACGTGACCACACCCCATGCGACTTGGAAGTTCGACAAAATCACGTCGTGTCCGACGCTGAAGAGAAAGCGCGCGATGACCCACGGTCGCCGCACTTGGACGTCCCGCGGCCGCAGATTGGACGTGAGGATCGGCACCCCGACCGCGAGGCAGAGCCCTAGAAGAACCTGCCCCGCGGTCCAGTTGCGCGCGAGCGCAAGCCACAGCCCCAAGAGCGCAGCGGATGTCAGCGGCGCGGGTACGGCCTTCTTGAGGAGGGTCACCGAGATTCCTCCGTCGCAGGTCTAGACTGCGTAGGCCCCGGGCGAGCTTTCGCCGACAGCACCGCCTCGATGTATGAACGGGGCGCGTAGAGGCCCGCTGCGGTCGCGCTCGTGTACCGCAAGACCGGCTCGGCGCACATGGCGAGCACAATGCAGCACAGTATGAGCATCAGGACGCTCGCGCCTTCGATGCGCTTCAACCGCGCCGAGAACCGATCGCCTGTCGACCACAGGTACCGAATGCCCGCCCTGGACAGCGAGACCGTGGCGGTGAGGCCCGACAGGAGCAACATGAACAGGAACGCCCACGCGGCCAGTGGCGATGTCCGGACAGCCGGATGCGGGTTGCCTGCGACGTTCAACACGGCGCTCAACAACGAGAGCTTCGCGAGGAAGCCGGAGAGGGGCGGAAGTCCGGCGACGAGCATTGCACTGCACATGAAAGCGAGACCGAGCAATGCCGTGGAGATCGGGACGGCGCGACCGACGAGCGGCGCCTCGGCATCGTCGAGGTTGGTATCTTCACCGGGTAAGAAGTCGACGTCGGGTAGCTCGTCTCCTGCATTCGTGCCGATCCGCTCGATCAGCTCGACGAGCAAGAACAGGGCGCTCACCGCCAGCGTCGCGCTCATCAGGTAGAAGAGCGCCGCCGACGTGACGGACGGCGTCCCAAGCCCGATCGCAGCGAGGACCGTCCCCGAGGAGACCATGATCGAGAAGCTGGCGATGCGCCCGAGCCGGAACGACGCCAGCAGCCCCGTCGCACCGAAGCAGAGCGTCGCCAGCCCGCCGAAGAGCAAGATCGGCCCGCCGAAGAGGCCCGCTCCGGCCTGGTTCCAGAAGAACAACGTCGACAAGCGCAAGACGACGTAGAGGCCCACCTTGGTCATCAACGCAAAAAGCGCGGCGACGGGAGCGCTCGTAGCCGTGTAGGCCGGCAGAAGCCAACCATTGAGCGGCCAGATCGCGGCTTTGATGAGGAACGCGACGGCGAGGATCGCCGCGCCCGCCCGCAAGAGTCCCCGATCGTGCTCGGGAACGAGCGGCAGCTTCGCCGCGACGTCGGCCATGGAGAGCGTGCCCATGACCCCGTAGATCACGGCGAGGCCGATGAGGAACAGCGACGAGGCGAGCAGGTTCACCGCGATGTAGTGCAAACCCGAGCGGACTCGCGGCCACCCGGAACCGTGGAGCTGCAAACCGTACGACGCCGCGAGCATTACTTCGAAGAAGACGAAGAGATTGAAGAGGTCTCCGGTGAGGAAGGCGCCATTGAGGCCCATCAGCTGAATTTGAAACAGCGGGTGAAAGTAGACGCCCGCGCGCGCCCACGCGCCTTCCGCATACAGAGCGGCGCCTACGCTCACGACACCGACCAGCACCAGCATGAGCGCCGAGAGGCGGTCTGCCACGAGCACGATCCCGAACGGTGCCTCCCAGTTGGCCGCAAGGTACACGCCAATCGTCCCCGCTCCCCCGCCCCCATCGACGCGGTAGAGAACGGCCGTCGCCACGCCGAGCCCGGCCAGGGTCGCGGCCAGGTTCACGAAAGGCATGTACGCCTTGCGCTTGTCACCCATGAGCAGCAGCAAGGTCGCGGCCACCAGCGGTAGGACGACCGGCGCCGCGATCAGGTGATGAAGGAGCAGACTCACGGCTCCTCGTTGCCGTCGACGTGGTCCGTCCCGCTCAAGCCGCGCGACGCGAGCAGAACGACCAGGAAGAGCGCCGTCGTGGCGAACCCGATCACGATCGCGGTGAGCACGAGGGACTGCGGCATCGGATCGGTGTAATTCTCGAGGTCGGGACCAACCTCGGGCCTCACGATGGGCGGCTTGTTGACGAAGATGCTGCCCACGCTGAAGATGAACAGGTTCACGGCGTATGACAGCAACGTCATTCCCATGATCACCTGAAAGGTTCGCGGGCGCAGCACGAGGTACACCCCCGCCCCGCCGAGCACTCCGATCACCACTGCGAGGACGACTTCCATCTAGCGCGCCTCGTTCCGCTTCGTCGTCGAAGACCTGTGCCCGGGCCGCCGGTGGCCGCGTCCGGACTGATGAGCGAGCGCCGTAAGAATGAGGAGCGTCGCACCAACCACCACCGTGAAGACGCCGAGATCGAAGAAGGTTGCGGTCGGCAAGTGCACCTCGCCGACGAAGGGAAGCGACGCGTGCGCGGTGTGGCTCGTGAGGAACGGATAGTCGAGCGCGACGGCGCCCAGGCCGGTGGCCGCGGCGAGCAGCAGCCCAACGGCAATCCACCGCGCCGGCCGCAGGCGCGCCCGCCCCTCGACCCACAGAGTGCCGGACACGACGTACTGCATGAGCATGGCGATCGCGACAACAAGGCCGGCAACGAACCCGCCTCCCGGCTCGTTGTGCCCGCGCAGGAAGAGGTGCGCTGCGACGACGAGCGAGACCGGCAAGAGCAGGCGTGCGATGGCGGCCGGCACCATCAGATAGCCGCGTGCAGGGTCTTCCGCGGTGCGCGGTCTCACCAGGTCGCCGGCTGGCGAGGACTTCTGCTGGAGGGGAGGCTCGATGCTTTCAGCGGCGGGCCGGAAGCGACGCAGGAGCGCGTAGACGGTCAGCGCGACCGCTCCGAGCACGGTGATTTCGCCGATGGTGTCGAAGGCGCGAAAGTCCACGAGCATGACATTGACGACGTTCGTCCCGCCTCCTTCCGGGAGCGCACGGCGGAGAAAGAACGGCGAGATGCTGTGAGGCGCCGGCCGCGTGAGCAATGCATACGACAGCGCAGCCAGCCCGGTGCCGGCGCCGATTGCGAGCCCGAGGTCGCGGAAGCGGCGCAACCTGTCACGGATCGTGACTCGGGCGGGAATCCCTTCCAAGCGCATCGGCAACCAGCGCAAACCCAGCAAGAGCAGCGTGGTCGTGACCACTTCTACGACGATCTGCGTGAGGGCCAAGTCCGGCGCCGAGAACCACACGAACGTGACACACGTGACGAGGCCCGCGCCCCCCATCAGCGTGATGGCAACCAGCCGGTGGAACTTTGCCATCACGGCCGCACCGACTGCGCAGACCGCTCCGATGACCCATAGCAGCACGAATGCCGGAGACGCGGACAGCCGCTCTCGCTCGCCCCAAGCCAGCGGAACGCCGCGCGCCGCCAGGAGCGCGAGGAGGCCTGCGACGGTGATGATGGCGACCATTTGGGTCTGGAGACGTCGCGCTCCCGCGAAGTGAAGCGCAGTGCGGGAAGCACGGGTGATGCCGACGAGCCAGCTCTCGAAGAGCCGTCTGCCATTGAGTGTTGCGACGAGCGGCGCGTCCGGGAATCGGCCTCGCTCCTGATGCTTGCGCAACCATAGGTATCCCATGACGCCACCGGAAATGGCCACGAGGCTCATGACGAAGGGCAAGTTGAAGCCGTGCCAAATCGCGAGGCTGTATTCGGGAAGCGTCCCCCCGACGACCGGCCGAGCCGCTGCCGCGAGTGACGGTCCGATCGAGATGGCCGGCACGATACCCACGACGAGACAACTCAGCACCAAGAGCTCGATCGGTGTGCGCATCCACCGGGGTGCTTCTTCTGGCTGGCGCGGCAGGTCCGTCGAGGGCCGGCCGAAGAAGATGTCGTAGCTGAACCGCAACGAGTACATGACGCCGAAGATCGCTGCGATCGTCGCAAGCACGGGCAGGGCGAGCTCGACCCACGGATGGGAAGACAGGAACACCGTTTCGGCGAAGAACATCTCCTTCGAGAGGAACCCATTGAGCAAGGGGACGCCGGCCATCGCCGCGCTCGCTACGAGCGCAAGCGCCCCGGTACGCGGCATGAAACGCATCAGACCATTCAATCGACGAATATCGCGAGTGCCGGTCTCGTGATCGACCACGCCGGCGGCCATGAACAGCGACGCCTTGAAGGTGGAGTGGTTCATGATGTGAAACACTCCGGCGACCGCTGCGAGAGGGCTGTTGAGGCCGAAGAGGAGCGTGATCAGGCCGAGGTGGCTCAGCGTCGAGTACGCGAGCACGCGCTTCAGATCGTGCTGGAACATCGCGATGTACGATCCGAGCAAGAGTGTCATCATGCCGGCACCGCTCACGAGCCAGAACCACAGCTCGGTTCCCGAGAGCACCGGCCAGAGGCGCGCGAGCAAGAACACCCCCGCCTTAACCATGGTCGCCGAGTGCAGGTACGCGGACACCGGCGTCGGCGCCGCCATGGCTCGGGGTAGCCAGAAATGGAAGGGAAACTGAGCACTCTTCGTGAACCCGCCCAGCAGCACGAGGACGAGCGCCAGCGGATAGAGGGGGCTTTTCTCGATCTGGTCGCCCGACCTCAAGACGACGTCGAGGTCGTAGCTGCCGACAATCCGGCCGAGGACGACGACGCCGCCGAGGAGCGCGAGGCCGCCCGCGGCGGTCACGATCAGCGCCATCCGGGCGCCGCGCTGGGCATCTGCTCGGTGATGCCAGTAGCCGATGAGCAGGAACGAGACGAGGCTCGTGAGCTCCCAGAAGACGACGAGCTGAATAAGGTTGCCCGACAACACGACGCCGAGCATTGCGCCCATGAAGAGGAGGAAGAACGCATAGAAGCGCGCGACAGGATCCTCCGGCGACATGTAGTAGCGCGCATAGAGCGACACGAGCGCACCGATGACGGTCACGAGCACGGCGAACATCCAGGCGAAGCCGTCGATGCGCAGAATCAAATTCAGGCCCAAGGACGGAACCCATGAGACCGTTTCGCGGATCACTTCGCCGTCGCGTACGCGCGGATACAGGCTGATGACCCATGCACCTGCGACAGCTGCGACGAGCCCGGCGCAGGCTGCGAGCGCCGTGCGTGCGCGCGTCGGCAACAGCGCGGTTAGGAGGCCGCCGACGAACGGCAGGAGGAGCAGGCCAACCACGGACATGCGAGACCACCGTACACCGCGACCTTACGCAGATCAGGCGAAGAGCTTGACGGTTGGGACCTCGTCACAGATACGTGGCGGCTTCGCCGCGCAGTGGTTCGCATGAGACGGGGGGCGTACGAGGCCATTCGCCCCAGGAGAGCTTCCGCATTCCAATTCTCGTGCCATTCTGACTAGCTCTACGCCGACGCGCTCTGCCAGGTGGACCGGCTCATCTCGACCCGTCTCGGATCGACGGCCTGACAGCGGAGCCCAGATTCCGGCGTGTCAGGACGCCGCGCCGTCACCACCCGCACGACGGCACGCATTGCGCTAGCGCGATCGCATGCGGCACGAGTCTCGCCGTTCAACGGCCATGCAGAGGAACCTCGGGGCAACGGCGATGGGCGGCTTCTCGCTCCTTGCCGTGCTCCTTGCGCTCGGCATGGCGTTCTCGATCCACCGCTTCGCCACCGAAGCCGAGGCGCAGATCGGCCACATCCGCAGCAAAGAGAACGAAATCACTCAGGTCGAGCGCCTGCGGTGGTTCGCGTCGATCATCGTCTCGAGTGGTCGTGGCTACATGCTCGCCGGGGAGCCCGAGTTGCTCCAACGCGTCCAGGAGTCCAAGGTCAAATTCGACGAGGCGATGATCCTCCTTCGCTCCAGCGAGTTGAGTCTCACGGGACGCGGGCTCGTCCTGGAGGCGGAGGGGGCGGCGGAGGAATTCCTCCGGGTCCAGCACGAGCTGCTCGACGCTCGGCAGCGGTCCGGCGATCCCCGCGCGCTCGAGGAAAGGTTCGAGGCGGAGCTGATGCCGCTCAGCCGGGAGCTCGATCAGACGTTGATGCGCCTAGTGAACCACAAGCACATCTTGCTGAAGGCGAGCTACGAGCAAGCGCGTGATGCGCGCAGATCGCTCGAGAAGCGGCTCTACGCCCTGCTCGCCGTGCTGGTCCTTGCCTCGCTCGCAGTCGCTCAGTGGTTTTCGGTCCGTTTGGGTCGCGCCTTCCGGGGCGAGAGGGAAGCGCTCGGCGCCGCACGCAAAGCGATCGCCGTGCGCGACGAGCTTACGGGCATCGTGGCGCACGATCTGCGCAACCCGCTGAACGCGATCACCATGAAGGCTGCCTTGATGCAAGAATCAGCCGAATCCGAGCCTGCGCGTCAGGACGCGGAGACGATTCGGCGCGTCGCCATGCGCATGGAGTCTCTCATCCGCCAGATGCTCGACGTCACGACGCTCGAGGCAGGGCGGTTCAGTGTCGAGGTCGCACCGTGCAGGGTCGACGATCTCCTCGGAGCGACGTCGGAGATGTTCGGCCCGCTCGCCGCGCCCAAACAGGTTCGCCTTGAGATGAGCGCCGAGCCCGGCCTCGTGCTCCTGGTCGATCGGGAGCGCGTGCTCCAGGTGCTCTCCAACCTGGTCGGCAATGCGGTGAAGCTCACGCCACCCGGAGGGCGCATCACCGTCGGCGTACAGCGACGGGGCGCCATGGCGCGCTTCGACGTCCGCGACACGGGGCCCGGGATCGCGTCCGAAAACCGTGCGCGAGTCTTCGACCGGTTCTGGACGCAGATGCCGGGCAAGAAAGGCACCGGCCTCGGTCTCTTCATCGCGAAGGGGATCGTCGAAGCGCACGGCGGGCACATCGGCGTCGAAAGCGAGCTCGGCCAGGGCGCCCGCTTCTTCTTCACGCTGCCGATCGCGGAAGCAGCTACCGCGCCCGCAGTCCCAACTATCGCCGCCACAGGCGCGCCATCGCACGCGTGAGCGCTGACCGCTGGAAGCCTTCTTGCATCATTGGGGACGTGGGGCGGAGTCCCGGGTTGATCCAGATCAAACGCACCTACGAGCCGCCGGCACGTGGAGATGGTCGTCGCATCCTCGTCGAGAGGCTCTGGCCACGGGGAATGAAGAAGGAAGCCCTCGCCGCCGACGCGTGGTTGAAGGACGTCGCGCCAAGCACCGAGCTGAGGAAGTGGTTTGGGCACCAAGTCGAACGATGGGAGGAGTTTCGTCTTCGCTACCGGGCGGAGCTCGACGCAAACCCCGCTGCTTGGGCACCGATCCTGGAAGCTGCTCGCGGCGGCAAGGTGACACTGCTCTTCAGCGCGCATGACACACTTCACAACGGCGCCATCGTGCTTCGCGACTACCTGAACGAGCGGGAGAGTCACGCACGGTCCGCACCGCGAACAAAACGCCCGAGCGCGCCAACGGCGCGGACAAGGCGCGCCTCCGGGCGCTCGCGTCGGAAGCCTACAGAGACGTCATCGCGTCGGAGTGAGCGGCCAAGCTTGCGGCGAGCGTCTGGGACGAGGAGCCGGCGAAGCGCGGGGGGGACGGGCGAGCCGCCCGGCGCGGCTCCCTGATCGACCACGCGCTCTCTGGCACAAGTCGGCAGCAGGCGCTCGTGTTGTTTCGCACAGAGCCGCGGGCACGACGGTTGCACTGGCGCCGCTGCGT
Organism: Polyangiaceae bacterium; assembly: GCA_041940405.1. Lineage (GTDB taxonomy): Bacteria > Myxococcota_A > Polyangia > Polyangiales > Polyangiaceae > Xiheicaenibacterium. Next base: position 16,271 of record JBGTSH010000145.1, read on the forward strand.
GAAATCAAAACTCTTCTTCCTTGCGGTGCTGTCAGCTTCCGCCGCCGGCCTCGGGCCGCTGGCGTGCGATCAGGAGACGGACATCGGGAGCGGATGTCGGACAGCAGACGACTGCAGCGATGCCGACGACGTCTGCGAGATCCGGGGCGAACCCAGCTGCGGCATCTGCGAAGAGGCCGACTGCGCGGCGGACGTCGATTGCGAGATGGGTTCGGTCTGCGTGCCGGATCCATGCACCTGCCAGCAGGGCGGGTCGGTTTGCAAGCCGGCTTGCGTGGAGGATGGCTGCGGCGTGGATGAGCGGTGCGCCGACGACGGTCGCTGCGTTGCGATCACTTGCGCCGAGGGCTGTCCCCCGAATTTCAGCTGCGCAGGCGACGGCTGTACACGCAGGCAATGCCAGGACGATGACGCGTGCGACGACGGCTTCTGCGTCGAGGGGCTCTGCTCGGACGAGCCGGGGACGTGCACCTATTTGGAGTGAACGGATCGCACCTCAACCCCACGAGCAGGTCTGCCTGTCAGCTCGATCGAACCGCCTGGGCGATCGACGCAATCTGCTCGCGGAACCAGGCATGCCCCGGATCGTTGTGCATGCGCTCGTGCCAGAACACGTTGAAGTCGAACCCCGGAAGCGCGAGCGGCGGCGGAAACATCCGAAGCGGAAAGCGTCGGAGGAACGGCCGGGCGACGCGCTCGCCGATCGTCACGATCAGATCCGACTGCGACACGATCTGCGGTGCGACGAGGAACCCCGGCAAGACGAGCGCCACCCTGCGTGAAAGCCCGCGCGCTCGAAGCGCGTCGTCCACGACGCCGCCGGGCGTACCGCGCGGCGCGACGAACGCGTGAGGAAGCTCGGCGAAGGCCGCGAGCGTGAGCTTGGATTTCACCCGCGGGTGCCCTTTGCGAACGAGCGAAACGAAGCGCTCGCTGAAGAGGCGCTGCATGTGGAGGCCCATGTGGCCGAGCCCCTGCGTCTTCGGGCTCAGGACGACGTCGATCTCGCCGCTGGCGAGCCACTCGGAGATCGGACCCGAGCTCTGATCTCGAACCCTGAGGTCGATGCCCGGAGCGTCCTTTGCGAGACGCTCGAGCAGCGGCGGCAAGATGACCAGCTGTCCGTAGTCGCTCGTGCCGATCGAGAACATGCGCTTCGCCGTCGCCGGATCGAAGCGCGGCGGCTTCGCGAGCGTGCCCTCGACCGCGGCGAGCGCCGCCTCGAGCGGCGCGCGCAACGCTTCGGCCCTCGGCGTGGGAACGAGGAGCCTGCCGGAGCGAACGAGGAGCGGATCGTCGAAGAGCGATCGCAGCCGAGCGAGCGCGTGGCTCGTCGCCGGCTGACTCAGCCCGACTGCGTCGGCAGCTCGGGTCACGCTGCGCGTCGCGAGCAGCGAGCGCAGGACGACCAGCAGGTTGAGGTCGACGGCCGACAGATTCATTTGCTGCATGTGTTGGATATTATCAATGCATTGGCTGGATAACGTGCGCGACGTAGCTTCCGGGCATGCACGTCATCGCTGGAGCTACCGGGAACACTGGGAAGGTCGCCGCCAATCTGCTGCTCGATCGCGGCAAGAAGGTGCGCGTCGTCGTTCGCGACGCTTCGAAGGGCGCTCCCTTCGCGGCGCGAGGTGCCGAGGTGGCGGTCGCCGACCTCGGTGATGAAAAGGCGCTGGCCAAGGCATTCGAGGGTGCCGAGGGCGCGTACGTGCTCGTGCCGCCGAAGATGGGCGCGCCGAGCTTTCGGGCCTACCAGGATGCGACGACAGCATCGATCGTCGCCGCGGTGCGCGCGACGAAGCTGCCGCACGTCGTCCTCCTGTCGTCGATCGGCGCCGAGCGCGAGAGCGGCACGGGTCCGATCGCCGGCCTTCACGTCACCGAGCAGAAGCTCGGCGAGCTGGCGTCGACGCAGTCGACGTTCATCCGAGCCGGGTACTTCATGGAGAACGTCGGCGCCTCGCTCGGCGCGCTCGAGCAAGGGATCTTCCCGAGCTTCCTCCCGGCCGATCTCCCGATCGACATGATCGCCACGCACGACATCGGGGAGCTCGCGGCCACGCTGCTCCTCGAGGGCCCCGCGAAGGGCGTCGTCAACCTCGGCGGGCCGGCGATCACCATGCGCGACGTGGCGGCGGCGCTCTCGAGCATCGTCGGAAAGACGATCCCGGTGGCCGAAGCGCCGCTCGACGCCATCGTCCCGACCCTCACCGGCTTCGGGTTCACCGAGGACCTCGCCGGCCTCTACCGTCAGATGATCGGATCGTTCGCAGCGGGCGAGATCACGTTCGAGAAGCAGCACAGAAGGGTCCAAGGAAAGACGCCCATCCAGAGCGTGCTTCGCGGGCTCCTCGGAAAAGGTTGAGCGGCGCCCAAGACCGGGGCGCGCCTGCTACGCTGCGAAAGCAATGAGCCAGGCGCGCTCCTCCAGCTCCGAGCCCCCCGAGACCACGACAGAGGTCACCGCCGAGGCTCGCTCGAACGAGACCGAGAACCCGACCGAGCTCGAGGCATTCCTCCCCGCGAGCTCCGGCGGCCAGACGGCGGACCGCGTAGCGCTCGAGAAGATGCAGCTGGCGAAGAAGGGGCCCGCTCCCCTCACCGGCTTGCGCACGGGCCGGCTCGTCATGGTCGAGCGCCGCGGTGTCGAAGTCCTCTTCGCGGGGGAGCGCTCCCCGCGCCGCGCGGAGCTCGATCGCGACGTCGACCACGAGGTCATCCAAGAAGCGTTCGAGAGCGGCGACCGTGTGCTCTGCGAGCCCGACGAAGAAGGCAACCCGATCGTCGTCGGCGTCGTGCGCGCTCGAAAGCCCGATACCCTGAAAATCTCGGCGCGCAAGATCGAGATCGAGGGCGACGAGGAGCTGCTCCTGCGCAGCGGCAAAGGCGCGTTGAGGCTCCGCGAGGACGGCGACGTCGAGCTCATCGGCAGTCGCATCAGTGCCGCATCCCGTGGACTTTTCCGCCTCGTCGGCCGCATGTTGCGCCTGAACTGATCCGAGACGCATCGCCCCAGTGTGGCGGCGCTGCCGGGTGGCCTCGACGGTTTGTAGGCTGGTCGGACTCGTTCTGGTTGGCGCGGTGGTTGCTTGGCGGCTCCCCTACGAGGCTTCCATGAGCTCGAGCGAAGGACCGGACAGCACCGAAGCACCCGACTTTTTCCAACCGGACGAAGACCACGGTACCTACGTTCGAACACTGGACGATGACGATCCGCTTCCTGTCGATCGTCACACCGACGCAGCCACACGCGCGCGCATCCTTCGCAGCATCTCTCGCGTCAAGCTGACCGACGAAGAGGTAGAGGAGCTGGATGCCCGACTCCAGGGCACTTCACGCGTCCTCAGGACGTTTCGTAGCGCGCTGGCGATCGAGCTCGCGCGCATCATCGCGAAGCGAAAAAATCGCGGAGAGCCCGACGGCACGACCTAGCTTCGAAGGAATCGCGCTCGACAACCGCTTCGCGACGTGGCATTCGCCCCGGGCCCCGGCCCCGGCTGCGGATGTTTATGACCCAGAAGACAGCCCAGAAGGCGCCCCCGGCGCCGCGTGCATCCGACCGAGAGGTCTCGCCGATCGTCGCGGACGAGGAAGCGATCGCCAAGCGCGTGAACGACTACCTCTCGACGTATCGGCCCTCCAAGCCGCCGCCGATCGCCGACTACGAGGCGGACATGATCTCCCTTCGGGATCAGATCGCGGTCGCCCGTCTCGAGGACGTGCCCGCGCTCGCCCAGCAGATGGAGCGGATCGCGGGCATCGCTGCCCGCCGGGCCGAGAACGTGACCGAGCCGCCCGATCCCAAGTCGCCGTACTTCGGGCACGTGCGCCTCCGTGAAGAGGGCAAGCCGCCGCGCGACGTCCTCATCGGCAAGACGACCCTCGTCGACGCCAAGGCCGGCGTGCGCATCGTCGACTGGCGCCACGCCCCGGTCAGCCAGATCTATTACAAGTACGAAGAGGGCGCCGAGTACGAAGAGACGCTCGGCGAGCGTGAGGTGCTCGGCACCGTGCTCGTTCGGCGCACCGTCACGATCCAGAACTCGGAGCTTCGTCGCGTCACCGCGCCGCAAGGCATCTTCGTCAAAGGCGGCAACGGCGCTTGGCGCGAGCTCTCGACCCAATCGACCGAGCTCGCCGGCGGCCAAGGCAAGGCCGTGCGGCCGCAGGACATGCGCGGCGTCCTCGGCATCGACGACAGCGGTATCCAGCGTGAGAACCGCCACCTGCCCGAGATCGCGGCGCTCCTCGACCCGCGTCAGTTCGAGCTCATCAGCAAGCCCGACAGCGGCCTCGTCGTCATCCAAGGCGGCGCCGGCAGCGGCAAGACGACGATCGGCGTCCACCGGCTCGCGTACCTCGCCTACCAGAACAAGCAGCGCTTCTCACATGACAAGATGCTCGTCGTCGTCGGCAGCCCCGCGCTCCGCGCCTACATCGGCGAGATGCTCCCGGCCCTCGGCCTCGACGGCCTCCCCATCGAGACGTACGGCGAGTGGGCGCGCGAGCAACGCAAGAAGCACTTCCCCTGGCTCGACGTCGAGGTCGAGGACTCGACGCCCAGCGTCGTCACCAAGCTCAAGACGCACCCGGTGCTCCTTCGCCTTCTCCACCAGAAGGCCGAGGACTTCATCGCCGATCCGCGGACGCGCAAGGACTCGCACGGCATCCTCGGCTTCTGGGCCGACCTGCTGACCAACCTCGACCAGCTCCTCGCAGCCTTCAAAGCCGACCCCGATCCGGAGATGTCCGAGACCGACATCCGCCGCGCATGGCGCTGGTGTTCGGATCGCTGTCCGGCCGTCGTCGATCTCGATCCCGGCGATCGCGCCGATCGAAAGGCGGCGATGGACGACGAGCCCAAGGACGACGACATCGACGACGACCGCAAGATCGGCGTCGACAAGCAGGGCATCGAGGACGACGAGCGCGCTCGCCTCGATCCCGAGGACGACGCCCTGCTCCTTCGCGCCTACCAGAGGATCAAGATGGAGCTTCGCAAGAGCGTCAAACAGCCGCTCCTCTACGAGCACCTCTTCGTCGACGAGGCGCAGGATCTCTCGCCGATCGATCTCGCCGTCCTGATGGATTGCGTGAAGACGATGCCCCAAAAGGGCAACAAAGACTCGGAGCTGGTCCACCGCTCGGCGACGCTGGCCGGCGACGTCGCCCAGCGCATCCACATGGACTCGGGCTTCCGCGACTGGAAGAAGGTCCTCTCCGATCTGGGTCTCTCCGCCGTCGAGATCGAGCCGCTCCGGATCGCGTACCGATCGACCAAGCAGGTCCTCGAGATCGCGCGGCACGTCCTCGGACCGCTCGCGGATCCCGAGCCGCCGATCGCGAACCGCAACGGCGCGCCGGTCGAGCTCCACGAGTTCCCGAGCCCGGGCGCCGCCGTCGCCTTCCTCGCCGACGCGCTCCGGCCGCTCTTCAGCCGCGAGCCCAACGCCAACGTCGCCATCCTCGCCCGGCACCCGGAGCAGGCCGACGCCTACTGGCAGGCGCTCAAGATGGCCGATATCCCCAACCTGCGCCGCATCCGAGCCTTCGAGTTCGCGTTCAAGCCCGGCGTCGAGGTGACCGACATCAAGCAGGTGAAGGGCCTCGAGTACGACTACGTCATTCTCGTCGACGTCAACGCCACGACGTACTCCAAGGACGACGAGTCGCGTCACCTGCTCCACATCGGCGCCACGCGCGCCGCGCATCAGCTCTGGATCGTCACCACCGGCGAGCCGAGCCCGCTCATCCCGCCGTCGATGCGAGGCTGATCAGGGCGTGAGCCCCTGCGTGATGACGCCGACGAACGCAGGCCCGCCCTGCGTCGGCGTCGTCACGAGCTCCGTGAGGAGCCCTGTGGCCGAATCGACGCGGAAGGCGACGATGTTGTCCGACTGCTGGTTGGCTACCAGGATGATCTCGCCCGCCGGATCGATCGTGAAGTTGCGAGGCCAGTCGCCGCCCGTACCCTGGTGTCCGATGGGCGTGAGCTCTCCGCTCGCCTGATCGACCGAGTAGATGGCGAGGCTGTTGTGCCCTCGGTTCGAGGCGTAGACGAAGCGACCGTCGGGCGAGACGTGGATGTCGGCACAAGCGTTGTCGTCGCCGTCGACTCCGTTCGGGAGCGTCGGCACGACCTGGAGCTCGGTGAGCTCGCCGGTGGGCGCTCGCTCGGCGACGACGACGGTGTCGCCCTGCTCGTTGACGACGTACGCGACATCGAGCGTCGGGTGGTAATCGAGGTGCCGCGGCCCGGAGCCCGGAGCCATGTCGAGCTCCGTGCCGTCGGGTAGCGGCGTCAGCGTGCCCGTGGCCGAGTCGAGATCGTACGACCGGACGTAGTTGGACCCGAGGCACGGGACGTGGACGAACCCGGTGGCCGGATCCTGCTTGATCAGATGTGCGTTCTGCCCGGCCTGGTGCACGCTGACGAGGGTGTCATCGAGGCTCCCGTCGTCGGCGATGGCGATCGAGGCGATGTGGCCGCTTCCGTAGTTGGCGACGAGGGCGTACTCGCCGTTGGTGGCGACGGAGACGTGCGCGGGGCCGTTGCCCTCGGAGCCGACGCGGTTGATGAACGTCAGCTCGCCCGAGCTCTGCGCGATGCTGAAGGCCGCGACCTCGCTCGAGCCTTCGTTCACGGCGAAGAGGAAGCGGTGCTGCGGATCGGGCGCGAGGAACGACGGGTTCGCGCCGGCGTCGATCTCGCCGACGGGGCTGAGCGCCCCTGTGTCGCGATCGAGCAGCATGACGAAGATCTTGTCGTCGCTGGTCCCGACATAAACGTACGGGACCGTCTGCCCCGGCGAGCCGCCGCTACCCTCGCCGCCGCCGCCGTCGGCGCCGGTCGTGGTGCTCTTGGTCGAGGTCGAGCCGGTGGCGCCGGGCCCTCCGGTCTGGGTGGTCGTCGACCCTCCGCTCCCGCCCGTGGCTTGGCCGTCGTCTCCGCAGGCGCCGAACGCGAGAAACGGAAGGAAGAAAAGAGCGGCCCGAAAGGGCGTGAGTTGCCTTTGCACGGCGGCCTCCTCGAACGGGGGATCAGCTGGACGGGTCGATGGTAACCGACGTCGACTGCATGCAGGTGATGTGAACCGGCTGGCCGGGGCTGACCCAGCCTTTGCCCTCGACGCGAAGACGAACGTTCTTCGGACCACAGCGCGTGACGAGCCGCTTGTTCGTCCGCCCTGCCGACTGCCCCTGGACCACGACCTCGGCATCGATGGATGACGTTACCGTCAGCGCACCTTCGAACGAGAGGAGCGGTTTGTCGTCTCCGGCAGGCGGCGCGGGAGGTGCACCAGCCGACGTGGCGTCGCTCGGTGCGGCGCTCGGTCCGGGCGCTGCCGCCGCGGACGCCGTGGAGGCGGCGGGCGCGCTCGTCGGCTCGCTCGTGGCGGCGGCGGTGCTCTTCGGCGACGACGATCCTCCGATCGGCAAGCCGATCAGGCCCTTCCAATAGGCGACGCCGAGGCCGGCGACGACCGCAATGGCGACGCCGACACCGATGAAGATCCCTGCGCCGCCCTTCTTTGGGGGAACGTAGGTGGGCTCCGGAAACGGCTCGTACGCCGGCTGAGCGGCGAGCGGCGCGGGTGCCGGCCCCTGCGGCACGGCGGGCGTGATGTACGACGGCATCTGGGCCGGGGCCGGAGCCGGCGGCGGAACAGGCGGAGGCATCGGAGGCGCGGGGCCGATCGCCTCCATCATGATCGTGCCGGAGAGCCCCGTCGGCGGCGGTGCGGGCGCGGGCGCGGTCGCCTGTCGTGGAGCCGCTGCAGCCGTCGCGGCAGCCAGCGCGCGCGCAGCTGCCTCGGCCTGCTCCGGCGTCAGCATCATCGTGCGACCACCGCCCTCGT
>JBGTSH010000146.1:0-23821 GCA_041940405.1 Polyangiaceae bacterium
TTGGTTTCGTCGCGACCGGTGAGGAGCACCTGATCGCCGCGCGCGACGAGCGCGTGGCCGACGGCGACGCCGAGGCGGCCGGTCGCGCCGACGACGAGCACCCGGCGGGGCGTCTTGCGCGTCATGTGCCCTCCGCGCCGCCGCCCGGGCGATCGTCGACGCAACCGATCGCCAGCTCGGCTGCGAAGACGCCGCGCGCGCCGGAGAGCCGCCCGGAGAGGGCCGAGAGCTCGCCGGCTTTGCCGCGCAGGACCAGGACGCCGAGCGCGCGCGCGTCGTCGAGCGGCACTTCGATCATCGAGACGGTGAGCCCGGCAGGGGCGCCGTCGAGCACGCGCGCGACCTCGGCGCGGCTCTTCTTGGCGAAGACGAAGGTCACCGTCCCGGCGACCGCCGCGCCGCTCTGCCAGGCGGCCTTGGTGAGGTCGGCGCGCACCAGATCGCGCAGCGCCTCGGACCGGTTCTCGTAGCCTCGCGCGGTGATCCGGTCGTCGAAGGCTGCGAGCAGCGCACGGTCCATGGCCACGCCGAACCGAACGAGATCGCTCATTTGGGTGGCAGCCTATCGCTTCTTTCGTTCGAGGTGATTTTTGATGAGCGCACGAATCGAGCTGCTGACGTTCCGATCGTTCTGCATCCGGGTCAGCTCGTGCTCCTGGAAGTGGTTGATGAGCTTCATCGCGAGCGACGGCGGCGTCTTCGGGTTCTTCATCAGGTCGCGCTTGGTCGACAGCCGCCGGAGGAGCTCCGGCTTCTGTCCGATGGCGGTGAGCACCTCGCCCGAGATGTTCCGGCGCTTGGCGCACTGCTCGACGACGGCCTCGTTCATCTGAGGAGACTGCGCCGCTGCCCGCGACACGAGCGGGCTGGGGTCGTTGATCAGGATGAGGATCGCCTCGGGCGTTCCGATCGTCGCGAAGCGGATCTTTTGCGAGTTCGTCATCATCGCGATCTCGCGGAAGAGGGGGACGAACTTGTCGCGAACCTTGGCCTCGGCGTTGGGGTCGTCGCCTTCTACGAGCGCGTCCTCGATCGATTCGCCGTCCTGGCGCATCGCATCGGCGAGGGTGGTGGTCTGCTTGAACAGGAGGTCGTCCGGGCTCGGCCCGTCACCCGGCTCCATGATGAGCTCGTTCTGAATCGCCGCCGCGGCCTCTCTCCATGCGGGCAGCGCGACCTCGACGTTGTTGCGGACCGCCAGCTCGATGATGCGGTCGGCCGTCGACATGCGGCAGTTCTTGTTGAGGTAGAGGTACTCGATGATCTTGGGGTTCGCGAGGAGCCGCTCCTCGTTCGTCGCGATGAGCTCGCAGGCGTGCTCGTTGCAGACACGCGCCACGTCCTCGACCGTGTCGATCGCGAGGCCCGGCATCGCGAGGAGCTTCGCGAGCATGTCGACCTGGTCGTGGTACCGGGTGGCCAGGGCGTCGATGGCCTGAGGGGCCAGGTTGGCGCCGAGCGCGCCGGAGAGGACCGGCTGCGGCAGGTTGCCGAGCGTCTTTTCGGCGATCGCCGCCACGCCCGGCTCGGGTCCCTTGGAGAGGGCCACCAGGAGGAGGATGAGCTCGGCCGGCATGACGCCGAGCGCGATGCCGCGCGCGGCCATCTCCTGCATCTTGGGCGGGCCGGTCAGGATCTTCTGGGCCGGCGGGGAAAGCGTCGCGGGATCGATCGCGGGAATCATCGGGGACCCTCGTGGGTTCGTGGCGCCCGAGCTGCCGAAAGAGCCGGTGGCAGCCAGGAATGGTCACACACCGTGCGGCCGTTGCCGACCCCGGGTTCCGGCATTATTCTCCCCGCTGCCCCACGCCTTCAAGACAAGGGTGTGGCCTGGCGAAGATAACGAGGCAAGGAGAGCGAACGATGGGGATCATGGATTTCGTCAAGGGCGGCGTGCGCGAGATGATGATCGCTCGCCCGGACCACCTGAAGCACCTCATCGTCTACAAGCATCCCGATCAGAACATCCCGTTCTGGTCGCAGCTGACGGTCGATAGCGACGAGTGTGCCCTCTTCTTCAAGGACGGCACCTACCAGGGCTGGCTCCCGGCCGGGCGTCACACCCTCCAGACCCAGAACATCCCGTTCCTCAACAACCTCGTGAACAAGTTCACGGGTGGGGACGTGTTCATCGCCGAGATCTTCTTCGTCAAGACGCAGCCCGTCCGGAGCATCCCGTTCGGCGGCAAGCTCGAGCAGATGGAGGACCCGGTCCTCTTCGAGTTCGTCACGCCGCGCATCCACGGCGAGTTCTCGATGGTCATCACCGATCCGGTGCGCTTCGTCATCGGCTACCACGGCCAAGCGGCCGGCTCGAACGACAACGACGCGACCGTCGACTGGATCAAGAAGCTCTTCTTCATGAGCTGCAAGACCGTCATCGGTCAGATGTCGGTGCAGACGGGCCGCTCGCTCCTCAACCTCGGCGGCATGACGAGCGAGCTCGCCGGCCGCATGGTCCAGGCCGCTCCGAACCTCGCGGACATCGGCGTCAAGATCCTCCAGATCGCCGACTTCAACATCAACTTCGCGGCCGAGGACGAGAAGCTCCTCCGCGAGGCGAACAAGCAGCGCGCCCAGGCTCGCCGTCAGATCGGCATCGCGTCGGACACGGCTCAGGCCAAGCAGTTCGAGCTCGACCAGAAGTTCGGGCAGGACCAGCGCTACGTCCAGCAGCTCGCCGGCAACTACAACAACTACGCCGCTGCCCAGGCGATGATGGGCGCGGGTGAGGGGATGGCCAAGGGCGGCAGCAACACCGGGGTTGCCAACCTCGGCGCCCAGATGGCCATGGGCGTCGGCATGGCCAACATGATGGCCGGCCAGATGGGTGGTGGTGCGCAGCCCCAGTTCGCGATCCCGGCCGCGGGCCCGGCCGCTGCCCCGGCAGCAGCTGCCTCGGGCGGCTCGATCGAGGAGCGCCTGGCCAAGCTGAAGGGCCTGAAGGACAAGGGCCTGATCTCGGACGAAGAGTTCGCCAAGAAGCGCGACGCGATCCTCGCGGAGATCTGACGCCGTTTCTCCCAACCCTTTTCGCGTGGGGCCCGTTGTTTCTCCCAACCCTTTCGCGCGGGGGCCCCAGCCCCGCGCGAGGTTCATTCGCGAGGTGGAGAAGCTTGCGGGTCCAAAATTTCGAGCCCTGAGGGGCTGGAAATTGGCGTGTCCTTGACACGCCCCACACCCGCTCGCCATCCTGCGTGCCGCACAAGTGGCGAAACGGCAACTCCTCCTCGTTGACGGCGACCCCCGGAGCATCCGGGTGCTCGAGGTCAGCCTGCGCAAGGCGGGGTTTTCCGTCACGACCGCGCTCGACGGCAACGACGCGCTCGCAAAGCTCGAGCTCTCGCCACCGGATCTGCTGATCACCGAGACGCGGCTGACGAGCCTGGACGGCTACGGCCTCGTTCGAAAGCTCAAGGATCGCCCCGAGTGGACCCACATCCCGGTCCTCTTCCTCGCGAGCCAGCGCTCGATCGAGGACAAGATCCGCGGACTCGAGCTCGGGGTAGAGGACTACCTCACCAAGCCGATCTTCGTTCGCGAGCTCATCACCCGCATCAACCTGATCTTCGCGCGCCGCACCCAAGAGGGCATCGCGACGCGTGCGCCGACGAGCGGCGGCAGAACGAGGTTCGCCGGTCTCCTCGCCGACATGGGCGTCGTCGATCTGCTCCAGACGTTCGAGGTGAGTCGAAAGAGCGGCATCGTTCACCTCGAGAACCTCGAGACCCACGCGCACGCGCGGGTCTTCTTCCGCGACGGCAAGATCGTCGACGCGCTGCTCTGGCCGCGCGGCCCCGAGCCGACGCCGGGCGACCGGACCGCGGGCCACCTCATCGGCGAAGAAGCCGTCTACCGCACGTTCATCTGGAGCGAGGGCACCTTCCAGGTCGAGTTCTGCAAGGTCGACGTCGAGGACGTGGTCGAAGCGACGACCCAGGGCGTCCTGATGGAGGGCATGCGCCGCCTCGACGAGTGGCAGCGCCTCCTCGAAGTGCTCCCCGCGCTCGACACGGTGTTCGAGGTCGACTCCGAGGAGCTCCTCAACCGGCTCAGCGAAATTCCGGACGAGCTCAACGGCATCCTGCGCCTCTTCGACGGCAAGCGCACGTTGATGCAGGTCGTCGACGCATCGCCGTTCGAGGATCTGTCCACGCTCTCGACCATCTCGAAGCTCTACTTCGAGGGTCTCCTCGTTCAGCGGACCGAGGGCGATGAGGACGTCGTGCCGAGCACCGACTCGGTCGCGCCCGGCCCGGCACCGGTCCGGCCTGTCGAGAGCATCGTGCCCGCCCCGGATCAGGAAGGTGGGCCGGCTCTCGCCCTCCTTTCGTCCGCGCCGCCGCCGCCGCCGAAGGCGCCGGTCATCAACGTTCCGTCGATGCCCGCGCCGCTCAGCGCGGGCGGCGCGCCCATTACCGTGCCGTCGGCGTCCGGGATTTCCGGCGTCATGTCGGCCGTGGGGCCCGCAGCAGGAGCCACCATCGCCAACCCTCCGCCGCCGAGGCCCGCGGTCGTGCGACCCGAGCCGCCGCCGGCGCCGCTCCCACCGCCGGTCGTGGCCGCCCCGCCGGGTCCTGCGCAGGATCTGGCCGATGACCCCGAGGAGGGCGACGACGAGGAAGAGGACGAGCTCGAGGACGACGAGGACGAGGACGAGGACGACGACGAGTACGAAGACGACGGCGACGACGACGAGCTCGACGAGGATGAAGAGCGCGCCGAGATCGCCGCCGCCGAGCGCGATGGCTTGACCGACGCGCTCACCGATCGTCGCGAGCCCGAGCCGCCGGCCCGCGGCCACGACAGCGTTCCGCGCGACATCAGCAGCTCCGAGGTCTACGAAGACGACGACGCCCCGCCGCGCGACGACGAGCGCGAGAATCGGCGGCGCCGCCTCATGCGAATCGTGGCGATGGTGGTCGTCGTGCTCGGCGGCGCTGCGCTCATCGGCCTCCTCTCGAAGCGCGACCAGGGGCCCGAGACGACGCCTTCGGCGGAGCGGGTGAACCCGGGTCCGATATCGAGCGAGACGCCGCGCCTCGAGCCGGCCAACACGACGCCTCCTCCGGCGCCTTCAGATGTCCCGTCAGCGGCCGCCCCGTCCGCCTCGGCCGAGACGTCGGCCACCGCCCCCTCTGCCTCTGCCGCACCCGTCGATTCGGCGCCGCCGGTGGCGAGCGGCGTCCCCGGACCCATGCCCACCGGAACGGGCACGCTGCCGGGGCCCGGACCGGACGACTCCAACGTCCCGCTGCCCACTCGGGTCCTCAACGCCCTTCAGGCAGGACAGACCGCCAAGGCGGTCGGCCTCGCCAGGCAGCTCACCCAGCAGTCGCCCGGGAGCGCGCAGGCTTGGTACCTCCTCGGAGCGGCCCTCCAGTCGGCCGGGCAGGGCGGCCGGGATGCGTTCAAGAAATGCGCCGAGCTGGCGGGGCCAGACTCGACTTTCGGCTCTGATTGCGCGGCTTTCGCCAACCAGTAGCCCGCCAGAAAAATAGATCCCTGACCCGTCAGGGCGGCCGCGGCCGGGCCGTAGGTTGACCCATGGCTGCGTGCTACGGTGCGGCTTCCGATGAACCAATCTTCAGCGGAGGCACTCGATGACGACGCCTTGTTCGGGCGAATTCTCGCCCGACGCGCTGCCGGCGAGGATGCCGGCCGCGACCTCGGCGTCTTGCTCGACCGCTGGCGCCGCCCCGCTCTCTACGTCATTCGCCGCATCCAGCAGAGCTACCGCCGCGGCGGCGAGCCCGACCAGGACGAGCTCTTCCAGGATGCCGCGGCCAAGCTCATCGAGCGCGGCCTCGACCAGTTCCGGGGGACGACGACCGACGAATCCGGCGCTTCGCGCGCCGCGTCCGCTCGAACGTTCTTCCTCCGGATCGTCAAGCACACGGCGATCGACCACTACCGACGCCACCACGAAGAGCTCGCGCCCGGAAGCCCCGACGGCGACGAGCCCGAGGCGACGCTGCCCGAAATCGGGCAAGCGGTCGATCGCTCGCGCCGCGCGACCGAGCAGCGTGAAGCGAGCGAGATCTACTGGCGAGCCTTCGAGCGCCTCAAGAAGGAGCACCCGAACGAGGCCGCAGCGTGGGACCTCTACCACCACCAAGACGTCGACGATCACGAAGCCGTCGCGAAGGCGCTCGGCATCACCGTGGTCAATTCCTACAAGCGCATCAGCCGCGCGCAGGCGCACCTCAGGCTGTATTTGCTCGAGCGTGATTCCGAATAGAAATTCCCGATTTTAGGAGGCGATGACCCATGCCCCCCGCCGTTACCCCGTCGCGGCTCGAGCGCCGCATCGTTCAGCTCGGTGGCCCGAGCACCAAGACCATCCTCGTCGCCGTCGGCGATTGTATGCGACGCCCCGAAGATGCCTCGAGCGCGCGCCCCGAAGAGACGGAGCGCGCGCTCGCTGCTTTGTCCGCCCGCGAGGTCGCCGAGACGCTCGCCGGCGTCGACGCCAACAGTTGTAGAGGCGCGCTCGCACGGTCGGGTGAAGACGCGTTCGAGGCGGCGTTTGCCGACACGAAAGAGGATCGAGCCTTGTTTGCTTCGGCGGCGCTCGACGGCTTGCAAGAGCGCGATCGGCTCGCGTCGATGGTCGTGGCTGCCCAGAAGAAGCTCGCGCTCACCAAAGAAGGCGCGCCGGAGCTTCAGAGCGCGCTCGCAGCGCTCGAGGCGAGCCTCGCCGATGTGGATCGCGGCAGAGAAGCCCTGGCGCGCAAGCTGACCGGCATCAATCCGGAGCGGCGCGCAGAGCTCGGACGTCTCGCGCCCGAGCTTCGTGAGACGGCGTGGTGGTATTCCGCGCGCGGCGAAGACGACGCGCTCCTCGGTGTGCTGGGCGGCGAAGCCGTTCCCGAGGGTGCGAGCCGCGCGATGGTCGCCGACGTAGAACGGTCGGCGACAGCGCTCGCGCACGGCGCGGGCGGCCGCAGCTGAGGGATCAGACCTCGCGGCGCTGCCGGGGATCGAGCAGGACCCCGATGAGATCCGCGACGACGGTCGCGAGCACGATCGCGCACGATGCGACGAGCGTGACGCCGACGATCGCTTGCGCGTCCCGATTTTGCACGGCGACGACGGCCATCTCACCGATGCCCGGCCAGCGGAAGAGACGCTCGGTCACGACCGCGCCGCCGGCGAGCGCACCCAGCTCGAGCACGCCGAGCTGGACGATCGGCGCGCTGGCGTTGCGTAGCGCGTGCACGACGCCTGCCCGAAGCGTGGTCGCGCCGCGCGCGCGTACCGCCAGGACGTACGGCTCGGCCAGCGCCCCCGCGAGCTCGGATCGCACGAGCCGGACGAGGAGCGCCGCGCCGTAGAAGCCCAGGGTCAGGGCCGGAAGCGCGATCGCGCGCAGGTGCTCGAGGCCCGTCCAGGTGTATCCGCCGTCGACCGGGAACGCGCCGAGGCGATGCGCGAGGACGTACTGCAAGAGGAGCCCGACGACGAACGTCGGTGCGGCGCCGAGGGCGACGGCCGTTCCGACGACGGCGTGATCGAGACGCCCGCCTCGACGCGCCGCCGCGAGGCCGCCCAGGACGAGCCCCATCAGCGCTTGGATGACAGAGGCAGCGACCGCCAGCTCGAGCGACGCAGGGAGCTTCTTGCGGATCAGCTCGACGATCGGCCGCCTGTAGGAAAAGCTCGTCCCGAGATCGACGTGCACCGGCCCGAGCTCGGCGCACGACGCATGCTCGCCTTTGCCGGCCGGCTCTCCGTCCGTGTGCACGAGCCGCACGAGGAAGCGCCCGTAGCGCACGAACACCGGCTCATCGAGGCCGTAGAGCTTCCTCACGCGTTCGACGTCCGCCGGCGATGCCTGCGGCCCCATCGCAGCGCGCACGGGGTCGCCGGGAAGGAGCGCGGTGAGCCCCCACGCGACGGTCGTGACCCCGAAGACGAGGAGCACCCCCCAAGCGAGGCGCCGGACGACGATCGACAGCGCCTTCACGGTCTCGGCCCTCGTAGGGCGGCGCCGAAGAAGGGCGCCATGCGGAGCCCCGCGCGCGCCTGCTCTTTCGCCGCCGAGGGCCGCGCGAGCCAGGCCCGCGAGAAATCGAGCTGTGTGAGCGCCGTCGAGACGTACCCGCGCAGCCACGGCTGCCTGAGCTCGATGACCCTCGAGGTGGTCACCGGGATCCATGGCGCGTCCCGTGCGACGATCTCTTCGGCGCGCGAGAAGAGCGCGTCGCGGGCTCGCTGATCGGTCTCGGTGCGACCGCGCGCCACGAGCGCGTCGAGCTCGGGGTTCGAGTAAAACGAGTTGTTCAGCGACACCGGCCCGAGCGCGCTCGTCACGAGCTTCGGATCGAAGAAGGTCAGCGGGTCAGGGTAGTCGGCCTGCCAACCGGCCCATCCCATCGGAGCTCGACCCCGGCGCTGGACCTCGGCCAGGTACGACTGATGGCTGAGCAGGCGGAGACGGATCTCGATCCCGACGCGCGCGAGCTGCTGCTGGTAGATCTCCGCCGTCGGCTGCTCGAACGTGTCGGGGATCGTCACGTAGTCGATCGGATGGGGGTAGCCTCCGGCGCCGGTAGCGGGGTCGAAGGGGTAGCCCGCGCGCGCCATGCTCTCGAGGGCCGCGGCGACGTCGTGCCGGCGCTCGAGAGCGGGCGTGCGGTTTCCCGGAACGGCGTCGGGCACGACGCGCGAGAGCGGGACCACCTCGGGCCGCAGCCTCGCCACGACCGACGGATCGATCGCGAACGATACGGCGCGGCGAATGTCCGGGTTGTCGAAGGGCGCGATCTCGGTATTGAGGAAGATGGCGCTCACACGCAGGCTCGGCACGAGGTTCGTGTACGGAGCCCACCGTGGATCGGCGCGGACGAGCATCGTGTCGGCGCCCGAGAGCTCGCGCGTGTAATCGATCTCGCCGCGCTCGAACCGATACCGCTGCGCTTGCGGTCGAACGAGAAACTCGAGCTCGATCGCGTCGAGCAACGGGACGCCCGGAACGTAGTACGTGCGGTTCTTCTCGAGCCGAACGCCGCCCTCCGGCTCGAAGCGTGCGATCGTGAACGGACCTGCGCCGCAGAGGGTCGCCTCGGTCGTCTCCGGCACGGCGGGGACCGACGGACAGACGGGCGCTACGTACGAGAGCGTGAGCAGCGACGGCAACGTGGCGTCGGGTTGCTTCAAGCGGAAGATGATCCGGTGCTCGCCCGCGACGACGAGCCCTCCGAGCTCGCTCGCGCTTCCGCTCCTGTACGCTTCGAAGCCTTCGATGTTGGCGTAGTTCGACGCTCCGGGGCTCGCGGCGCGCGGGTGGAGGGCGCGCTCGATCGAGCGCTTCACGTCGGCGGCCGTCAGCGGAGCGCCGTCCTGAAAGCGGACGCCACGGCGGAGCTCGAGCTCGAGCGACTTGCCGCCGTCGCTCCACGTCCAGCGTTCGGCGAGCGCCGGCGCGACGTTGCCCTCGGCGTCGAACGTGAGGAGGCGATCGAAGACCAACCTCACGAGGGCGATCGAGATCTCTTCCGGCGCCGTGGCAGGATCGAGCGTTCGCACCGTGTAGAGCGTCGCGAGGTGGAGCTCCCCGCCGCTGACCGGTGCCTCGGCGAGCCCCTGTTCGCGCGGGGGAGCGAGCTCCTTCGTGGGAAGCGCGACGAGGAGCACCAGCGCCGCGGCGGCCACGAGCACGTCGACCGGCACGCGCCCCGGCCGGTCGTCGTCGCGGCTCGTGCTCGTCACGATTCGCAGCGCCTCGCCGAGGCGATGCAGACCGAGCATCGCCGCGATGATGCACGCGCCGGGCGCGGCGACGAGGAGCGGCCTCAGGACGACGAGGCTCTCTGCCTCGTGGAGCATGCGCCCCCACGTCGCCTGCGGGGGCTCGATGCCCACCGCGAGGTAGCCGAGGACCGCCTCGGCGAGGATCATCGAGCCGACAAGGCTCGTCGCGAGGACGATGACGACCGGCGCGACGTTCGGCAGGACGTGGCGGACCGCGACGAAGAGGAAGTCACCGCCGAGGGCCCGCGATGACAGCACGAAGTCCTGCGACAGGATCGAGAGAGAGCGCGCGCGTACCACGCGGGCGAGGCCGGTCCAGCCGGTGAGGCCCATGACGAGCACGAGCGTCGTCGCGTCGGTCCTCCCGACGAGCACGCCGATCGTCGTGATGACCAGCAAGAAGGGCATCGCCAAGAGAACGTCGACCAGGCGCATCAGCGCGCTGTCGGCCCAGCGGGCGCCGGCGCGAGCGGCGGTCGCCGAGCCGACGCCCACGGCCACGCCGACGAGCGAGGCCAGGAGGGCAGCTGCGCCCGCGCAGAGGAGAGAGACGCGCCCGCCCGCGGCCAGCCTCGAGAGGACGTCGCGGTAGAGCGGGTCGGTCCCCAGCGGATGCGCGGCCGTGGGGGTCGGCGGCCCGCCGTCGGCCGCGGCCGGCAGCGAGAAGTCGCTCGCGTTCGGTGCCGAGAGGAAGAGCGGGAGAACGAATGACAGAAATGTCAGCGTTCCGAGGAGCGCCAGCGCCACACGACCGTCGCGAGTCGCAAAGACCCGTCGGAGGACGCCCGCTCGCCGCGACGTCACCGCCTGCCTTCGAGGAATTCTTGAACGACGCCGAGGAACGCCGAGGGAATCTCCTCGCCGGGAGAGTGGCCGGCCGGGAGCACCTCGAGCCGCGCGTCGCTCAAGTCCTTGGCGAGGCGCGACGCGTGCGCGACGGGGAAGATCCGATCGTCGCGGCCCCAGACGACGAGCGTCGGCATGCGGACGCGACCGAGCCGCGCGACGAGCGAGCGCGTGTCCTGGATCGCACGGAGGGTCGCGTAGGCGCTCTCGCGCGAGGCCGGCGTGTTGAAGCGCTCGTAGTGCTCGTCGACGCGGGCGATGTCGTGCGCGCCGCCGCCGAAGACCTCATCGCGAAAGTACGCGCGGAACATGCTGCGCCCGTAGAGCTGCTTGAAGATGAGCGGCCCCACGAACGGGTAGAGGACGAGCTTCGCCTTGAGCGGCGCGTCGAACGGGTAGACGAGCGGATCGACGACGACGAGGCGCTGCACGAGCTCGGGGTGATCGGCAGCGAGCGTGAGCGCGACGGCGCCGCCCATCGAATGCCCCATGACGTGCGCGCGGCCGACGCCGAACGCAGCGACGAGATCGGCCATCGCTTCGGCGAAGGAATCGATGCCGTACGGATAGCGGGCCGGCCCGGGCTTCTCGCTGTCACCGAACCCAGGCAGGTCGGGCGCGATGACGTGAAACTTCTCCGCCAGCGGCTCGAGGACGTCGGCCCATTCGAGCCAGCTCACCAAGAATCCGTGGATGAGCAGCAGCGCCGGCGCGTCTTTCGGGCCCGCTTCGACAGCGCGGATGCGGACGCCTCGCACGGTCACGTCGCGGGTCTGGGTCTTCGGCGTCGTCATTCGGGCGGAGAGGTTAACACTCTGCGTCTTGGCGCCAGGCGCGACGAAGTCGCTGCTGGAGCCACATGTGCTACATGGTAGTCAAGTGCGGGCATTTGTTCAGCTTTTTGAGGGCGTTCGGGCCATCGAATTCGTGCTTTTGGTAGGAAGAACAATGTCCGCCTGGTGCGTCGTTTGGCTTGCAACGCAGCCCATCCGTGTTGTCACGCGATAATTGCTTCGAGAGAAATTGACTGTATTCCATTGAGTGGAATATCGTCCGGCGTGTCGTTGGCACGATGCGCCAACGCCCCCCTCAAAGGGAACTTGACCTTGACGATCCCGGATGAAGTGCTGGCCGACCTGGAAGCACGGAAACGCGAGGGGCTCACCTCGTCCGAGATCCTGAAGTTGTTCGAAGACCATGGGCTTAAGTTCAGCGAGGCCACGCTGAGGAAGTACGTGCAGCTCGGCCTTCTGCCTCGCAGCGTTCGCGTCGGGAGAAAAGGAAAGCACACGGGCTCTCAAGGGATGTACCCGGCGAGCATCGTGAAGCAGATCCTCGCCATCAAACAGATGATGGCGGCGGATCTCACCATCGAAGAGATCAAAAAAGAAGTTTGGTTCGTGCGGGGTGACATCGAGGAGCTCGAGCGCAAGCTCGACAAGATCTTCGCGACCCTCAAGGGAGCGCTCAAGAAGCAGAGGAGCGAGCCCACCGCCAAGGCAGTCGGCACCGAGATCGGTGCGGCCGAGGCGCTCGCGAAGGAGCTCGTCGGCCGTCTCGTGAAGCTCGAAGAGCGGCTCACCACGCAGGCACGGATGGCCCGTCGCGCCGAAGAACGTAGCGCGACCGGCTGATGAGCAGAGTTCCCGGAGGGTCGCCGGGGGCGACGCTCCACCCGTCAGAGAAAGAATAACAGGAGCGTCAGCTCCACCGATTGCCCGCCGGCGTCGCCGTCGGGAGACACCCGCGGCAGGCGCCGCGCGGCGGATGGATTTCGCCGCGCTCGCGCACCCATCCTGGCCGGCCAAAAGTTTCGAGTTTTCCGGGAGGCAGCGCATGAGCATGGAGAGCGAGTTCGATACCCCTCACGAGGATTCTGCAGAGGCCGAGGCTGGCCACGCAGAAGCGGGAGAGATCGCGCCCGTCGTCGAGGGAGCGTTGGCTCGCGCGCCGCGGCCCACCGCCGACACCGCGATCACGCGCGAGCAGCGCCGTTCGCGTCGCAAGCGTGAGGTCCGCGCCCGCACGATCAGCGTCAAGCGCATGACCAAGCGCGAGCTCGAGATCGGTCGGATGCTCTACCCGGAGACCGACTACTTCAAGCCGCGCACGCGCACCGAGTGCGCCGACGCGCCGCGCCCTTGCCCGTACGTGTCGTGCAAGCACCACCTCTTCCTCGATGTCTCGGCGCGCACCGGCGCGATCAAGCTCAACTTCCCCGACCTCGAGGTCTGGGACATGAACGAGAGCTGCGCGCTCGACGTCGCGGATCGCGGCGGCACGACGCTCGAGGACGTCGGCGCGATCATGAACCTCACCCGTGAGCGCATTCGCCAGGTCGAGGTCAAGGCGCTCGCCAAGCTCCAGGCGCTCCGCGACATGGAAGCGCTCCGCGACTACGTCGACGAGGGCCCGGTCGGAAAGCGCCGCCTCCCGGTCATCCAGGCCGATGACGACGAGGACGAAGACGGCGAGGTCGAGGCTTGCGACGACGACGAGGCGGACGAGGCCGAGGTCGAGACCGCCGTTGCCAAGACCACGCGCGCCAACGTCGAGCGCCTCCGCCCGATCCTCGAGGACCCGGCAGAGTTCGACGGCATCGACTGATCACGTCGCGCGGGGTTGGGGCCCCGCGCGAAAGGGTCGGGATCAGATCGTAGGGGGCGTGTAATCGCCAGGCTTGCTCGGCGGCTTCGGGGGAGCCGCCGCCGGCGGTCTCGGCGTCGCAGCCGGGGCCGCGGGGAAAGAAGCCGGCGCTGCGGGACGCGGGGGCGTCGGGGGCGAGCCGGCAACCGTGGGGGGCGCCGGCTTGGGCGGGGTCGCGCCCGCCATGGTGGTCTGTGTCGCTGGGGGCGGAGGGTCCGCGCTCAGCGTGATCGGCGGAGCGGCCGTCTCCTCAGGGGGCGTGACAATGGCCGGCTTCTCTGGCGTGGTCGTCGCCGGGGGCGCTGCTGCGGGCGCCTTCTCTGTCGCGGGTTTGGTGGGCGGGCCGCTCGCGTCGCTGACCTTGGTCGCTTCACGCGATCCACCGCCGAGGCTGAAGACCGCGAACACGCCGCCGCCGATGCAGAGCGCGGCGAGCGCGACGAGCGGCATGCGCGATCGGGTCCGTTGCGGAGGCTCGCTGACGTGTCGCGCCGTGGGCGGAGGCTCGGCCCGAACAGGCAGCGACAGCGGCGGTGAGGGCGGCATTGCCTCGGGCGGATCCTCGGCCGGCGTCGCGAGCACCGGGGCGCGCGGGGCCGGCGGAGGAGGCGGAGGCAGAGCTACCTCGGGCGCGGCGCCCGGCGCGGGAGCCGCACCCGGCAGTGCGCCGCGAGCCGCCAGCGTCGCGCGCGGAATCTTCACGGTCGGCGCGCGGCGCCTGGCGCGATCGACGTCTTGCGGCGACGGCGGCAGGACGGCGGCTTGGTCGGGGAGGTTCAAGACGATGCGCCGCGAGTCGTCGTTGTCGGGAACCGCCGGCGTCGGGATCGCTTGAGGCGCGAAGTAGGCCTTGTTCGGATCCGGCTCCTCTTCTTCTGCTGCTTGCTCTTCCGGCGCCGCGAAGCCTTCGCGCACCGTCGGCATTTCTGTCGTCGCCAGAAGATCGTTCACCGGATCGGCGACGGTCACCTCGAGGTCCGAAGCATCCGGCGACGAAGCTCGCGCCGCCTCGGGTGCGGACCCCGGCGGCGCCACAGCCGTCGGCTCGTCGCCGAGCGAGGCTTGCAGCTCCTTACCCTTCGCTTGGGGGCGAGGAGGTCCAGGCTTATCCATCCGCCCGGGAGCGTATCACGGGCCTCGGCGCCGTGCCGCCGACCCTTCGCCAGAAGCTAAAACCCATGCTGTTGGCACCCAGCTGGCGCTGGGTTCTAAACTTTCGCCCGGCGCAGGCGCTATCATCGCGCGATGCTGCTTTCCAAGGCTTGCCCGCGCGCGCTGCTCGCGGTGACGCTCTTCTGCCTGCCTGTCGTGGCACTTCCCGAGGTCGCGCTCGCGCAGGGCGTGGCCATCGAAACGGCGACCGACGCGCAGAAGAAGGAGGCGCAGTCCCACTACGAGCGCGGCGCCAAGGCGTTCGACCAGAAGCGGTACGAGGATGCGTTCAACGCCTTCGCCGCTTCCTACGGCGTCGTGAAGAGCCCGAACGCTCACATGATGATGGCCCGCGCGCTGATGGGGCTCGGCCGGCACGTTCGTGCCTACAACGAGCTCTACGTGGCCGAGCAGGAGTCGACCGGCAACCCGAAGTACGCGACCACGCTGGAGCGCTGCAAAGAGCTTCGCGCCGAAGCCGGCCAGAAGGTCGCCGTGCTGAACATCAAGCTCGTCGGCGAAAAGGCGGGACCCGTCCGCATCACCGTCGGACCTGCTCCTGGTGCGGCCGCGAACGCGTCCGCCACGGAGCTCGCTCCCGTCGAGCGCCCGTTCGCGGTCGAGCCCGGCAAGCTGACGATCAAGGCCTTCGTCAGCGATCAGCAGAAGGACGTGAAGGAGATCGACGTTCCTGCCGGAAAGGAGCAACCGGTCGAGCTCACCGTCGGCCCGCTCGCTCAGCCCGGCGCGCCGGTTCCGGCGGTAGCGCCCACCGTCGCGCCGCCGGCGAACCAGCCGGCCCCTGTTGTGCCGGTGCGAGATGAGCCGGAGGAGCCGCGCTCGCCGGCGGCCACGGGCCTGCTCATCGGCGGAACCGTCGTCAGCCTCCTCGGTCTGGGCGGAATGGCGGTCGGCGCGGGCCTCTACTTCGCCGCCAAAGAGGACCACGACTTTCTCATGGACCCCGAGAACGGCTGCCGCGCCGAGGGCGAGCAGACGGTCTGCCCTGACAGCTACCAGGATCGCATCGACGCGGGCGTCGACAACCAGCAGGCAGCGCAGATTGCCGTGGGCGTCGGTGGTGCTGTCACCGCGATCGGCGTCGGCATGCTGATCGGTGGCGGCGTGCTCGCAGGCGCACCCAAGGACCGCTCCGGCAAGGGTGCCCCGGTGCGTGTCGGTGTCGGGCCGACGTCGGCCTGGCTCGAAGGCGAGTTCTAGTGGCACTCAGCTGAATTTCTTCGCTCCCGTCAGGGTGCGAATCAAAAGCGGAGTGGCTCGCGATCGCCGACGATCACGTCCCACCAGCCGAAGGTCTGGGCGAGGACGTGATCGAGCTGCCACGTGCCGGAGTGAAATGCCTCTGCCGCGCGCTGGCGCGGGAGCGGCTTGAGGGAATCGTCCGGCAAGCAGTACGCGGCGAGCGGCGACGCCCGGAGCAGGTGAAGGACGCCGGACGAGTACCCCGTCCCCGCGTACACGATGACCGACGGCATTCGCAGCGCGCCGAGGTCTTGAAGCGCGTGTGGGATCTTCTCGTCGACGGTGCCGGCGGAGTCCTGGAACTTGCACTCGATCGCCAGCGCGACGCGCGTCTCACGCTCACGGATCAATAGATCGATCCTGCGCGGCTTGCCGAGCAAGCTGGTGCCGATCGTCACCTCGTCGAAGACGTCGATGCCGCGTGAGCCGTACGCCGTGACGACGTAGCGGGCGACCCGGAGCTTGTACTCGTTGCCCGTCACTTGCTCTCTTCCGAAGACGCTGCGGCGGTGCGTTCGGCCGCGATCTCGACCGCTTCGGCGCAGATGTCCGAGCCGGCAAACCTGCGCCCGAGGCGTCGGGCCGCGACGCCGACCGAGCCGGATCCGCAGAATGGATCGACGACGAGATCGCCTTCGGTGCTCGACTGGCGGATCAGGATCTCCGAGACCTCGCTCGGCTTTTCGCTCGGGTAGCCGCCGCGGATGCGCGGCCGCGTGAGGATGTCCGGCACCGAGAGGTCGTTGAGCTTTCGCTTGCCCTTCTCGAAGAAGAGGATGAGCTCGTAGCGAGATCGGTAATGATATCCCATACCTATCGAAACTTTGTCCCACACGATCGGCTTCCAGAATTTGAAGCCTGCCTTCTCGCCCTCGGGCTTGGCGACGAACATCGTCTCCTGATCGCAGAAGAGATAGAGGTGCGAGCTCTTCTTCAGGACGCGGTACGCCTCGGCGAAGAGCTCCGGGAAGCGCGCGTTCGGAAAGATGACAAACCAGTCATTGCTCGACGCTTTGGAGTGCTTGAGCCGCGTGGTCGTGCCGATGGCTCGGTGCTTCTCGAGCGACTCGTACGCGGGGTCGGTGACGATGAGGTCGACCGAGTCCGACGGGAAGCGCCGCAGGAACTCCACCGCGTCGCTCTGCTCGACACCTTCGATGGGGGAGAGCGAACGACCCGCGGTCACGGTCGGCCCCGAAAGGCGTTGGCACGAGTCGAACACGGAAGCGAAAGAGGTCTGCGAGCGGCTCTCCATGATGAGGACCTTGCTACCAGAGCTTTCCCCTGTTCGCGCGTTCCTCTGTTCATGGGTCGGACATTGTTCGTCACGGAGCCGGCAACGCGCCGGTCATGTGGAGGATACGGAGCACGACCGCGGCGCCTATCGAAAGCAGCGCATCGCGAACATCGGGCGCGTTTTGGACGAAGATCTGCACGCCGCTCTCCCGCCAGGAGCCGCAGTCGGAGATCTCGAGCCGGCGTTCGCGCATCGCGCGGAGCAGCGCCCCGGCCTCGGACCGGCTCTCGGCCTTGAACGGGTAGCCACCGGGGAACTGTCGATCGAACGACGCCGCGCCGGTCGGTCGGGCCGCGGTCTTCGTACCGAGGATGACGCTGCCCCTGGTCCGGCGCGACGCGAGCAGCCCTGCTTCGATCGAGAGCGCTCCCTCGAACGCGGCATCGTCCTCGGGCGCGAGCTCGACGGCACGAACGTCGCCGGGATCGAGCGGTTCGATCGCGTCCCACCGGACGCGGACCGTCTCTCCTTCATACGCGGCCTCGAAGCCGAGGCTCTCGTAGAGCTTGATCGCGGCGACATTGTCCGGCTTCACGTTGAGGGCCCATCGAGCGCTCCCGGCGTCGCGGGCGCGTCGCGCCATCTCGTTCATGAGGGCGCGCCCGATGCCGCTTCGGCGATGGCCGGGATCCGAGACGACGTTGCGGATGTAGCAGAGGTCACCCAGCGTCTCGGAGAAGGCGTACCCGACGGGCCGGCCTTCGACTTCGGCGAGGACCATCCCGGGAAGGAACATTTTCTGCCAACGCTCCTCGGCGGGGACGGGCTCGTCGACACCGAGCTCGGGAAACAGTCGCGCGAACGCGGGATAGTCGCGTGGCTCGGCAGACCGGATGGTCGTCATGGCCATCCTCCTTTCTCTAGACCTTCCCGACGGACGAGGGGGCAGTTTACTGGCGGCCGAAACGATACCGGGCCTATCCTGCCTTCAAGATCGTGTCGTTCGACGCGAAACGGACCCAGGTCGCGCAAGGCGCCTACGACTTCGCGCGGTACTTCACGACCGCGTTCGAGACGGTCAGGTTCGGCACGAGCGTTCCGCGACGGGCCGAGCTCGCCGCCCCCGAGGGGATGAGCACCGGCGGCGGTCGGCAGGCGCGCCAGTCGATCGTCCTCGTCGCCGAAAGGCCCGGCGTGCCGGCGCTCACCGTGGGCTGGGTCGAGGTCGCCGCGCGACGGGCGCAGCTTCGCACGCACCGCGCCCTCGCGGCGGTCCACCGCGCGCGCTTTCGCGATCGCCTCCTCGACATCGACGAGGGCTCGTACGCCCAGTTCGTCGCGCAGGCGCAGAACTTTCTGACTGCGTGCGGCGTCGTCCTCGCGTTCGACGACGACACGAACGTGCCGACGTCCCAGCGGCCGCCACCGCAGCAGCAGCAAGCGCAGGACGGTAACCTCCTCAACTACTTCGCCGTCGGGTTCGTGGCGTTCGTCATCGGCGCCTTCGCCGGCGGCCTGGCCGTCTACGCGCGGTTCGTCGGGTTCTGAGGGGCTCAGCGCGCGGAGGGCGCATCGCGCCTGCGGATCGCGCGCCCGGGCCGCGCGCTCGTCGGCTTCCCGTCGCGGTACGCGACCTCGCCGTTTACCACGACGATCTTCATTCCCTTCGACGAGAGGTGCGGCCGCGTGAAGCTCGCCACGTCCTCGATCGCCGAAGGATCGAAGATCGCCACGTCCGCACGCTGACCCTTTTGGATCGACCCTCGCTCGGCCGCGAAGCCCACGGTCTTCGCGGCCAGGGGAGCCATCTTGCGAACCGCCTCTTCGAGGGTGACGAGCTTCTTCTTCCGAACCAGCTCGGCGATGACCCGCGCGAAGCTGCCGTGGCCGCGGGGGTGAAGGCCGCCGCCGCCGCCGTCGGTCCCGATCATGACGAACGGGTCCTTGAACAAGGTCTCCATCACCACTTCATCCATGACGAAGTACGCGGCGCTCGCGCCCGTGGGACCGAGCTCGAGGAGGACCTGCTCGAACGGTCGACCCTCCTTCTCGGCGACCTTCGCGAGCGTCTGGCCGGCGTAGCTTCCGGTGCCGAAGATCATCGCCTCCGGACCGTTTCGGTCGGTTACCCGCTTCCGAAGGTGCTCGAGGAGGCGATCCTTCTGCTTGGAGCGCGCCTCGCCGTAGTCGTTCGGGGGCTTGGCGAACGGCGGAAAGAGGATGCCGACGGTCGTGTAGCTCGCCGTGTAGGGATAGATGTCCGCCGTCACCTCGAGCCCCTTGGCGCGGGCCGCATCCAGGCGGGCGAGCAGGGCCTTGCCGCGCTCGGCGCCTTTGCCGAGCACGACCTTGATGTGGGCGACGTGCGCGCGGGCGTGCGCCTTTTCGCATTGGGTGAGGAGCTCGGCGAGCGCCGTGTCGATCTTGTCGTCGTCCTCGCTGCGCAGATGGCTCATGACGACACCGTTACGCTTGCCGACCGGCTCGGCGATGCTCGCGAGCTCGTCCTGGGCCGCGAGGCCGCCCGGCTCGTACTCGAGCCCCGTGGAGAGGCCGAAGGCGCCCTCCTTCATCGCGGTCTCGACGAGCGCGGTCATCTTCTTCATCGCGCGCTCGCTGGGCGTCGCGCTGGCGCCTGCGCCCGACGCCGTCCGCACCGTGTGGTGTCCGACGAGCGTGGCGACGTTCACCCGCGGTCGTGAGGCGTCGACCTTGTCGAGGAAGTCGCCGATGCGCTCGGAGGGGCTGTAGCCGTCCTGGCCGACGACGATGGTCGTGACGCCCTGGGCGAGGAGGTGCTCGCCGCCGCCGAACGGATCCGAGTGCGCGTGGGTGTCGATGAACCCCGGCGTGACGACGAGGCCGGTCGCGTCGATCGTCTCCTTCGCTCGAAGATCGGAGGAGACGGCGCCGACGTGTACGATCGTGTCCTTGTCGACGACGACGTCGGCGTGACGACGCGCCTTGCCGTCGCCGGTGATCACTTCGCCGCCGCGGATCCAGAGGCTGACCTGCGCGCTCGACGTGAACGGGATCTCCGGCGCAGCCGCGGGACCTGCAGCGTTCGCGTTTGCGGTGACGTCGGCCGGCGCGAGAGCGGCGGTCGCCACCCTTTGCTCGCTCGCGCTCACGGAGGCGTCGGGCGCGCCGCCGCCCGCACAGCCGGCGGCGCAGGTGACGCCCGCCGCTCCGAGGATCAGGGCGAGGGCCCAGGAACGCAGCACCCGCGTATCCTACGAGCTAAGCGCCGCCCGCGCCCGTCCGCTCTCGCGCGCAGTTTTGGCTATCGAAGCCCGGCGGGATCGAGCTCCAAGAGCTCGAAGATCTTGTCAGCCTCGGGGTGATAGGACGCCGCGAACGCCGTCGCCTCGGGGCTCGCCGCGTCCGATGGCCAGACGACCTCGACCGAGAACGTGATCATCGGGTCGCCGGAGTAGCCGATGCTCTCGACCGCAGCACCGTTGCGGCTCCCGCTCGCGTCGAGCGCGCTCGAGAGCGCAAACGTGGTGACGTTCATCAAGGCCGAGCTCGCGCGCCCGCGCTGGATCGGTACGTCGAGCCGTGTGAAGTTTCCCCAGCTCCGCTGAGGCGCCGACTTCGGATCGTCGTTCGGAGTCGCGAACCATTCGGACTGCGGTCCTATCAAGACGAGCTTCTCGCCGCCGTCTTTCGCCCGCTCACGAAACGCGTAGAGGAGCCCGGGCAAAATCGCGCGAGCGCGAGCCCGCGCCGCTCGCTCCATCCGTCCGAGGCACGTCCAGCTGTCGATCGTTCCCTCCAGCCGAAGGAACGTGAGCGCCTCGCGCGAGACGCTCGAGGTGCGAAAGCCTTGCACCGACGCGGGCGCGTCGCGCCTGGGCGCTATCGAAACGCAGCGGACCCCGTTCGGCGGCGCCGACCCGAAGTGACCGCGTCGAAGCGTCGGCGGCGCGAGCACGAAAGGCTGGATGGCGCGGTCGGCGCCCACGTCGAGCACGCCGATGAAGCCGCCGGCGATGCCGAAGCCTTGCGGGTTCGAGCTGCCGCGAGCGAGCACGACGGGCCGGAGGATTCTGTCCGAGCCCTCGAGAGGCGCCGGCTCGCTCATGGCCGCGAGCGCAGCGACGTCGAATCTGTACGCAGCCTGGATCAGAGGAGCGATTGGCCCATCGAAGCCTTCGGCGGCTGCGAGGCCACCGAGCACCTTGCGGATGTGGGCCCGGTCGCCCGGGGCGCGCTTCGCGGCGCTTGCGTCGGAGAGTGGCGTATCCGGGGTCTCGGTCGGTCGCGCCTCGCCGGCGCATCCGAAGAGCAGCAGAGCCGTCACGAAGGCTCGGACGTCCGTCACAGCGTCCTCAAGTAGGCTTCGAGCGCGTCGACCTCCGATGGCGTGAGGTTCTTCGTCTGGCCCATCGCGCTCGTCGGATCCGACAGGAGCTCGCGGAGGCTCTTGTAGCGGCCGTCGTGAAAGTACGGCGCCGAAAGGCGGACCGAGCGAAGGCCGGGCGTGTCGACGTGGATGGCGGGCTCGCCGGCGCGCTCGAGGGCGTGCGTCGTGTTGTCGGTGCCCATGTCGCCTCCGTGGCACGAGATGCAGCCGCGCGATGAGAAGATCCCCTTGCCGTACGAGGCGAGCTCCGCCTCGGTTCGTGCGCGCGGTGGCGAGGGGAGGGAGCGCAGGTAGCTCGCGATGGCCTCGAAGTCCTTCTCGCTCGACGCGGACCCGCCGAGGCGCTTCGAGGTGTCGGCGATGTAGCCGGTCAGCGTCGGCTGGTTGCGGGTCCAACCGTAGGGGCCGGTGCCTTCGACCCGGCCGGCCAGCATCAGCGTCTGGCGCCCCCCCTCCGGCGTGGACCAGGTCAGACCGTCGTCTTTGCCCTCGGGATGGCAGCTCGCGCAAGCGATGCCGTCGGCGGTCAGCCGTGCATCGTTGGTCCGATAGAAGAGCGACCGCCCGAGGACGTCGGCGGCGACTCGATCATCGGCTGGCGACGTCAGCACGACGTCGCGATCCGTTCCACGGTCGAGCGCGATCAGCGAGACCTTGCCCTCGAATGCGCCGGCGACGATCGCGACGCCGCGGCGGTCGTCGATCGCGACGCCCGACGGGCCGATGCCGACCTTCCACCGCCGGACGACGGCGCGCATCGGATCGGCTGCGCGAGCGTCGAGCTCGAGGAGCTGATCGTTGCCCCGACACGCTACGTAGAGCCTCTCGGTGCTGGCGCGGTACGCCGCTGCGCGCGGAAGGAAACACTCCTCGGAGCGCACGTCGGGCGTGGCCGCCAGGAC
Source organism: Polyangiaceae bacterium (assembly GCA_041940405.1). GTDB lineage: Bacteria > Myxococcota_A > Polyangia > Polyangiales > Polyangiaceae > Xiheicaenibacterium. The sequence continues at coordinate 22,172 of JBGTSH010000146.1, forward strand.
GTGCGTCGAGAGCGACGCTTGCTTCTCGGGGTCGACCAGGACGAGCGTCGGTGCCTGCTTCGGAACGCCGACGAAGGGCGGCGGGCCGTAATAGAACTGCGTGGCGCTCCCCGGCGATCCGGGATCGACGCTCACCATCGGGACCACGATTCGCTCGCGGCTCGCGCGGCGCTCGGGCTCGGCCGGCGCGGCATCGCGGACCGCGGCTTTTCCTCCTTCCCGGGCGGGATCGGGTGCCGTCGTCACGCTGACGAGCGCGTATCCCTGCGAGCCGGTACGGCGCTCGGTGAGCTTGTCGATCGGCCCGAGCGGCGTGCCGGCGCGAAGCGAGAGGTCGACCTCGGTCGCAGGAGCTCTCGGTGCCGAGGCATCGATCACCGAGAGCCTCGCGCCGGCCATGTGCGAGACGAAGGCTTTGTCGCCGCGAAACAGCACGCCGCGCGGAGACCGAGCGACCTCGGCGCCGCCTCGTACGCCGAGCGTCGCGGCGTCGAGGAACGTGACCATCGCGTCTGCATCGCTGGTGACCGCGAGCGTCTCGCCATCCGCGGAAAGTGCGAGCCCGAACGGCCCGGCCGGGACATCGATGGAGCAGAGCCGGGCCAGGCTCCGGCCGTCTTCGGACGGCTCGAGCACGTCGAGCTTCGACTGATCGGAGAGCGTCGCGACGATGCGCCCGTCGGGGAGTGAGAGGAGCTGCTCCGGCGTGCCGCTCGTGCGAACGGCTCCGAGGACCATCGCGTCGTCGAGGTCCACGAGCGCGATGCCGCGCGCGTCCGGATCGGCGATGAACGCCGTCGTCCGCGCGCCGAACGAAGCGAGCACGACAGACGAGCCTTCGCGAGACGATGGAACGGCGCGCGCCTTTGCGCGCATCGGTCCACAGCTGCCGCCCGCTCGTGCGGCTGTTGGGGTCGGCGGCGACGAAACCGGTTCGACGCCGGCGCCGCATCCGGCGCCGGCAGCCCCCACGACCGTTGCCAACGCGCCCAAGGCGAGAGCGATCCGACCACGCATAGCGTCGTCCTCCTGGTTCTCGGTTTCTTACCCACGAGCGCGCGCACCCTTGGGCGGCAGAGGAAAATCACGACGAGGGCATCGCCGGCGCCCGAGCGTGGTAGGGTCCCCGGACATTCGCTAGGGGAGCCCCCTCTTCATCGGGGCTGAGAGGCGCGCCGGAGGCGCGCGACCCTTCGAACCTGACCCGGTTAAAACCGGCGGAGGAAAGCGCGTATGAGCACGAAGAACGAAGGTCTGAAGGTCCTCTCCGACGATCGCGACGGCGCCAAGGGGCTCGAGCCGATGCAGCCCTTCGCGAGCTCGAAGCGCGTCTTCGTCGAGGACGGCGACGTCCGCGTCCCGTTTCGCGAGATCGCGCTCTCGGGCGGCGAGCCGTCGTTCCGCGTGTACGAGACCGGCGGCGATCTCATCCATGGGATGACGCCCGACGACCTGCGGCGCGGGCTTCCCAAGCTGCGAAAGCCTTGGATCGAGCGCCGCATCGCCCGCGACGGCCAGAACAAGACGCAGATGGCCTATGCGCGAGCCGGCGAGATCACCGAAGAGATGCGCTTCATCGCGCTGCGCGAGAACGTCGCGCCGGAGCTCGTCCGCAAAGAGGTCGCCGAGGGGCGCGCCATCATTCCGTCG
>JBGTSH010000147.1:0-23737 GCA_041940405.1 Polyangiaceae bacterium
GTGCGTGACGGCGCTCTCAACAAGGGTGTCGTTGCCCGTGCCCTCACGTCGCGTGCGGGCTCGCGGCCCGTGGTCGTCGCCGGCGACGACCACACGGACGAGGACATGTTCCGCGCCGTCCCCGAGGGCAGCGTCACGATCCGCGTCGGCCCGGGCCTCACGGCCGCACGCCATCGCGTCGAGTCGCCGAGGGCACTGCGCGCGCTCCTCGAACGTCTGGCATAGCGGCGCTTCACGCTCCGTTCCGGCGCCAGGAGAACGGCCTTTGGTGTAGAGTCGCCGGACCATGCCAGCCCGTTCCACCAGCGCCGCGCGCCGCTCGTCGCCGCCCAAGAGCGCGACCAAGGCCGCGCCGCGCCCCAAGAAAGCCCCGAAGACCAACGGCGCCAGCCAGGCGATGGTCCACGTTCCCTCCGACACGCCGGCGGCGGCGCCCCGCAAGTCCAAGGGTCTGGGACTCGATTTCGGTAGCTCGTGGGTCTACGCGCCCGCACCCGAGGCGACGGATCACGTCACGATCGAGAAGCGTTACGAGCTCTTCATCGGCGGCAAGTGGCAGGCGCCGCAGTCGGGCAAGTACTTCGACACCATCAGCCCGTCGACCGAAGAGAAGCTCGCCGAGATCGCCGAGGCCGACGAGCGCGACGTCGATCGCGCCGTGGCGAGCGCGCGCGCGGCGTACGAGAAATACTGGTCGAGGCTGCGCCCGATCGATCGCGCGAAGTACATCTACAGGATCGGTCGCGCGCTGCAGGAGAAGTCGCGCGAGTTTGCGGTCGTCGAATCGATGGACGGCGGTAAGCCCATCAAGGAGTCGCGCGACGTCGACGTGCCGCTCGCCGCTGCGTGGTTTTTCTACTACGCGGGCTGGGCCGACAAGCTGAAGTACGCGTTCCCCGGGCAGAACGTGCGGCCGCTCGGCGTCGCCGGGCAGGTCATTCCGTGGAACTTCCCGCTCTTGATGGCCGCGTGGAAGCTCGCTCCCGCGCTCGCGTGCGGCAACACCTGCGTGCTCAAGCCGGCCGAGACGACGCCGCTCACGGCGCTCCTCCTCGCCAGGATCATCGAGGAGGCGGATCTTCCGCCCGGCGTCGTGAACATCGTGACCGGTGCGGGCAAGACCGGCGCGGCGCTCGTCAGCCACAAGGACGTCGACAAGGTGGCGTTCACCGGCTCGACGCTCGTCGGCAAGCGAATCCAAAAGGCGATCGCCGGCACCGGCAAGAAGCTCACGCTCGAGCTGGGCGGCAAGGCCGCGAACATCGTCTTCGACGATGCGCCGATCGATCAGGCGGTCGAGGGCATCATCGGCGGCATCTACTTCAACCAGGGCCACGTCTGCTGCGCGGGCTCGCGCCTCCTCGTGCAAGAGGGCGTGCACGACGTGGTCGTCCGCAAGCTGAAGGACCGAATGGCGACCTTGCGGGTCGGCGATCCGCTCGACAAGAACACCGACGTCGGCGCCATCAACTCCAAGATGCAGCTCGACAAGATCAAGGAGCTGGTCGAGAGCGGCGATCGCGAGGGCGCCGAGCGCTTCACGGCGCCGTGCCCGCTCCCGACGCGCGGCTACTGGTTTTCGCCCACCTTCTTCACGCAGGTCTCGCAGTCGCACCGCATCGCGCGCGAAGAGATCTTCGGGCCGGTGCTCTCGATCCTCACGTTCCGCACGCCGGATGAGGCGATCGAGAAGGCGAACAACACGATGTACGGCCTCTCGGCCGGCATCTGGACCGACAAGGGCTCGAAGATCTTCGAGGTCGCGCAGAAGCTCCGCGCCGGCGTCGTGTGGGCGAACACGTTCAACAAGTTCGACGCGAGCTCGCCGTTCGGCGGCTACAAAGAGAGCGGCTTCGGTCGCGAGGGCGGCCGCCAGGGCCTGCTCGCCTACCTCGAGGTCGAGTGATGGCCACGAAGAAGAAGGCAGCAAACGGCAGTGCGGCGATGACGATCGAGGATTGGCGCCCGATGCGCCTCAATGTCCGGAAGGCCTACAAGATGTACATCGGCGGCGCGTTCGTGAGGTCGGAGTCGGGCCGGTACTCGCAGGTCGCCGAGACCAAGGCGCCCGGCAAGAAGGGTACGAAAGAGAACGTGCCGCTCGCTTCGCGCAAGGACGGGCGTGACGCCGTCAAGGTCGCGCACGCGGCCTACGAGGGATGGTCGAAGCGCACCGCGGCGAACCGCGGGCAGATCCTCTACCGCTTGGCGGAGATGGTCGACGCGCGGGCGGAGGAGCTCGAGGCGAGCCTCGTTCGAAGCGGCGTTCCGCAAGGCGAGGCAGAGGGTGAGATCGCGGCGACTGTCGAGCGCGTGCTCTCGTACGCGGGCTGGACCGACAAATTCCAGAGCCTGTTCTCGAGCCTCAACCCCGTCGGCGGGCCGCACTTCGATTTCAGCGTGCCCGAGCCGATGGGCGTCGTTGCGATCGTCGCCCCGGAGCGGCCGGCCCTCCTCGGTCTCGCAGGGGTCATTCTTCCGGTCATCGCCGGGGGCAACAGCTGCGTCGTCCTCGCGAGCGAGAAGGATCCGCGGACGGCGCTCATTTTCGCCGAGGCGCTCGCGACGAGCGATCTTCCCGGCGGCGTCGTCAACATCCTCACCGGCAAGGCGAAAGAGGTGCTGCCGCACCTCGCCAAGCACATGGAGGTCGCGGCGATCGATCTCCACGGCGTGGACGTGAAGCTCGCGCGCGAGACCGAAGAGCAAGCGGCCGAGACGGTGAAGCGCTTCCGCGCGCGCCACCTCGGCAAAGATGCTTGGTTCGATCACGAGGCGTGCACGAGCCCGCGCTGGATCGAGCGCTTCATCGAGATGAAGACGATCTGGCACCCGTCGGGCGGCTGACAGCAGCAAGCGGTCGAAAAAAGCTCCCCGCCGGCGCCGTAGTCACTCTCGGTGGCAGTCGGTACCGACGGGAGAAGCTGGCGGGCGTTTGCAGTCGCGCTCGCGCTGCACACATCCGTGCTCGTAGCGCTCAGCCTCGTGCCGGACATCGTTCGGCGCACGCTCCGGCCGATGCCCGATCTACCGGGAGAGGTCGTCGTCTACGAGCTCGTCTCGCCGACCGAGCCCGCGCCGCCTGTCGCGCGGCCCGCAGCGGTCGCGTCGCTCGAGAGCGCGTCACCGCCGGATGGAAAATCTGGAGCCGCCTCCGTCGTTCCGAGGGGTGAGCCGCGATCCGACGACGGCTCGCCTGGCCCGGCGTCGGGGGCGGCGGACGGTGCCGACGATTGGACCGAGCCTGTCGCGCCCCTGGGATCGGTGCCGCAGCTGCCGCTCGGGCTCTCGTGGGATGCGCGCCTCGAGGATGCGCCGCCCGCGCCCGTCGCGGCTCCAAAGGCGCGTCCCGTCTCGCCCGACGCTGCGAACCATGCTCTCGGCGCCGCGAGGCGCGAGCGCGACAAGCAGCTCGGAATGGGCAACCCCGAGGAGACGATCGTGTCCACCGCCGTCGCGACCGCCGGTCGCGCTCTCGCGGTTCCGAAGGACACGCGCTTTCGGATCGAGGTGGGGCTCGATCGCAAGGGGCGGGTGACCGGCGTGAAGGTGGTGAGCGCTTCGGCAGGTGATGTCGGGACCTGGAACGGGCTCATCGCGGCGGTCAAAGGTGCGCTGGGCGACAAGGTGCAGGTGGGACCCGACGTCGCGCACGCCGGCGGAACGGTCGTCATCGACGCGACCATCAAGCACGTCTTCGTGAGCGGCTCGGACCAGGCGGTGATCGAAGGCGCGTGCCCGACCGATCCGCATACGTCGGGCATGTGGGATGCGGTGCCGTTCCACTGGACCGGCGGCGCCATGTACGGCCAGCCCGCAACCGGGAGCTGCATGCTCTCCGACGTGACGAACAGCCAGCCCAAGCAGATCACGGTCCGCATGAAGACGAACACCGTCCTTCATGGAAGCGTCCCGCCACCCGCAGACACCTTCGGGCCCGCGAAGCAGCCCCCGAAGATTCCGTCGATCTGGGACCTGATCCTTCGGTGAGCGGAAGCGCCGCGCGCGCGAGGGAGCAACTTCGCTTGCATACAGACCGACTAGTCGGTATGGTCAGTTCGTGCCTCGCGTCTACGCCAGCGCAAAGAGCAAGATCCTCGACGCTACCGAGCGCGTGATCTTGCGTGACGGTCCGTACGGTCTCAGCGTCGACGCGGTCCTGCTCGAGTCCGGCATGAGCAAGGGCGGCTTCTTCCACCACTTCCGGAGCAAAGAGGCGCTGCTCGCCGCGCTCCTCGAGCGCCTCGCGACGGACGTCGCCGAGAAGGCCGAAGCGTCGATTCTTTCCGACCCCGTCGAGCACGCTCGCTCGCTACGCGCTCAAGTCGCGTTGGCGTTCGACATGCCGGCAGCCGAGCGCCGGCGCATTCGCGCACTCGTGCTCGCGCTCCTCGCCGCGGTGATGGAGGCGCCGTCCGTCGCTGCGCAAGCTCGCGCATCGAACGAGGCCGCCCTGGCGAAGGCGAAGGAAGAGGGCGCCGACACCGGTGCGGCCCTCGTCGTCCAGCTCGCTCTGGACGGCTTCTTCCTCGCCGAGAGCTTCGGCACGCTCAAGCTCGATAGCGCTCGCCGCGCCGCCATTCGCGCGACGCTGCTCGGCTTGGTCGACCGAAACAAGAAGGAGAAGCGGCATGCGTGAGACAGAAGTTCTGGTCGTTGGCGCGGGCCCTACCGGGCTGACGCTCGCAACCCTGCTGCGGCGAGGCGGCGTTGCCTGCATCGTCGTCGACAAGGCAAGAGGGCCGTCGACGACGTCGAAGGCCATCGGGCTTCAGTACAGAGTGTCCGAGATCCTCGCGTGGATGGGGCTCGTCGATCGCTTCGCCGAGCGTGCGGCCGAGCAGAGCGTCGTGAACCTGCGATTGGATGGACGCGTCGCCGCGCAGCTCATCCTCGCGCCGCTACCGGCGCCCTCGCCAGGCGGGTTTGCTCCCCGACCCCTCATCGTCCCGCAGTGCGACACCGAAGCAATCCTCGGCGACGCCCTCCGCGCCGAGGGCATCACGGTCGAATGGGGGACGGAGCTCGTCGACCTGGCGCAGCGTGACGATCGTGTCGAGGCGGTGTTGGCCGGCGGCGAGCGCATCTCCGCCCGGTATCTGGTGAGCTGCGAAGGCGCCCATAGCGTCGCGCGCAAGCGAGAGGGGATTGCGTTCGAGGGAACGACCTACCCCCACGACTTCATCATGGCCGACGTCGCGATGGACACCTCGCTCCGCGGCGGCGAGGCGCACAGCTTCTTGCATCCACGAGGCGTCCTGTCGGCGATCACGATGCCCGGAGAACGGCGCTGGCGCCTCTTCATCGAGGCTGGAGCGACGCAGGTCGGAGAGGTCACGCTCGACGCGATTCGTGCGCTCTGGGTGGAGCGAACAGGGGATGACAACAGCGTCATCTCTGATCCGACTTGGCTCACGCGATTCAAGATCCACGCACGACTCGTCGAACGAATGCGTTCCGGTCGGGTCTTCTTGGCAGGCGACGCCGCGCACCTCCACTCGCCGTCGGGAGGGCAGGGGATCACCACGGGCATGCAAGACGCTACGAATCTCGCGTGGAAGCTCACGCAGGTGCTGCGGTACGGCGCGCCGGCGCAGCTCCTCGACACGTACGACGAAGAGCGGAGGCCGGCAGCGAGAGCGGTCCTCGCTGCGACCGACAAGAACACCAAGCTCCTCTTCGCAGAGGGCGCACTCGCGAAGGCGTTTCGGGACTTCGTGTTCATCCCTCTGCTCGGCACGCGCTTCGTCCAGCGCCGGCTCGTCGACCGGCTCTCACAGCTCTACGTCGGGTACCGTTCGTCGTCGCTCTCGAGCGCGAGCCGGCGCCCACTTCTGCGAGGGATCCGATCAGGCGACCGCGTTCCAGACGCTGCGCTCGCGGACGGCAGCACCGTCTTCGAGCTTCTCCGGAGCCAGCGCGTGATAGCTCTCTTCGGCGCGCAGCGCGATGAGGTCGCGGTCGCGTTGGAACGTCTGGGGATTCGCACCGGTGTCCTCGCGGCCGACGCGTTGCCTGGCTTCGGGGACCGAGACGAGGTCTGGATCGTGCGCCCGGATGGGTACCTGCTCTGTCGCTGCAGGGCGACGCGCCTCGACCACGTCCAGCGCGCGCTCGAGCAGGTCTTCGACGCGACCGCCGTGGCGGAGGCGCTCGATCGAGGTCGCGTGATGGGCCAAACGCAGCGCGCGTCCGCGTAGGATGCGGCGATGGTGCCCTCCCATGTTCTCGTGTGCGCCTGCATGCTCGCCAGCGCTGCGTGCGCGAGCTCGCCGCCGTCTTCCGATGCGGCAAAGGTCGCCGACGTCCTCGTCGCTCCGAGCGCCGTCGCGTCCGCTACAATGACGGAATCGTCATCCGCATCGCCGCCGGGAGAGCCGCTCGTCGCGAAGTGCGAGGCGCACGACAGACAAGCTTGCGAGGCGCTCGCCGCCCATTGCTTCGTCGGCCAAGAGAAGGAGCCAAAATGGGAGAGCAAAGCGTGCGCCGAGCGCGAGCGGCGAGCATGTGACGAGGGGGCGGGCGCCTATTGTGCCAAGCTTGCCATCCGCTTCACGGACTCGACCAACGACGTCGGCGTCCCGAAGGACGAAGCGGTTGCCATGAAGCTCTATGTGCGCGCTTGCGATCTGAGCGGAGACATGGACGCATGCCTGAGGGTCGCCTTCGCGTACGACAGCGGGTTCGGCGGCCTCCCAAAGGACCCGGCACGCGCGGTGCCGCTGTTCGAAGGCTTGTGCGACGAGGAGTCGGGAATTTTTCCGGTGGCTTGCCAGGCGCTCGCACGTCACCTCATCACGGGCGACGGCGTAGCCAAGGATCCGGCGCGCGGGGCGGACATTCATTCCGCGACGTGTTCTCAGGGAGCGTGCGACGTCGAGGCGCTCGATGCGCTCTGTTCCGACGCGAACCGAAAGGCGAAGACGACCGCAGGCTGCCTCGCCCGTGCGCGGGTCTACACGCTGGCGGTCGCCGGCGCGCCAGAGCCGAACTACAAGAAGGCGAAGGACTTGTTCGAGCGCGCGTGCAAGCGGTCCGAAGCCGCGGCGTGCCGCACCCTCGCGGACTGGTACAGCGAAGGCAAAGAGTGGCACGAAGGAACGAAGGTGCCGCGGGATCCCAAGCGCGCCGCGAGCTTCCTCGCCCAAGCATGCAAGGCGGGCGACAAGACGGCGTGTTCGACGAGGTAGCCAAGACCGTTCGCGGACTCCGAGGGCGCGCGAGCCAGGCTGGTCCGTCAGGTAGGCAGCGCCTCGAGCTCGCGCAGGAGGCGCTCGCCCTTCTGGCGATCGATCATCATCACGTATGCGATCTTGCCGCGCAAGTGCGCGCGGAAGTCGGCGTGCCCGTCGCGGTTCTGCGCCGCGAGTCCCGAGCGCTTTGCTGCGTGCAGGACGGCGCGGATCTTTCGCACCTCTTCGCGCGGGACCGAGAGCCCGCGGTTGACGACGATCCCGGTGACCGTCTGGCGCCCGCCTGCGCGCTGCACCGCGACCTTCTTCGGGTGAACTCGGAAGCCCTCATCTTCGGCGATGTGGCGGATGCGAGCGAGAAGCATCCCGATCTGCTCGCGGCGCCCGGGCTCGAGCGACATCGTCAGATCGTCGGCGTAGCGTGTGTAGGTCGCGCCGTGCTTCTTGCCCATCGAGGAGAGGCGCTTGTCGAGGCGGCGCGAGACGAGGTTCGAAATGGCGGGGCTCGTGCACGCGCCTTGGGGCAAGCCGCGCGGACCTGCCGCGACCCAATAGGGTTTGCCTGCGTATTCGACGCGTCGCCGCGGCGCCTCGGTCGTGAGGAGCGCGAAGATCGTGGCGACCGCCGGTGAATAGCCCAATGTCTCGAAGAACCCGCGGACGCGCGGGAAATGGATCGAGGGAAAGAAGTCCTTGAGGTCGACGTTCACGACGACGTCGCGGCCGACGTGCGGCTTGGCGTTCGAGACGGTGGAGCGGCCGTCGACGAAGCCGTGGGCGTCGGCCTCGGCGGGGATCTTGGCGAGGACGTTGTCCAGGACCCATCGCTGCGCCGCGGCGAGCTTGGGGCGCGGCGCCGAGAGGAGGCGCACCCCGCCGGTCTTCTTCGGCACCTCGAACTGGCGATAGTGAATGGTGCCCGCTGCGTCGGTGTGGAAGGCGAGCCACCGGAGCGTCGGGATGGTGATCTCGAGCGCCTTGGCGACGTCGGCCGGCGTCGAGAGGAGCGGCAGCCCGGCACGCTGAAGAGCTTCGACGTCGCTCCTGCGATCGGCGAGCTTGCCCGAGACGCCGCGTCCGAGAAAGACGATGTCTTCGAGGCGCCGTTTTGCAACGGCCTCGAGCCGCGCCTTGCGACGCTCTTCGGCGGCGACCTTCTTTGCTGCCTTCTCTTCGAGCTTCTTTCGCTTGAGCTCTTCGAGGTCGGCCTTCGCCGTCTCGAGGGCGCGGGTCGCGATCGCGCGCGCCGTGTCTTTGTGCTCGAGCCACAGATCGCCGATCCGGTGAAACTCCTGGATCTGCGCCTCGGTGAAGTACCCGCGGAGCACGAGGCCGCGATCGATGAGGCTCGTGCGCTCGTCGGACGCTGGAGGAATGATGTCCATCCGCCAGCCCCAGGGGCTGAGCCAAGGGCGGACCGCCGCGGCGCGCTTTCGCAGCTCCTCCATCGAGAGGCCGAGCGATTGGCCGGGATCGTAGGGGCTCGTGCGGTACGGTGATCCCGAGCGCGCGGGTGCGGCCGGCGCAGGTGCGGCGCGCGGCGGAACGATCGGTCGCGGCGGATCGGGCGCGCGCGCGGGCCGAGCCGGGGCGGGGCGCTTGCCTGTCGCGGGCCCGCCGCCTTCACCGGGGTATTCGTCGGGGTGCTTTTCCTTCGGGTGGTACACCTCCGTCCGGGCAGAGTTGCAGAAGCCGCAGGCATAGCCGAGCTCTTCGAAGAGGCCCGCCTTGTTGAGCTTGAGGACGGCGTTCGCGGCGAACGACTCGGCCATGCCGGGCGCGTCGTCGAGCTTCTTGACGACGGCGCGCGCGATGTCGTGCCGCGTGAAGAGGTGCTGCTTCTTGGCGCGCTTTCGAATGCGCCGCTCGACGAGGGCGGTGAACGCCTCGGTCGGCAGACCGCGCTCGTTGAAGAGCGGCGGTGAATCATCGTCGTCGTCACCGCCGCCGCCGTCGCCGTCCGCGCCATCGGCGCCTGCAGGCGGGCCGCCGCCGAAGAACGATTTGACCTTGTCCCAGAATCCCATGGAGGCTGCCGGTCTCGGATCCGGCACTCCAAGGAGCCACGCTCCCTCGACGACTCACTTACGACGACGTCCGATCACCAAGGCCAGCCGCACAGGTAGGAGATGACAAACCCTCGGGTTGTCTGCGTGACATGTCCTACCTGTGTTGGCGGCCCCACGAAAATCGGGCGTCGGGATGCATTGCGGAGAAACGGCCACCGCGGCGGAGCGCCGCAGCATGATGGGCTCGGGGGAGCGTGGCTCCTTGGAATGTCGGAGCCGGATGTTGGGTGTCGGCGTCTCCTTTCTGGGTTCGGGGTCAGTGAAGCAATTGATTGGAGCCTTGTGCCGTGGGCCGGTCGAATACGACCCGGAGCGCGAAGAGGTGCCGGCAGGGCCCGGCGCGCAAGCCATTACGATGAAAATGGCTGCAGGTGCAACGAGCGCGAACGAAGCGGCCGTCCGCGTCGAGGAGCGCCTCGCACGACGTATTGGCGACCTTGCCGACGAGCAAGAGCCTGCCGCTCGGTGCGGGCTCCTGCCGCTCGAGCCGCACCGCCTTCTCGGCGAGGATCTTCTCGGCCTCGAGGAGCTCCTCGCTCTCGGGTCCGGTGTCGGCAAGCGGCGCGGGGAGGATCGATCGATACCTGTAGCGCGCGGTGGCGAAGTCGAAGACGAGCTGGCCCTGCTTCGCGAGCTTGACGATCGAGCCGAGGAGCGCGTCGCGCCCCGCTTCGGTCGCGCGCGCCAGGCCGTCGAGCGTGCTCGAGCGCTCCTTGAGGAGGTGCGCAAGGATCCGCTGCATGATGCGTAGATCCGGCTTGAGGTTCCCTGCCAGCAGATCGAGCGCGAGGCTGCCGGTCCAGTCGTTGGTGGTCCAGCCCGAGAGGGCCAGCACGAAGCGCATCGCGCCCATGCGAACGACCCAGATGCTCGGAAGGCCGGAGCCGAGGAGCAGGACCTCGACGCGCTCGGCCAGCGGCAAGGTGCGCGCGAGCGTGAGGAGGCGACGCCGCCCCCAGACCTTGATCTCTTCGGGGCGCGGTCCTTCGTAGATCGGGCCGCGCGACACGATGGTCTCGTTCCAGGGATCGAGGATCAGCTCAGGAGGCTTTCCCGGGATCAGACGGAAGCGGATCGAGCGCGGCCCCGTCTTTTCTCGGCGCGTCTTGAGGAAGGCAAGGAGCGAGTAGACGACCTCGACCGGGAGCGTGAGCAGCGTGCCGCCGAGCGCCGTCGCCGCCGAGATCTGGCCGAAGCCGCGGAGCCACGTGCCCGGCAGATCGATCTTCTCTTCGCGGTGATCGCCGCGGCCGAGCACCTGCATCTCGAACCCCTTGGGATCGAGGAGCAGGCGCGTCGACCTGTAGGTGCGGAGCGTCTGGACGTGATCGAAGAGCGCGTTGGAGTAATCGACGTTGGTCGTGCCGAGCGCCGTGCCGCTCGCCGTGGTGAAGGCGTCGCGATCGACGTAGAGGCACCCGTAGCTCGACTCGTCCTTGGAGAACGCCTCGAAGAAGACGGTGTCGGGCGCGACGGTGATCACCGGATCGCACGGGACGAGGTGGCGGAAGAGCTGGGGATCGTTCCGCTGCAGCTCGAGCGACCATTTTCGCCGAGCGCCCCAGTACGTCGAATGCGCGGCACGAAAGTCGGCCTCGAGGTTCGGGGGCATTGCGCGCTTGCCGAGCCTCTCGGTCTCCTTGACCGTCGCCGCTGCACGCAGGCGCTCGAGCGTCTCGCTCTCTTGCTCGGCTTGGGCCTTCTGCCAAAGGATGTAGGCGGTGCGGTCCTTCTTCGGTCGCTTGAGATCGCCGACGACGACCTCGTGCAGGGCGCTCATCGCCTCACGGAACCCGACGGCGTCCTTCACCTCGCCGTCGAAGCTCACCCGCTCGCGCGCGAGGTTCGGGGCGAGCGACAGCGTCGCGCCCGCGTCGGTCGCGACGACCTCGCTCCGGGCCAGGTAGCTCAGCTTCACCTGGGTCACGCGACCACCTCGACGTCGATGTTGCCGAGCGAGAGCTCGGGCAGGTGCCGGCCCACCGCGACGCGCACCTCGACATGGGCTTGTGCGGCCCGCGCGATTGCGGCGAGCGCTGCCCGCCGTTCGGTCAGCCGCACGCTGCGGAGCGCAACACGCATCAACGGAACGATCGCTTCGGCGCGCGCCGGCTCGCGCTCCAGCGCTGCCGCCATCGTCGCGAGCGCCTTCGGCTTCGCGCGGCCGCCGCGGTGAATCGACAGGAGCGTCGTCGACCAGAGGCGCGCGAGCGCATCGTCGTCGACTTTGGGTCCGTCGGGGTGCGCGGGGGGCGGGTTCTCGGTCGCTTGCGCGTAGAGCGCGCCGAGGAGCTTGTCGCGGACGTCGGCGTGGGGCGACTCGGCCATCGAAGCCCACACGACCGGGCTCTTCGCGAAGCGCGGTGTCTGATCGACGAGCGTCATGGCACGCGCGCGCACGTCGGAGTCGCCGGCGTCGAGGAGCTCGCGCACCTCTTCCGGCCTCGCTTCCGGCGCCTTGGCGAGAAGGTCGGCGAGGTAGTCTGCCGCTGCCTTGCGAACGAGCGGGGCGCGCGCCGATGCGAGGCGGAGGAGCCGCTGCCGCTCGATCGCCGTGAGGCCCCTATCGGCGCGCTCCTTCACCCAGGCGAGTCCGAGCTCGGCGACCGCGGCGGCGGGCGAGAGCGCGAGCGTTACGCACTCTTCGAGCGAGAGCCGCTTTGGCGTCACGTGCTCGCGGAAGAGGCGGACGATCTCCGGCAGGGTCTCGAGCGTGCCGCTGTCGATGAGCGCGAGCCACTCGGCGACCGGCTGGTTCGCGAGGTCCGAGACCTTGGCCAGCCTCGCCACCATGAAGGCGCGCGTCGTCTCGTGCGCTGCGTTGAGCAAGCGCTTTGCCGTCGCGAAGTCGATCTTGTCGAGGCGGGCCTGGTGGTGCGTCTCGAGCAGGTGGATCGCGAAGCTCGCGACAGGCCGGGAGCGCGCCGAACACGCCATGTCGAGCGCGATCTCGAGCGAGCGGCCCCAAGCCTTGGGCTTGAGCGGCGCGAACTTCAGGTTGGCGAGCGACTCTTCATACGCGACGCGGATGCCGCGAGGATTGCGGTCGAGGATCTCGGACCCCCAATACAGGACGTGCACGACCGTCCACGCATCGAGGAAGCGCCCCGCATCGCCCAGGTCTTCATCGGTCATCTCGGCGAGCGCCGGCGCGATCGCGCGGACGTAGTGTCCCGCGTCGCTGTACGCGAGCTGGCGGAAATACCGGAACGCGCGCCTGCATAGGTATTGGCGGGTGTGCCGGCTGAAGGGACCGGTGTCCTGTCGATCCGTGCGCGAGCGCAAGAGCGGCGACGCGACGAGCCCGGGCTCTTTGACAAGCTTCGACGCGTCGAGGTCGTACTCCTCGACCTCGACCACCCAGCGCTTCTCGAGCCTGTCGAACGCCATCGCGAAGAGCGCCATGAGCTCGTCGTCCTTCGCCTCTTCGGCCAAGTAGAAGAGGCGTTTGACGAGCGGCTTGTGCTCGGCTCGGCCGACGCCTGCGCGGACATAGTCGAGCAGCATCTGCCGCACGCCGGGCCGGGTGTCCTTGAACCATTTCTCGGCGAGCGTTCCGAGCTTCTTGCCGGAGAAGAGCGCGAGCTCCTCGACGAAGCGCGGGCTCCCCTCGGCGAGGAGCTCGTCGATCAAGATCGCGGAAGGTGCGCGTGTCGCCTCGGGCTTCGGCGGCTCGTAGCCGCGCGCGAGGAGGGATCGAATCCGGTTCGCGAGCTCGCCGCGCGCGGCCGCTTCGTTCGCGAAGACCTCGCGCTCCGTCTTGGGCTTCTTTCCCGGGGCCTGTGTGATCGTGACGACCTGAAGTCCGACGATGTCGACGTCGACCGTCTGCTCGCCCGGAGGCTTGCCCGGGATCTCGACGCGCTCGCGCGTGAAGGGGTTGATCCCTACACGTGACGGTGTCCCCGGGACGCGACGCCGGAAGCGCGGCACGCCGGCAAGCTACAGCGAAAGGGCTCTGCCTGAGAAGGCCTTAGGGCGTGCGCGTGACGTCGAACTCGTCGATCACGCGCCCGTCCACGGTCTTGAAGTAGCCGTGAGCCTGCTTCGGGTTGCCGCCTGCGTTGAAGATCATGAAGAGGGCGCCGTAGTTCGCGTCCTGATCCGAGGCGAAGATGCTCGCCCATTCGCCGTTGCAGCCGTACGGAGGCGTCGTCGGTAGGCAGCGCTCTTGATCGCGAATGCCGACGCCGCCGAGGCCGGAGACGACGGCGAAGGTCTTGCCGGGCCCGACGCAGAGCTGGTTCGGATCGGCGCAGGTCTCGTCGACCGTCTGGCTCTCCATCCCCGTCAGCGTCTTGGTGCGCTCGTACGAGTGCTCGTGGCCGGTGGTGACGATCGCGCCGTTGAGACGGCAGTTCTCGTACACATCCCAGCCCATCTCGTCGCCCTTGCCGCCGATCTGCATGGCGCGCTGGTTCTTGTGCCAGCCGCAGACCTTCCACGCGTCCTCGTCGGGCTCGAGCTGGTCGTCGATGAACTGCGCGAACTCGTCGTTGTTCCCGTTCTCGCCCACGAAGACGAAGTGGATGCCCTGGTAGGTGAAAGCGAACTTCTGGTCGAGCAGGTTGGGTTCGTCGAGCGTCACGCCGGCACCGTCGAAGTGCGCCTGGGCGTACACCGAGTATTCGTTCCACGCCGGCGCGTCGTGGTTACCGACGGCGACGAAGTAGGGGAACGACGCGCCCATCTTGGCGTCGACCGTCGCGAAGAACGCGTCGGGATCGAGCCCGTAGTCGAAGTCGCCGTTGTGGACGACGGCGTCGACGCCCTCGGCGAGGGCGAGATCCAGCACCGACTGGAAGTCGCCGCCGTTGCCCGAGTCGCCGATGAACGCGACCTTCACCTCGGTCGCGTTGCCGCCGGTCCCGGTCGACATCGCCGAAGTGGTCGGCCCTGCTGACGACGTTGTCGTGGTCGTCGGCCCCGCGGTCGGTCCTGCGCCGGTGGTCTGGCCCTGCGTCGCTCCGCCGGATGCGGCGTCGTCGCTGTCGTCCGAGGGACAGGCCGCGATGAACAAGGCGAGCCAGGCCACGAAGAGAATGGCGACGTGCCGGAGCATCGCGCGATTCTATTCGGCCCGAGCAGGCCCCGTCCACCCACGCTGCCGCAATCGAAGGATGAGACGCTGGGCGGCGGTCTTGTCGCCGAGCGCATTCGCAGCCTTTGCAGCGAGATAGATCACTTCCGAGCTGGCATCGTCGGGCGCGATCTCGGGCTCGAGGATGCGCCACGCGGATGCAGCATCACCGGATTCGAGCAGTACCACTGCGAGGTTCTGCGTCGCCGCGCGCCGATCGACGTACGCGAGGACGCCCGGACGGGCGGCGAGCGCTGCCTCGTAGCGCGCGATGGCGACGAGGAGATCGCCGCGCTTTCGCGCCGACTCGCCGGCGTAGAACTGGCCTTCGAGACAAGCGGGGTCGGCGGCGATCTCGGGCTCCCACAGCGTGGCGTCCGAGGCGAAGCGCCGGCTGTCGAAGAGCGAGACGCCTCCGAGGAGCACCGCGGCTGCGGCGGCAAGCGGCCACGCGCGCGGCCGGCTCGACCGCGCGATGCGTTCGGCGACGAGCATCGCGGCGAACGCGAGCGGGACGTAGACGTAGTGGAGCGACCACCACCGGGGAACCGGCACGATATGGAGGATCGGCAGCATCGAGAGCGCGAGGAGGATCCCGGGGCCGCGTCTTCGAAACGCCACCCATGCGATTGCAGCGAGGACCACCAGCCCTGCGAGCGCCGAGAGCGATGCGGCGCTCGTCACCCGCGCTGCGTCGCACACCGATCGATCCAGCGGCACGACGATCGCCGCGACCGCCCGCGCCATCGAAGCGAGGCGCGTTCCGATGCTCTCCGAGAGCGCCAGGTCCGGATGCTCGGCCCGCCACGGCGGCGCGTAGGCCGCGCGGAGAGCGATCGCCGAGGCGAGGGCAGCCGCCTCGGCGATCAGCGTCGTCTTGATCGGCGCCTGCTCCGTTTTGACGAGCCGGCGATCGACCTCCAAGGCCACCACGAACAGCGGGCCGAGGACGAGCGCCGTCTCCTTGGTGAGCGCGCCGGCGAGCATCGCAATCGCGGCAGCGATCGGCTTTCTGCGAAGGTGCGCGATCACGAGCCCCAGGAGCGCGACGACGAGCATCGCCTCGGAGCGGAACGCGATCGCATTGGCGACGATCCCCGTCGCCGGGTGCACCGCGAAGAGGACGCCGGCCAAGATGGCTGCACGCTTCGCGACGCCGAGCTCCTCGGCGGCGCGCGCCACGAACAGCGACGCCGCCGCGTGCCACGCGAGGTTCGTCGCGTGGAAGAACCAGGGTGCGCGAGCGAGCGCGTCGATCGAGAGCGAGATGGCGACCAGCGGCCGGTAGTACCCCGTTCCCGCGAAGCCCTTCTGAAAGAGGTCGCCCCACGCGGACGGGGCGGCGATCGCGAGCTTCTTCTCGATGTGCGCGTGATCGAGCCAGACGAACCCGGCGCGGAGGGCGAGACAGTGCGAAAGGACGGCGGCGATCGCCGGCGCGATCGCCCATCGGCCTTCGGCGCGGCTGTCTATACTCACGACCCGAGGATGTATCAGGCTTCTCCGATCGCGCGGGTGCTCGGGGCGCTCGCGGGTCGACGCGGCGAGCGCGGGCCGGGGCTCGGCCGCCATGCCGTCGGCCGGAACGTCGTGCTCCTCGGGCTGACCAGCATGGTCACCGATGTCTCGGCGGAGATGGTGAGCGCCATCCTGCCGCTCTACCTCCTCTATAGCCTCGAGATCTCGCCGCTCGGCCTCGGCGCGATCGACGGCCTCTATCACGCGGTCGAAGCGATCGTGCGTGTGAGCTCGGCGTTCGTCGCCGATCGCCTCGGCAGGATGAAGACTCTCGCCGCGATCGGGTACGCGCTCTCTGCTGCGTGCAAGCTCGGGCTCCTGCTCGCCGGCTCCGGCCTCTCGGCCATCGCCGGCGTGGTCGCGGTCGATCGCATGGGCAAAGGCGTGCGCGCCGCACCGCGCGACGCCCTCGTCTCGCTCAGCGTGCCAAGGAGCGCGCTCGGGGCCGCGTTCGGCGTCCACCGCGCGCTCGATACGACAGGCGCCATGCTGGGTCCGCTCGTCGCGTTCGGTCTCCTCGCGATGGTGCCCGGCGGCTACGACGTCGTGTTCGTGGTGAGCTTCTGCGTGGCGCTGCTCGGCCTCGCCATCTTCCTCTTGCTCGTCGAGTCGCCGGCACGCCGGGCAGCGGACGAGAGCGTCGAGCCCGTCGAGAACGTAGAGCTCGCCGATCCCCCGGTGCGCCCGAGCGGCATCGCGACGCTGGTCGGCGTCGGGGCGGTGCTCGCGGCGGGGGCGGTGAGCGACGGCCTCTTCTATCTGGTGCTGCAGCGGTGGGCGGGCTTCGATCCGCGCTTCGTCCCGCTGGTCTTCGTCGCGAGCGCGCTCTCGTTCGCCGCGCTCGCGATCCCGACAGGCAGGCTCGCCGACCGCATCGGACGAAAGCGTGTATTCGTCGGCGGGCACGTGCTGCTCGCCGCGGCGTACGCCATCGTGCTCGCCGCGAGCCCGTCGACGGCATGGGTCGTCGGCTGCGTCCTCCTCGTCGGCGCCTTCTATGCAGCGACCGACGGCGTCCTCGTCGCAGTCGTCAGCGCCCGCGTCGCAGAAGATCGCCGGACGACGAAGATCGCGAGCCTTACGACGGCGGTGAGCCTGGCCCGCTTCGCCGGCTCGCTCGGCTTCGGAGCGGTCTGGGCGGCGTGGGACTTTCGCAGCGCGCTCGCCGTGCAGATCGCCGTGCTCGGGCTCGGTGTCGCCGTCGCCGTGATGCTATGGAGGCCTCGTCATGGTCGAATCGGCGCCGCCGCGTGATCTGCCACCTCGCCGCCGGCTGGCTCTCTTCGGCGTGGTCGCTCTCGTGACGCTCGGCGCGGCCGGCACCTACGTCGCGGTTCGGGCGCGTCAGACGCGCTCGCAAGCGGTCGGCGCGAGCGTGCCTTCGACCTCGGTAGGCGAGGGGCCGAGGGTCCTCTTCCGCAACCTGTCGCCGGGCGACGGCTCGTTCGGACAGGTCGGCCAGATGGCGCTGGGTGCCGGCGCTTCCGAGCGATCCCTGGCGCCGCTCTCGTGCGTCCGCCTGCACTATGCAGCGGGTCGCGGGCTCTGCCTCGAAGGGGGCGGCTCGCTGACCGAGCCAGCGACGCTGCGTACCTTCGGGAGCGACTTCAAGCCGCGCTGGACCCTTCCGCTCTCTGGCCTGCCGAGCCGCGCCCGCGTGTCACCGCACGGGCGCTATGGGGCGATCACGATCTTCGTCACCGGGCACGGCTACAACGACGTCGACATGTCGACGCAGACCCTGGTCCTCGATCTGGAGAAGGACGCCGTTGTCGCGGATCTGGAGTCGTTCGAGGTGACCCGCGACGGCTCGAGGTTCAGCGCGCCCGACTTCAACTTCTGGGGCGTGACGTTCGCGAACGACGACGATCGCTTCTACGCAACGCTCGCCTCCGACAAGAAGACGTGGCTCGTCGAGGGCCGCGTGTCGGACAAGCGCCTCGTCACCCTGCGTGAGAACGTCGAGTGTCCTTCGCTTTCGCCGGACGGAAGGCGCCTGGCCTACAAGAAGCGCACGGAAAAGCCCGGAGAGTGGCGCCTCCACGTCCTCGACATCGCGTCCGGTACCGAACGCGCGCTCGCCGAGGAGCGCTCGATCGACGACCAGGTCGAGTGGCTCGACGATTCGCACATCCTCTACAAGCACGGACCGAGCGTGTATTCGATCGACGTCGCGGAAGGCAGCGCCGCCGAGGTCTTCTTGGAGCGCGCGGCGTCACCGGCGGTCCTGCGCGCTCACTGACCGCGGGCGACCCGTTCGACCGCTTCGTCGTACCAGCGCTCGACTGTCTTTTTGAACGGCCACATCCACCCGTACGAGGGGCTGGTGAACTGCGACACGATCCTTTCGCGCAGCGCCTTCGAGCGGAGCGCGTCCTCGCCCCGGAGCTCGTACGTCGCTCGCAGCGTCTCGGTGTAGGCCTCCCATTCGATGCGAGCGCGCCCGTAGGCGAGCCCGAGAGGCAAGGGGAGGAGCAAGTACAGAACCGTCATGCCAGGGAGCGTGTAGCGCCTGCGCTGCCGGAGGTGGATGCGCTCGTGACGCAGCGTGATCACGGCGGCGATGGGATCCGCGTCGTCCCAGCCGGCCGGGACGTAGAGCGTGTCGCCGATCACCGTGTGGTACGTGGTCATGTACGAGCGCATCCCGCCGAGGGTGATGATCCGGAGCGCCACGTCGATCGCCTTCGAGAGGCCGCTCTCGGACTTCTTCACGATCCGAAATCTCGGAAACTCACGCTTCATCTCGGCGATGAAGTCGTCGAGGACCTCGCGGGCGCCGCTCACGCGCTCGCTCCGAGGACCATCCCTTCGGCCAGGGCGCGTCCGCCCACGAGCTCGCGAGCGCCGAGCGGCTTCTTGCCCTCGAGCTGCGCGCGCATGATGGCGATCCGGCCTTCGCCACACGCGACCTCGATGCGATCCTGCTTCGCAGCGACCACGGTGCCGGGCGAACCGTCTGCCGTGCCGGCGGCGAGCCGTGTCTCGAGGACCTTCAGCGTCTTGCCGCCGGCCGTCGTGAACGCTCCGGGCCACGGCGACATGCCGCGAGCGTGATCGTGAACCTGCTTCGCCGTACGTGTGAAGTCGACCCGGCCGTCGTCTTTGGTGAGCATGCGCGCGTGCGTCGCGCCCTCCGCGGGTTGCGCCGCTGCCGTGAGCTCTCCGGCGACCGCGCGCGGCAGATCGAGCCGCACGACCTCGGCGGCGCACGCGGCGAGCGACACCGACAGCTCGCCCGCCGTCGTGTTCTCGCCGATCGGCACGCGGCGGATCGTGAAGACCGGCCCCGTATCCATGCCCTCGTCCATCTGCATGAGCGAGATGCCCGTCTCCGGCTCGCCGTCCACAACTGCCCAGGTGATTGGCGCGGCCCCGCGGTACTTGGGCAGGATCGAAGCGTGGAGGTTCATGCACCCGCGCTTCGGCGCGTCGAGCACGCCCTTCGGCAGAATGCGGCCGTAGGCGATCACGAGGGCGACGTCGGCCTCAAGCGAACGAAGCCAGCCGGCGAACTCGGGCGTTCGCACCTTCGTCGGCTGCTCGACCCCGAGTCCGAGCTCCAGCGCCTTTTGCTTCACCGCGGGCGGCTTGAGCTCGAGGCCGCGCCCGGCAGGCTTGTCGGGTTGGCAGACCACGGCGATAACGGCCGCGATCTCGGTCAGCGCCACCAGCGCCGGCACCGCGATCTCCGGCGTGCCGAAGAACACCGCTCGCATCAGTCGGCCTTCTTCTGCTTCTTCTTGCCGTCAGCGTCGAGCGTGCCGGGCTCGGCGCAGCAGCGAAAGCCCGTCTCGTAGAACACGAAGCTCGGCTCGTGCGCGTCGTTCGTGCCGCGGCAACCCGTCCACGGCTTTGCCCAGAAGCCGCCCATCAGCGAGCCCGGGTGCTTGCGCGTCTTGCGCGACGTCACCCACTCTTCGACGTTGCCCATCATGTCGAAGATGCCAAAGCTCGAGCTGCAGCCGGGGAAGCGCCCGCTCGGCGTCCCTTGCCAGAGCCGATCCGACTCGGCGGCTGCCGCGTCGTCGCCGTCTTTGAACTTGTCCCAGTCGACCTGCATCCACTTCTTGTCGCTGTTGCAGATCTTCCTGTCGACGGCCCACCCGTAGGCGAGCGGCAGGTACTCCGGCCCCTCGCACGCGGTCTCCCACTCTTGCTCGGTACAAGGGCGCTTGCCCCGATCGCCGCAGTACTTCTTCGCCGAGTTGTACGACTTCATGACGAAGGGCTTCGCGCCGCGCTTGTTCGGCGCTTCGTACTGATCCATGCACACCCGGATCTCCGTCATGTCGCCCTCGAGGCCGGTGATGCCTTCGAAGTACGCGAAGCAATGCGTGTCCTTGGTGTCCTCTTGCGGTGACGTGCAGAGGTGCTGCACCTCGTCGTAGTGCATCCCGGTCACGAGGCGCATGTCGTTCGGACACTCTGGGCTCGGGCCCGGATCGCGCGATCGCTCGATGTCGGCGGGGCCGCCGAGCGTGAACGAGAAGGCGAGGAGCGAAGCGAGCGGATCCAACCGTTACTCCCCCACTCGGAGGGCTTCGACGACGATCCCTGTGGTTTCACCCCCCTTGCCCCCCTCGCTCCGCGAGGGGGGTAGGCCTGCTCCCCCTCCACGAAGGTGGAGGGGGTTGGGGGGAGGAATCCAAGGGAAGAACGTCTTCGTGAGCATGTGCAGCGATGGCGCTAGATACCGTAGCGCGGCCGCAGCACATACCAATACGCAGCGGCGCCGCCGGCGAGGAGGATCAGGAGCAGCGGACCGAGCCAGCGCCATGCCGACGCCTTGCGCTTCGGCGGATCCCAGACCGTGACCGGGAGGATCGGCGGCGGCGGGTAGCCGCCTTGTGGCATCGCGGGCGCCGGCGGCGGGACCGAAGCGGGAGACGGGTAGGAGCCCGGAGCGGGCGAGTACGGGTGAGGCGAAATAGGCGCCCCCGAAGGCACCGGACCCGAAGCGGGCCCCTGGACCGCGGGCATCGTCCCGCTCGATCGGGGCACCGAAGCTGCAGGTCCCGACGTGGGAGAAGGCGACGACCCATGAGCCAGAGCAGCAGCGCCACCCGGCATCTGGCGGCTCGGAGGGAGCGGCAAGTCGGCCGGCTTGGGCGCGCTCGGACCTACTACGACGGCACCGAGCCGCGCCGACTGGGACGCCGTGAGCGCGACGGTGCCGGCCATCGGGTGCCCGGACGTCGGCCCGTTCAGGCGAGGCAGCCCGGCGGCGGGCGAGCTGCCCATGAAGCGCGTCTGCGCGTTCTCGTCGATCTCTTCGAGCTCGGTCGGCGGCGGGGTAGGGGCTGGCGGTGCGGCCTTGGCGGGCGCCGGGATCGGCGTGGCGACGACGGCTTTGATCTGACCGGACGTCGTCCTCTTTCTCGAGGCGTCGATGCGTGCCTCGAGGTCCGAGAAGGTCACGCCGCCGAGCTTGTGCCCGCCCGCGAGCGCTTGCTGGAACCACGCTCGCTGCTGGGGCGTGTTGCGCGCGACGAACGCGGCGAGCGACGCCTGATCGTCACGATCGAAGCCGCGCTCGCGCCGCCAGCCGTCGAGGAGCTCCTTGACCTCGTCCGCGGATCCGAAGCGATCCTTCGGCGGCTTCTTGAGACACCGCTTCACGATGTCGGCGAAGACCTGGCTCACCTTGCGGATCTCGAGCAGGTCCGGAGGCTCTTGGCTCGATACGGCGATGAGCGTCTCGAGATCGTTCTTCGCGTTCCAGGGCCGCTTGTCGGTGAGGAGCTCGAACATGACGACGCCCATCGCAAACAGATCCGCACGCTGATCGATCCCGCCGCCGCGCGCCTGCTCCGGCGCCATGTACGCCGGCTTGCCCTTCATCATGCCGATGCGCGTGCTGGTGAGCCGCTCCTCTGCCTTGGCGATCCCGAAGTCGGCGATCTTCACGATGCCGTCGAAGCCGACGAGGATGTTGCCGGGGGTCAGATCGCGGTGCACGACGCCGAGGAGCTGCCCGCTCTCGGCGCGGAGACCGTGCGCGCCCGCGAGACCCGCGCAAATCTGCGACA
Organism: Polyangiaceae bacterium; assembly: GCA_041940405.1. Taxonomy (GTDB): domain Bacteria; phylum Myxococcota_A; class Polyangia; order Polyangiales; family Polyangiaceae; genus Xiheicaenibacterium. The sequence goes on from JBGTSH010000147.1 coordinate 21,893, forward strand.
TGATGAAGGCCACCGTCCGCTCGGCGAACGGCTCCTTCATCTCCTTGGACTCCTTCATCAGGCGCGACAGGCTCACGCCTTGCACGAGCTCGACCGCGAGGTAGAGTCCGAGCTCATCTCGACCCCAAGCCTCGACCTTCACCACGTGCGGGCTGTTGATCGTGGCCGTGATCCACGTTTCATCGAGAAACATGTTCACGAACTCGGGCTCTTGCTCGATGGCGGGGTTGAGCCGTTTGACCGCGACGAAGCGCCCGTTCAAGCGGCCGCTTGCCACACGACAGAGCTGGACCGTGCCCATACCGCCTCGCGCGATGTCGGCGAGCAGCACGAGCTTCAGGTCCTCTGCCGGCGGCAAGGCCGAGTGAACCATGTCGGGCATCCTACACCGTATCTGTCAGGCCAGGCCCAACCCTGGGAGCCGGCCCCCAACCCGTCCGGAGCGAAGAAAGGGATTTGACCTTCTCCCCGGGGGCCTTACTGTCCACGCAAAGAGCAGGCCGAGGCAAGCTGATGACCGAGAAGAAGATCCCGCCCCCGCGTCCCGATGAAGAGGTCACGTTCGGAGACGAGCTCCCCGTTCTCCCGATCCGAAACGCCGTCTTGTTCCCAGGCGCGGTAGCGCCGTTCGACGTCGGCCGGGAGAAGTCGGTCGCCCTCGTCGAGGACGTCGACAACCTCCCCGGGCCGGTCATCGCGATCTTCGCGCAGCGCGATCCGCAGACCGACGACCCCGGGTACGAGGACCTCTACCACGTGGGCTGCGCAGCTCGCGTGCTCAAGGCGCTGAAGCACAGCTCCGGCAACTACTCGCTCATCCTGCAGGGCCTCACCCGCATCCGGCTCGAGAGCGTGACCCAGACGGCGCCGTACATGCGCGCGCGCATCCGCAAGCTCGAGGAGCCGCATACCGAAGATGTCGAGGCGGAAGCGCTCGCGATGAGCCTGCGCGACATCGCAAAGCAGGTCATCCAGCTCATGCCCGAGCTCCCGCGCGAAGCGGGATCGCTCATCGACTCGATCCAGGCGCCCGGCGCCCTGGCCGATCTCGTCGCCGCCAACCTCGACGCTCCCGTCGAAGAGAAGGCGCAGCTCGTCGAGACGATCGACGTCAAGGAGCGCGTCCGCAAGGTGCTCCGCCTCCTCACGCGCCAGCTCGAAATCCTCAAGATGCGCGAGCGGATCAACTCCCAGATCAAAGAGGAGATGGGGAAGAACCAGCGCGAGTACGTCCTTCGCCAGCAGCTCAAAGCGATCAAGGAAGAGCTGGGTGAGGACGACGGCGATCAGGGCGATCTCGACGGGCTCGAGGAGCGCATCGCCAAGACCAACCTCCCGCAAGAGGCGGAGACGGTCGCGAAGAAGCAGCTCAAGCGCCTGCGCACGATGCAGGTCGGCTCGGCGGAGTACACGGTCGTCCGCACCTACCTCGACTGGATCCTCGATCTTCCGTGGACGCACTCGACGCCCGACAACCTCGAGATCGCCAAGGTGCGAGAGGTCCTGGACGAGGACCACTACGGCCTGGAGAAGGTAAAAAAGCGCATCCTCGAGTACCTCGCCGTCCGCAAGCTGAAGCAGGACAAGAAGGGCCCGATCCTCTGCCTGCTCGGCCCGCCCGGCGTCGGCAAGACGTCGCTCGGCCGCAGCATCGCGCGCGCGCTCGGGCGCAAGTTCCACCGCATCTCGCTCGGCGGCGTCCACGACGAAGCGGCGATCCGCGGTCACCGCCGAACGTATGTCGGCGCGCTCCCGGGTCAGATCATCCAGGGCATGAAGAAGGCGGGCACCGTGAACCCGGTCTTCATGATGGATGAGATCGACAAGATCGGTCACGACTTCCGC
>JBGTSH010000148.1:0-23673 GCA_041940405.1 Polyangiaceae bacterium
CTACAACGCGGCCGAGTTCCTCGACGTGCAGAGCTACAAGCACGTGAACCGCTGGACTGACGAAATCGCCGCGCGCCCTGCGGTGAAACGCGGGCGGATGGTGAACCGTCCCTTCGGCAAGCCCGAAGAGCAGCTCCGCGAGCGTCACGACGCGAGCGACTTCGAGCTGCGCACGCAGGACAAGCTAGAGCCGGCCGCGGGCTGAGGCGGAATCGCGCCAGGTGTTCTGCGCGCGCAGCCGGCGCGCCCTTTTCTGCGCTCGGCGAGTGGCGCGGGCATTGCTGGATCGACATCGGGCAAAACCGATGAAGAACACAAAGAGAGCGCTCGCTCTTCTCGCCACTGGGGCAGTGTTGGCCGCAGCCTGTACCGAAGAGTATCGGACTGCCTCACCCACGATGGAACCGCGCCAGTCCGCGAAGGCAGCGGCCGAGTCGATCGCCGACGCAGAATGCGATCGCGAGCTGCGGTGCGGAAACGTCGGGCAAGGCCGCTCGTTCCAGACGACCAATCACTGCCTCCAGGCGAAGTTCGAGCCCATCAGCCACGAGCTCGCCGATCCCGACTGCGATCGCAATGGTGTCGGCAACACCGACCTCTACCAGTGCCTCGAGCAGATCCACGGCCGCAACTGCGGCAACGTGATGACCGCCGGGTTCTGGGAAGAGATGATGGAGTGCGGCTCCGGCAATCTCTGCCTGGAGTGACCTCGTATCGTCGCGGCGAACACGAATCGTTTCTCTCCTCCGGCGCGGCCGTAAACGGCACGCGGATTGCACTCCCCTTCTCGCGAGGGGAACCATCCAAAGGGAGGAGGCCGATGATGCGCGCAGCGCGAATGTACGGCTACAAACAGCCGCTCCGTCTCGAAGACGTCCCGATTCCGAACATCGGCCCCGACGAGGTACTGATCAAAGTCGGGGGCGCGGGCATGTGCCGTACCGATTTTCAGCTCGTCGACGGCTACTTCGGCAGCGGTTTGAAGCCGAGCTTTCCGATCACGCCGGGCCACGAGATCGCCGGCTGGATCGACAGCATCGGCTCCGCCGTGCCCGAGCATCTCGGCCTCTCCGAAGGCGATCTCGTCGTCGTGGACGGCGCCTGGGGCGACGAGCTCTGCCGGCAGTGCCACGAGGGCAACCAGCAGATCTGCGCGCACGGCCGCTGGGCCGGCTTTGGTCCGTACGGTGGCTACGCCGAGTACGTCCCGGTGCCCGCGCGTCACGTCATCGTCGTCGATTCGCCGGAGCTCACGCCCGACGTCCTGGCGCCGCTGACCGACGCCGGACTCACCCCGTACCGAGGGATGAAGAAGCTCGCCAAGGCCGGCGTGCTCGGTCCGGGTCGCAACGTCGCCGTGCTCGGCATCGGTGCGCTCGGCGCATACGCCGTCCAGTACGCAAAGCTGATCGGCGCGGGCTCCACGGTCATCGCGCTTGCGCGCTCGCAAGAGAAGCTCGAGCTCGCTGAGCGCAACGGCGCCGACATCACCGTCAACACGACGGGTATGTCGATCGACGACCTCCGGAAGGAGCTCGCTCGTCTCACGGGCAAGCCGGAGCTCGACGGTGTCATCGATTGCGCAGGCGCCGAAGAGACCATCCGCATGGGGTTCGCTCTCCTCGCCAGAGAAGGCGCGTTCGTCTCGGTCGGCCTGGTCGGCAACCGCATCGACATCCCGCTCTTCCCCTTGGTGGCCCGCGAGCTCACGTACCACGGCTCGTTCTGGGGAAACTTCAACGACCTGACCGAAGTGATCGCGCTCGCCAAGCATGGCGACATCAAGCACTCGATCCAGCGCGTCGCCTTCGAAGACATCAACGAGAGCCTCGAGCAGCTCGGCCACGGTGACTTCGTCGGGCGTGCGGTCATCGTCTACGCGTGATCGGCCACGCGCCGTCGCCGGCGTGTGGTAGTCCGACGACATGGCGTTCTCGGGGCGACCCACAACCGTCATGTGCCGGGCGATCGGGAACTTCACCGTCACGGTGCACAACTCGCTTCCGCCGCTGCCGGCGGAGTGGGCCGACTTCGTCGAAGTGCACCGCACCCACCCCAACCCGGATCAGCTGCGGTGCCTCGTGTACACCGAGGGCGGCTCGCCCAACGCCGCACAGCGCTCCGATCTGACCGCAGCGCTTCCGCACAAGAAGATGAAGGTCTCCGTCGTGACGACGTCGGTGCTGGCACGAGCGGCGGGGACCGCGATCGCTTGGCTCGTGCCCAACCTGCGGATGTTCAGCCCCGCCGACTTCGAGAAGGCCCTCGATCACATCAGCGCGACCGGCGTCGACCGCAAGATCCTGCGTGACGCGGTCGATCAGATGCGGCGAGAGCTGTCCGGTCAGGGATAGCGCTCCCGCGTCACAGTCGGCGGGCTATCCTCGACATCGGGCCATGCTGGAGGTCGGTTCCCGTGGGCTCGCGGCCCTGGCGCTCGCGCTCGGCAGCGCATCGGGGTGCTCTTCGCCGTCGGGTGACCCGGCCGCCGGGGCGCCCACCAGCGCCACGGCTGCCGGCTCCGCTGGTCCCATCGCTCCCGCGCCGAAGCGAGCGTTGCCTCCCGGCTTCCTCAAAGGGCAGCTCCACGTACACACCGGCAAGAGCGGCGACAGCGACACCCCGCCTCAGGCGGTGCACGCTTGGTACGAAGCGCGCGGCTACGACTTCATCGTCTTCACCGATCACAACACCGTCACCGACACGCCCGACACCGCGATGCTCACGATCCCGGGTGTCGAGATCACGCAGAACCTGAGAACCTGCGATCCGCCGCCGCGGCCCGGCGACGCGTGCCTGCTCCACGTCAACGTACTGTTCGCCGGCGAGACGGCGCCCGCGCGTCAGCTGCTGCCGCTGTCGAGCACGTCGCGCATCGACGTCTATCGTCACGGCCTCGAGCTGAGCGCGGCCCTCGGTGGCGTTGCGATGCTCAACCATCCCAACATGCACTTCGCTGCCGACGCGCCGCTCATCGCACAGCTCGCCGACGCCAAGCTGCCGCTGATGGAGGTCGAAACCAATCGTGGGATTGTCAGAACGAAGGTGACGCGACGCACCCCTCCACCCAGGCGCTTTGGGACGACGTCCTCTCGCGTGGACACCGCGTCTGGGGAACGGTCACCGACGACGCCCACCATTACGATGATGCTGCCGCCGCGCAGGCTCGCGGCGAACGGGTGTTCCCGGGCGACATAGGCTTCGTCGTCGTGCGCGCGGACAAGAACGCGCAGGGCATTCGGGCCGCGCTGGAGCGAGGCGACTTTTATGGCTCCACAGGGATCGTCTTGTCGACCATCGAGCTCTCCAAGACGCGCGCGGTCCTCGAGGTGGACGGCGACCTCGACGTCCGGTTCGAAGCCATCGGCGCCGGAGGAAAGCTCGTTCACGAGGCCCGCGGTCGCCGCCTCGAGTACGCGCCGCGCGCTTCGGACGGCAGCTACGTCCGCTTCCGCGTGAGCGACGGTGCGGGACGATTTGCGCTCACGCAGCCGGTGTTCTTGTAGTGCCGCGCGTGCTCTCGACGATCGCTCCGCGCCCTAACGCGGATCGAGCTCCCAGCCATCGAGCTCCGCACCGAACGTCGCAGCGCTGGCTTCGTGCTCGGCGCGGAGCTTGGTCATGCTCTCGAGCGTGACGGTCATCGATTTCGTAGCGCGGCAGATCGGCGTACTGTGCGCGACGCCCGGGGGCTCGATGGCGACTTTGTACTCCTGCTTGATCATGTCCGCGCAGACCCCTTCGAGCGCCGCCTTTGGACCGACGAAGATGAAGTCGACGAGGTGCGGTCGGCCGAGATCGACGCCGGACTTCTGCATGTGCTCGATGAGCGCTCTATCGCCTTCGTCGCCCGGCACGGTGGCGACGTCTTTTCGCGTGAGCTGGACCGATGACTCCGCCTTCTGCGCCGGCTGCTCGCCGCAACCGAGCACGCTCAGCAGCGATCCGAGCATCCACGCCAACGCGCCGTCCGCCTTCCGTCCGAGGGCCATGAGGCGCCTTTCGCCCGCATCCGCGAAGACCGCAACCCGATAAGATCCCGCGCCTTGTCCGGCACGCCCGACTCCCATCGACTCGAGCTGGAGCATGCGATCGATCATGCGCGCAAAGCCCTGGCGAGCCCAGAGCATCCGCGTGCGGCAGCGCGCGCACGCGCCCGGCTGGCTCGGCTCTTGGCTGCTCGGGCCGAGGACGCGCGCCACGGAGCGAATCAGCTCTCGCTGAGCGCGCAGCGCGCCCCGACGACCGAAGCGTGCGACGACGGTTGGCGCCGCGTCGAGGCGATCGTCGCGGTCGCCGAAGCTTCGGCCTCCGAAGCGGTCCGGATGACGTCCGAGCCCTGCGGCGGCGCCGCGACGAAGGCAGCGCATGCCGCAGAACGCGCGGCGCGCGCTGCACGCCGGATCGTAGAGGAGCGCAACCACGCGTACACGTTCCACGCCGATCCCGCGTTCTCGTTCGGCGAGGGATGGTACCTCGCAGCTGCCGCCGTCCTCGCTGGCATTGCGATTCAGATCGAGCCGGACAAGCCGCAGTCCGCGCAGGTGGAACGGTTCGTTCGCGACGCCGGATTGACCTCGCTCGTCAGGCCTCATCGGTCGCGTCCACGCGCGAACAAGCAGCTCACCGAGATCGTCGCGCGAGGGTTCCGTCCCGATCCCCTCGCGGCCCAGCAGAAGGTACGCGCCGCGTTCCTCGGCGACGAACCCATCGCTCCAGGCATCGTCGACTGGATCGATCGGCGGCTCCGTGGAGCTCCGCCTGGTCCAAAGGTCCTCCTATGGGTGCGCTACGGCGCTCACCATCCGGGGCGCAACACGTCGTACCCCGAGCTCGTCGAGCTCACCCGGCGCGCCCTCGCCGCGGGGTTACTGCCGATCCTCATCGGCGATCTCGTCCGTGATGGTGAGGCTCCGGCGGGTGCCGTCGACATGACGCTCTTTTGGAAGGACCCACTGTTTCAAGGAGAGGACATGCGACGGGCGCAGCTCCAATTCTTCGAGCACCTCAAGGAAGCACACGCGCTCGTGGGACAGCTCGGTGTGACCACCGCAGGGATGGATGGGCCCGCGCTGTTGGGGCTTCGGACGATGTACCTCACCGAAGCCTCCAACGTTCGAATGCGCGAATGGGTCGGGACGGTCCCGGGGTACCAAGAGATCGTGCGCGATATCGACCATCTCGACCGCGTCAGTCGGGCGCTCGAAGCCTGGGCGGCATCGCCGTCGGGTTTCGCGCTACGCGCCTCGAGGTGACGTCGTGTGCAAGAAAGCGCGCATGGTGTTCGCGCGCGGCCTGCTCGAGAGCCCAGCAAGCGCCCGGAAACACGCTGGCGCGGTGCTTGCGATCCGGCGCTGTCATGCACTTCGCCCCGGTACGTCCGCCGCGGATCGGCGGTTCGCTAGCGACGACGGCGATCCGACTGAAGTCGCTGCCTCCTCCGAGAGAGCTCCCGCTGCCGTCCTTCCCGGACCCGGAGAGCGTCGCGGGGGACGAGTCGATCAGTCTCCACGACGGTGACTTCGAAGAACTCGCAGGTCGGCCGGCCGCGGTCGACTCTTCGTTGGTCCTCTACGCGGTGTACGAAGGCGCAAGGCCGGGCGAGCTCGTCCTGCGCCAGGTCGCGCCCGACGAGTCCCCGCCCGAAGGCGTCAACCTCGTTCGCATCAAGAAGGTCCACGTCGCTCCCATCTCGAGGCTGCGCCCGTTCGTGCCACGACGTTGAGATACGCTCGCCGGATGCCTGCCGCGAAGAAGACCGCGAAGAAAGCCACCCCGAAGAAGACCGCCGCGAAGAGAGCCACGGCCAAGACCAGTGCGAAGAAGACGAGCGCGCCGAAGGTCTCGCCGCTCCGTGGGATGTCGATCGACGCATGGATCGCCGCGAAGGCCAAAGGCTGGCAAGCCGACCTCATCCGTCGCGTCCTCTCCGTCGTGGAGCGAGCAGCACCCAAGTCCACGCGTTCGATCAAATGGGGGCAACCGGTCTTCGAAGAGAGCGGGCCGATGCTCTGGGTGCGTTCGGCGAAGGAGCACGTGACCGTGGGTTTCTGGCGCGGGAGCGAGCTGACGGATCCGCGAGGGCTCCTCGAGGTGAGCAGCCGCATGGGCCACTTCAAGCTGCGCAGCGATGATCAGCTCGACGAGCGCGCGCTCACCGCGTTCGTGAAGGAGGCCGCGCGGCTCAACCGCGAGAAGGGCAGCCCCACGCGATCGGCGAAGTGATCGAGGCCCTAAGGCTTCGAAGCGGTGATGCTCTCGCGCCGCCTGTGCGCGATGTCCAACGTCCACGTGCAGGTCGTGGTGGCGTAGCCGCGCTGGCCTGTACACGTCTCGATGTACGACGCCTGCTTGCCGCAGCCGCGAACGCCACGCGCCGAATCGCCGAGGTCGGTAACGAGGATCTCTTTCTTCGGGCAGTCGAGATCGAAGCTCGCACGCTCCATCAGCTGCGCTTGGTTCGCCCCCATGTTCGACGACGCGCACCCGGCGACGACCGCGATGAACCCGAGGATGGTGTACCGCATGCCCATCGCGTCGCACGAGGCTGCGCGTGCCTCAACGCAGAAAGCGGCGCGACTGCCGGCATGGCAAGATCGCCTCAGGCCTGGGGACGCTTCCGCTTGCCTTTGTCCTTCTCCTTCTCCTTGCCGCGTTGCTGCTGCTTCTTGCGCTGCTCTTCGCGAGCTTTGTCCTCTTGCTCTCGCGGGCGTGCCTTGTCGGCGCCCTGGTTGGGACGCTGGACGGGTCGAATGACTCGCCTCTCGCGCGGAGCGTCGGCCTTCGGCGGCGGAGCTTCCCGCGCCCGGCGCGTCCCCTCTGCCTTCGGGCGCTGCGTGGGACGGATGACTCGCTCCTTGCGGGGCTCCTGCACCCTCGGACGCTGCTCGGTCCTCGGACGCTCGTCGGCCTTCGGGCGCTGAGCAGCCGGCTCTACGCGCTTTACGTCCTTCGGTGCCACCGGACGCTCGATGCGTCGCGCGGGCGCCGCCTCGCGAGGGATCTCTTTGCGCGGCGGCTGGGTGACTCGCGGCTGCGTAGCTCGCCGAGGTTGGGTGGCTCGCGGCGGCGGTGAAACGCGAGGTTGCGGCGCCGGCCGCGCCGCCGGACGGTGCTCCGCGGGGCGTGCTCTCAGCGGCATGCGCTCGAGCCTTGGTGTGCCGGCGCGCCGTCGATCGTCGGCGCGCGAATGGTACCGTGGCTCACGCCAGACTTCGGCTCGCGCCGGCCTGCGATAGTGGACGTAGTGGTGATGATCCCGGTGCACGACAGTGCGAGGGACGTGACCGATGTGCACGTGCGTCCACGGGTCGTTCCAGTATCCGGCGCGGTACCAGCGGCCGTTTCGAATTTGCCAGTAGAAGCCGCCCGAGAAGTAGATCGCCGAGCCGACGTTCTCGACCACGTAGACGTCGGGCTCCACGTAGACGAGCGGCGGTGGCGCCCGAAACACCACGATGTTCTGTCGAACGGGCGGCTCGTAGTAGACCCCTGCTGCCGGCTCGGCCACGTACGGTTCCTCGTACGCATAGGGCTCCTCGTAGTCGTAGGTGCCGTCGGCGTAGGCCTGGTCGTCGTAGGTCGGTTCGACCGGCTGCTCGGCGATCGGCTGCTCGACCACAGTTCTGTGCGCCACAGGCTCGTAGCGGCATCCTGCCGCCATCGCGCACACGACAATCGAGGCCAACAACGGGGTGAAGCGGCACATAGCCCCGTGCTACGCAACGCGCGCGCCATCCGCGACGATGCCCCGGTGGGGGCGTAGCCGCTCAGGGCGCGTCGAGCTTCGGTGGATGGCCGTGCGTCCACGAGATGGCGATCGACCGGCCGCTCCTGATCGTCACACCTGCGAGCTCCACCGTCAGCGCGTCGACCATCGCGTCCATCTTCGCGGGCAAGTGCTTGGTCTTCGGCGTCAGATCGGGGACGAGCGAGATGTCGAACCGGCCCCCGAAGTCCGCGTTGTCACGGTGCTCGTCGACCTTGCGGCGAATGCTCTTCCCGATCTGGCTGAAGAGCCGCTCATGCGCTCTGCCGCCTGCGATCACCACGAAGTAGAGCCGACCGTCCGCGTCCAGCACGTGCATGACGGCGCAGTAGATGTCGTCGTCGTCGCTCTCGCTCGGAGCGACCTGGATCACGCCCGGCCCCCGCAGTCGAGGAACCTCGCCCTCCCGCTTCGGTTTCGGCCCCCACTTCTCTTCGTCGCTCATCATCTGGGCGAGCGCGGGATTCTGGGCCTTCTGCATCTCGACGAGCTGGTTGGCCATGCCCACGAGCGCTTTGGTGGTCTCGCGCAGCCCGCTCATCGGCGTAAAGGTCTCGCCGCTCCCCCCGGCGCGCTTCCAAAAGCTCACGATGTGATCGCGGAGCTCTTCCTGGTGCAGATCCTCGAGCGCCGGGATCGTCACGCTGCCGCGCCCTTCGGACAGGCGCAAGACGACGTAGCCCGGCAGGTCTTCGACCCGAAACCAGGTACCGACAGCCTCGAGGTCCTCCCACCTGACCGTCGTCGTCTTGAGCTTCGTCCGAAAGGTCACGCCTTCACGATCGATGCGGATGCGCGTCGGGATCGAGTGCCAGCCGAAGAGCCCGGCAAGCCCTCCGAAGATCAGGGCGAAGATCAGGCCCATGGCGAGCGAGCCCTCGACCGCGAGGCCCACCCCGACGAGGAACAACAGGCCGAACAGCACGAGCCCGATCACCGGGCCCATGAACGGGACCGCAAGGATCTCGAACGGCCCTTCCGGCTCGCGCAGACCCGCGAACGGATCGGTCATTGGCCTTCGGCCTTGGGCACCTCTTCGCGTCACGACGTCGCGACGGAGGATAGAGCATCCTGACCATGCTCCATGACGCTGGACAGGTGCTGTCCAACGTCCGAGACACGGTTCGCGCATTCGAGCCGGATTTCGGCCGAGAAAGCCCGGCATGTGCGTTGCTGATGCTGGTCCTCGAACGGCGTCGCAGACGGGGAATCGATGCGCGGACGACTTTCGTCGCCGCATCGATCAACGCGGGCGCGCCCCTTACGACTGAGGAGTGATCATCATGATCAAGGTTGTTGCGATGGGTTTTGTGGCGGTTCTTGGTGCTGGTCTGGGCGTCGCCGCGCCCGTCGAGTCGGTCGCGTCGGAGGACGCGGTCGAGCTGAAGGCGTGCACCGGCGTCGATCTGAAGGTGAAGAACCAGTACAGCCACAAGATCAAGGTGAAGAAGTTCGAGTATCAGGTCGGCGGATCGTGGAAGACCGAGCAGGTCCCCAACACCGAGGTCCCCGCCGAGAGCCTGAGGAGCGTCGCCAGCAACCAGAGCCTCGGTGACGCCGAGGGGAAGAACATCACCGGGCTTCGGATCACCTTTCAGGCCTGGTGCAACAACTCGTGGGGCGGCGACTTCGTCAAGACCGACAGCGAGATCGACAACGAGCAGTGCAACTCGAGCACGGGCAAGGTCTACCGGTTCGACACGGCCGACGGCAACCTCTGCGACTGACGTGACGGTCATCGCCCCCGGGAGAGAACGCGATGTCGCGCGACACACAGCGGCGTCGTGTCTCTCTCGGGGTACCGTCGGGATCGGGCCTGCGATACGCTCCGCAGGACCGCATGCATCCGGTCGGTGGCGATACCTACGAGCCCGGCATGCTGCTCGCCGGCAAGTATCGGGTCGAGCGCGTGTTGGGGCGCGGAACGATGGGCACGGTTCTGGCCACCGTCCACGAGCAACTCCAGCAAAGGCGCGCGCTCAAGCTCCTGCACAGCGCGTGGCTCAACGACCCCGACAAGGTGGAGCGGTTCTTGCGCGAGGCGCGGGCCGCCGCGAAGCTGAAGAGCCTCCACGTCGCGAAGATCCACGACGTCGGAAAGCTCGACAGCGGCGTTCCCTTCATCGTGCTCGAGCACTTGGAAGGCTGCGATCTCTCCAAGTACCTCGCGTCGACCAACACGCTCTCGATCTCGGAGTCGGTGCGCTTCGTCATGCAGGCGTGTGACGCGCTCCAAGAGGCGCACGCGACCGGGATCGTTCATCGCGACCTGAAGCCGGCCAACCTGTTCGTCGAGTCGCGCGAGCGCGGAGACCGATTGCTCAAGGTCCTCGACTTTGGCGTCGCCAAGATGATCGAACGAGAGATGGACCCGAACGGCACACACGCCGACGCGTTTCTCGGCACGCCCCTCTACATGTCGCCCGAGCAGGTGCGAGCGACGAACAGCGTCGATCACCGCACAGACATCTTCGCGCTCGGCGCGATCCTCTACAAGATGCTCACCGGCCGGACGCCGTTCGTCGGCGGCTCGGTGGGTGAGGTGTGCGCCGCGATCCTCGGGGCACTGCCGCCGCCGCTCCGCAGCTTGCGACCCGACGCGCCCCCGGAGCTCGAAGCGATCGTTCACAAGTGCTTGGAGAAAGACCCGAGCGCGCGCTTCGCGAGCGCGTCGGAGCTCGCGATGGCGCTCGCTCGGTTCGACGGTTACCGCGCACCGTCTCCGCGAGCGTCGGCGCCGATCTTTGCCGGCAGCGCAGAGCTCGCCGACTCGCTCGTACCCACGACCGGTGGCCGCGCGAAGGCCGGCCTCGGCGCCGGTCCGAAAGCGCTCCTCGTCGGGGGCGCGCTGGTCGGGCTGCTCGGCGGATCGGCGTACTCGTTCACGCGCGCGTGGTCGGCGCGAACGACGACGGCCGAGCGCGACGAGACCATCAGCATCGATTTTGCGGCCGCGGGCTCGGGGACGTCGAAGCTTCCGGTCACGCCGGTGCCGTCGGCGGAGCTCGTCGCCAGCAACGCCGCGAGCGAAGCGCCGCCCGCGTCATCGCCCGTCGTCGCACGCCCTGGCGTCGCGCCTTCCGGGGTCCGAATCGTTCCCAGCGGACCCGCATCTCCCGCAGCAACGAGCGCCACCGCGCCAGCGAACCCGTCCTCGGGCGGCGACGCTTGGGGCGATGACAGAAGATAGACAATGAGGTGTCTGGAGGATTGGACATGTCCACGACCCTGGACGACGTTGCCCGCGAATTTGCTCGCAAAGAGCATGGGCGCACCTCGTGCACTGGGCGACGCGGCATGAGGCTCATGGGACGAACCTGCGCGGCGGCGCTCCTCGCGCTCGCACTCACGGCCGCGGCGTCGAGCGCCGGCGCGCAGGACAACGCCGCCGCGGCGCAGGCTCGATTCGAGGAAGGGCTGACGCTCCTTCGGGCCGGTCGCTTCGCCGACGCGTGTCCGAAGCTCGAAGAGAGCCTGCGTCTCGAAGTCGCCAGCGGGACGAAGTACCGGCTCGCCGAGTGCTACGAAGGGTTGGGCCGCCTCGCCGCGGCTTTGCGCCTCTACCGCGAGGTGATCGACGAAACGCGTGGTGCGAACCGACCCGACCGCGAGCAGCAGGTGCGAGCCAAGATCGAGAAGGTCGAGCCGCGCGTTCCGCGTGTGACGATCGTCGTCGCTCCCGAGCTCGCGTCGCTGCCGGAGTTTCGGCTCGAGCAGGACGGCGTCGCCGTCGCTCCGGGGGCGCCGATCGAGGTCGATCCGGGGGAGCGTACCTTTCGTGCGTCGGCGCGTGGACACCGGCCCTGGAGCACGAAGGTCGTCGCCACCGAGGGTGGCGCGCTACAGCTCCAGGTGCCGCTCCTCGAGGCCGAGCAGGCCGCGCCGCCGGTCCAACCGGTCTTTCACGGGTCTCCACCGCCGCCGAACCGACGGCAAGAAGATGACGATACAGTACTGTCGCCTGGCCGGATTGCAGGCATCGCGCTCGGCTCGGTGGGCATCGTCGGGATCGGGATCGGCGCCGGTTTCGGCGTGCTGTCCAAATCGCAGTGGGACAGCGCGCGCGAGGGCTGCCGCGAAGGTCGCGTCGACAGATGCGACGCCGACGCAGTCTCCGGCGGAGAGGACGCACACACGTCCGCCGTCGTCTCGACGGCAACGTTCATCGCCGGCGGCGTCATGCTCGCGGGCGGCGTCGTGATGTGGTTCGCGTTGCCGCCGGAGAAGTCGCAGATGGCCGTTCGCGTGTCGCCGGTCGCCGGCGCGTCTGGTGGCTATGTCGGAGCGGAGGTCACGTGGTGAGCCGCCGTCATCTTTCCCTTGGAGCACATCCGGTCGCGGCACTGCTCGCTGCGTCGGCCTCCGGCTGCTGGCTCGTCTGGGGCATCGAGCCGCTCTCCGAAGAGACCGGCACCGGTGGCGCATCGGCGACGGCGACCACGACGCAAACCACCTCGACGGCAGGCAGCCCTGGATCCGGCGGCGCCCCGCAAGGTGGTGGAGGTGACGGAGGAGGCGGTGGCGGCGAAGGCGGCGCTCCTCCGGCCGTAGGTTGCACACCAACCGCCGGTATGGACGGTAGCTTCAAGCTGCTCTCGGTCTGCCACGGCTACGCTCCACGACGGATCGTTGCCGCAGAGGATCGGTTGGCCGTCACCGGCGACTTTGGCGGCATGCCGGGCGTAGCGTTCGTGACGCTGTTCGACCTGTCGGGCAACGACACGGCGACCCTGCCGATGACGAACGTGTTCGAGACCAGCGTCCATGCGTACACGACCGCGAGGAACGAAAAGCGCATCGTCGTCGGCGGCAACTACGAAGCGGACGAGATCCCTGCGTTCGCAATGCAGCAGGGCACCGCCTGCTCCGGCTACCAATGCGGCTTCATCGCGGTGCTCGACTACGGCCTCGAAACGGTCTGGCCGGTCGAGTGGCTCGATCCGGGCGCTACCGGCGAGCTCGAGGTGAACGGCGTCGACGTGGCGAAGGTTCAGGTGCAGCAATACCAAGGGCGGCATTTTCTCAGCATCGCCGGGGGCTTCCGTGGGCAGCTCGCGCCTTTCGATGCCGCGACGTTCATGGACGCCCCTCCGCCCCTTCGATCCTATGTCATCACCGTCGACGTCGAGGGCGATGCTCCGACGGGAGAGGCCGACATGTGGGGGGCGACCCAAGCTCGCACGCTCGAGTCGGCGATTCATCCCGTCGACGTCGAGGAGCTGAGAGTCACCGCCGTCGGCGTGGAAGACGCCTTCGCTACGGTGCACACGCTCGAGACCGAGAACAACCTCGCATATTCGCCGCCGGACAACCTGGGTGAGAACGTCGACATCACGCGTGCTGGTTCGGGCTTCAGGATTCTCCGTGCGTCCAACTCGCAGCTGTTCATTCACGAGTATGGATGGACCGCCCAAACCAACGAGGTGATAGCGACTCTCCCGTTCGCAGAAGGTCGGGCGGCCGGAAACGAAGCCGGTCACCTTTTCATCGGAGGCGGGTATGCGCTCCCGATCACCATTGGGGAGACGCTTCCAAACGTCGGTGACGGATCGACGCGCGACATGCTGCTCGTCCACATGGATCCAGCCCAGAACCTCACGCCACACGTGCTCGCAGAGAGCTCGCCCGACGATGCGACGATCGCGGACGTGGCGGTCTCCCCCTCGAGCCGGACCTTCTTCGTCGCGAGCTTCCATGGTGAGCTCTACTTCGGAGGCCAGACGTTCACCGCAGCGCCCGAGGGCAGCATGCTGGTCGGCGAGCTCGTCGATTGAGCTCTCGTCAGGGCAAAAGAAGCCTCGAGCCCGGATCGAGCGCGATCACGGCGGCGCCGATCGCGATCGCCAAGAGCAGCCCCCCGATGACTCCGATCAACCACCTGCCCGCACCGCGATCTTTCCGCCGAGAGCCGCTCGGTATCGGGCCGTCGATCGTGTCCTCGGGCACCGTTCGCGCGAGCTTCTGGCCGGGCTTTCTGCGCGTCGGCGCGGGATAGGTCTCGTCCATCTCGGGCGGCGTCGGCGGTACCGCACGAGCGACCTCGGGCGAGGAGGTCGAGGTCTTGCTCGATGGTTTGTCCACCGACGACTCGCGCGACGTGAGCACGTCGAGCGCGGCTTCGAGGCTCGGCCGCTCGCTTCGATCCATGCTGAGCATGCGGGTCGTCAGATCGATTACCTCACGCGGCAGATCGGGTTGAAGCTCTCCGAGGGGTACGATGGCAGTGGTCTTCAGCTGTTTGATGTACTGAACGACGTTGCCAGCTTCGATCGGTCGGATGCCGGAGAGGCACTCGTACATCACGACGCCCAGCGCGAACACGTCCGCTCGGGCATCGACCTTGCCGTCACCGAAGGCCTGCTCGGGCGCCATGTAGCAAGGCGTCCCGAGCGTAGTTCCCGTCGACGTGATCCCGGTCACGCCTTGGTCGGCGAGCTTCGCGATGCCGAAGTCCAGGAGCTTGGGCATCACGATGCCGAAGCGGGTGCGCGCGAGGAAGATGTTGTCGGGCTTGATGTCGCGGTGAACGATGCCCCGCTCGTGGATGGCCATCGTCGCCGCGAGGACGGGTCCCATGATCCCGGCGACCTCACGGAGCGACATCGGCTCACGCTCGGCGAGTCGTGCGCCGAGCGTCTGTCCCTCCAAGAGCTCCATCACGAGCGCGAGGAGCGTGTCGTCGACGCGCACCACGTCGTGGACCTGGACGAGGTTCGGGTGCACGAACGCGTTGGCGATCCGCGCCTCGGCGAGGAACCGCGCGCGCCCATCCGGGCGCTCGAGGGCGGGGCCGACGAGGAACTTCACCGCGCGCAGCTCACCCTGCGTCGTGTCGAGGGCGGACCAGACCTCGCCGAAGCCTCCTCGACCCAGGAGCTCGCGAACCTCGTACCGGTTCGCGATGCGATCGCCCGCCTTCACGGCAAATCGTGCTCGCGGAGCTTGTTGTAGAGCGTCGCTCGGCTGATGCCCAAGAGGCGCGCGGCCTTGCTCCGGTTGTGGCCGGCGGCCACGAGGGCCCTTCGAATCGCGGCCTTCTCGGCGTTGCGCATCGACTCGTCGAGCGGGAGCACGTGCTCCGCCTTCACTTCGGCGCTGATGCTCGATGGCTCGCTCTGCAGCGTCTCGAACGGCGAGACGTCCTCCAAGCTGGCGAGGATGTCAGCCTCCGAAATGGTGGAAGATTGGCCGAGCACGACGAGGCGCTCCACGAAGTTCTGGAGCTGCCGGACGTTTCCGGGAAAGCGCATCTTGCGGATTCTCTGCAACGCAGCTTCCGACAGCTGAACGCCTTCACGACGATTTTCCCGTGCGAACCGCGCGCAGAACTCCTGTGCGAGGAGCTGCAGGTCGTTGGCGCGCGCACGGAGCGGCGGAACCCACAGCGGCACCACGTTCAGGCGATAGAACAGATCTTCGCGGAACCGGCCCTCCTTCACCATCGCCTCGAGGTCGCGGTGCGTCGCGGCCACGAAGCGCACGTCTGCGTGCAGCGTCGCGACCCCGCCGAGCCTTTGGTATTCGCGCTGCTGCAACAGACGCAGGAGCTTGGCCTGCGTAGCGGGCGAGATCTCGCCGATCTCGTCGAGGAAGAGAGTTCCGCCTGAGGCCGCCTCGACGCGTCCGATCTTGCGGCCTACCGCGCCCGTGAACGCGCCCTTCTCGTAACCGAACAGCTCGCTCTCGAGGAGCGAGTCGGGCAGGGCGGCGCAGTGCACAGCGACGAACGGACCGGCGGCGCGATCGCTCGACTCGTGGAGGGCCTGCGCGACGAGCTCCTTGCCGGTCCCCGTCTCGCCACGCACGAGCACCGTGGCCATCCCGTTGGCGGCGCGCAGGATCAGATCCCGCACGCGCTGCATCGCAGGAGAGCGACCCAGGAGCTTTTCGGCCAGGCCGCCCGAAGCGGTTCGCGCGGTCGGTGCTACCGGTGCCGGCTGCTCGTTCTCGTAGCTCAAGAGGAGCGCCGTTCGAACGGCGTGCACGATCGCCTGCGGCTCGCCGCTCTCTTCGGTCACGATCGGCACGTCGGGGTGCCTGGTGCGGAGCTCCGCGAGGGCTGCCTCGTGGCTCGCGCGGGCTTCGCCGACGATGAAGACCGCGTCCACCTGCACGGCGTCGACCGCGCCGATCACTTGTTCCGGCGAGCGGGCGAAGACCGGCGTGATCTCGGTCCCGGCGAGGGCGCGGACGAACGGCTCCTGATCGGACGCGCCGGCGATCAGGAGCCGGGCACCGGCGCGGATCGAGAGCGGTGATTCGGAGCGCGTCACGGGCGCATGATAGTCCACGCTGGGCGCCGGCGACCGCCCAAACCCGCTCAAGGCATGATCTTGTATTCGATCGTCCTGACGATGCCGTTGCGCTTGATCCGCAGCTTGACGACGTCCGTGCTCGGAGCGAAAAGCGGCGCAAGCACCGAGGGAGTCTGCACCGCGGACTCCATCGGGATGCCGCCCACGTCGATCAGGACGTCGCCGGTGCGGAGGCCCAGCTTCGAGAGGGGGTGTCCGTCGACGAGGTACGCGAGCTTCGGCTTGCCCGACGGCGTGGAAAGAAGGCCTGTCGCGCGGTCGAGGTGATCGACGTTCTCCAGGTAGGTGCGGACGAGCTCGCGGGGCACGACGAACCTGTTCGGCGCGGTCTGGACCGGCATCGGGAGGGTCGAGCCGTCCTCGGTCAGGCACTCGGTGCCCGCCTCGCCGTCGAGGCACGACTGGAACAGGCACAGGCAGGTCGACAGATCCGCGTTGTAGTCGTCCATGCAGTCGGGATCCGTCGGATCGGCGTCGATGCAGGCGTCGCGGGTGTCCTCTGCCGCTTGGGTGCACGAACGATAGACGTCCTGGCAGATGGTGCAGGAGAGGCCGTCCTCGCCGTCGATGCACGCGTCGTACAGGCACTGGCAGGTCGCGGGCTCTTCGCTGCAGTTCGTCAGGTACGCGTCCTCGCACGACGACGCCTGCTCGGCCTCTTGCTCCGCTTGGGCGCAGGCGTCGTGAGCCGCGAGGCATTGGGCCGCCGCGTCCGGGTCGTATTGAGCATCCGAGAGACAGAAGGTGAGCTGGGACTCGCAGGAGGCGTCGCATTGCCCGGCGAGCACGAGCTCGCACACGGCGCCGACGTCGCCGCTGCCGCCGATCGCCACGCTCCCCAAGGGCGTGACGACGGCGAGCGAGCCGCTGTACGCGTCCGAGGCGTTGACGTCACAGGTCGGCGTGCAGGAAGCCGATCCGCTGTAGAGCGGCAAGAGCTGCTCGCAGGTGGTGAGGCAGTCCTCTTCGGTGAACACCTCGGCCGGTTTGTCGGCCTTGCAAGCGGCGAGGAGGCCGACAGTGGACAAGATCGAGAGCGTATGGATGGTGCGGCGATGACGTTCGAGCACGGTTCTTCTCCGTTGGTGGTCAAAGCTTCGGTCCCCCCGAAGCACTTTGGACTCTTCGCAACCAACGTACCGACGGCGCACGACCCGCTTCGTGCGAGCGGGCGACGGGTGCACGCCGCGAGCATCCCAGACCTGCTGACAGCAACGTGTACAGCGTCTCGGTCGCTGGACAGCGGCGAGGAGCAATCGCGCGCATTCCTCGCAGGTCGCTCGGGGTTCGTGTCTTGCACCAGCCGGCCGCATGCCGACTCGACGACTCGCCCATAGCCTCCTCCTTCTCCTCTCGTGCACGACCGCGGCATGCGGGATTGCACCGACGCAGCTCGACGACCAAGAGAACGACGCACCCGTCGTTCGTGTCCTCGCAGTGACCGGCGCGGTGCTCGGCGCCGACGAGGTACGCCGCATGATGAGCGGACAGTCGTCTTCGCAAGAGGCGATCGAACCCGACAGCCCGGACGAGCCGCCGGCGGTGAAGGTCTCCGGGATCGACGGCTTCGTCGTTCCCGGGGGCGGCATCGCGAGCGTCCAGCAAGGAAGCAAGCCGATCTACGAGTACACGTACACGCGCGAGCACGTGGCGGTGCTGCGCGAGTTCCAGGGGCACCTCATCCGCGCGGGGTGGAACGTCACCCGGCTCGACCACCCGAGCTCGCTCGCGTTCCGCGTCACGCGATCGGCCTCGGTCGTCGTCGTGATGTTCAGCAAGAACGAGCGCGGCGAGCTCGTCATCTCGGCCATGGGGTCCTGAGACGACGCGCTCGCCGGGCGCGAGCTCAGAAGCCGCGGGCCGTGCGGCAGCTCGTAAAGCACGGCATGTACGCCGGGTTCGAGCTGTCGCCGTGCTCGCTCTTGCACTTCTTGTAGCAACCTTCGATGACGGCAGCCTTCGCGGCGTCATCCGGCGCCGTCACGCAAGCCATCAGCTCCTTCTCGCCCTCGGCCTTTCGCATGCAGATGAACGTCTCAACGTAGATCGCGTTCGACTTTTCCTTCTTGCACGCAGAAAACATATCTTTGACGTGCTTGTCGACCTCGCCGGGCGCGATGATCTTGGCCCGCTCCTTCTTCCGGGTGATCGCGCGCGCGCCTTCCTGGCACGCCTCGTTGTCGAGGACCCCCTTCTTCACCCAAGCGGTGGTCGCCTCCGGCGCGATCCCCTCGGCGAAGAGCTCTCTCGCCTTGGCTTTCTCCTCGTCCGGCGCCGAACGGGACGCGCACGTGTCGGCGGCCTCGACGAGCTCCGCGTTCTTGATGCAAGCCATGAGCTTGCCGCCGGTCTTCGGGAGCTTCTTTTTTGCCGCTTCCAGATCCTTGACGCACTCCTCGTGGACCTCGCGGTCGGAGGGCAGCTCCTCGTTTTGGCGGAGCTTCAGATAGTGCGTGCATGCTTCGTCGGCGGACGGGCCGCACCCGAGGGCTGCGACAGAGAGGAGGGCAGACGAAGCGAGAAGTGAGCACGACGCGAAAGTGTTCATGGCGCCCGCGGTCGCAACCGGCGTGCCCGGCGTGGAGCGACACCCCAGGGCCGACGCTGCGATACCGTCCAAGAGGCTGGACGGCGGACGGGCGCAGGCGGTGTCCAAGGATCTGGACGATGTCCAGAGGCTTGGACGGCTCGTCGTGCTCGGGATGACGAGATCTCCGCGCTCTTCGCCATCAACGCGCTGATCGCCTACTACCTCTTCAGAGGAAAGCCTGCGCGCTCACCTGACCATCGCGATGACGACGAACACCAGCTGCCAGAAGATGAAGAAGGCCGGCACGGCAGGGATCCCAGCCCAGGAAAGAAGCAGCAGCCGCTTGCGACGGTCGCCGATGGCTTTGCGGACCGCCGGTGATCCGAGCGTCCGGTGCGCGCCGACAATCGTCACCGCGCCGAGCACGATGAGGAGGGTGAGGATCGACATCCACCCCGCGCCGATCTGCATGCTCGTCTTCCACGCCGCGCCACGCGTGTACATGTACCCATTGTGGACCATGTGATCGCGGCCCATGCTCGGGAGCGAGCCGACGAGCAGTCCGAGGGCGACTGTCCCGATGGCCCCGAACGCGAACGCCGCCCACGCCGCGCCTGCGGCGCCGCGCTTCAGCCGCTCCTCACCCTCGGCGGCGCTCTCGCAACCCGGACAGATGGGGTCGCCTGCCTTCGAGTAGACGATTCGTGCCGGATCCGTCGGCGTCCCGCAGGCCGTGCAGGTCTGCAGCCCGGGACGAAGGTTCTGGCGGTACGGTTCGTCGGCCATGGCCCGCTTCTTACGGGTAGGGGGCCCGACCGCTTCCCGCGCTCAGGTGGCAACCGGTGGTCAACCCGGCCGAGCTCGGCGCTTGCGTCTCCGATGACGCGCGAAAGCCGCCGCAGCGATCAGGGTGACGATCGGCGTGAGCAAAGATCCTGCGTCGGGGCTGCGCATCGAGCAGCCGCTGTCGCCGCACTGCGACTCGGTCCACGCGGGGTCGGTCTTCGCCAGGCTGTCCACGCAGCTCTCGGCGAGCATCGCCGCGATGGCGTCCTGCTTGGTGAGCTGCGGAGCACCGTCTGCGCACCCGGTCACGACCGTATCGCCGGCGATTTGGAAGCGACCGTAGAAGGTCTCGGCGTGACCCTGGCTGCCCCCGGCGCCCGGCCCGTTGGGATCGCCCTCGGCGAGGATGCGTTCTCCTTCCGGGAAGCCTCCGTAGACGAGGAGCTCCTCGCCCACGACCGCGACCGCGCTCTCGCCATGGATGGCTTCCACCTTCACGCGCAAGGTGGCGTCGTCGTCCGCTGACACCCCCAAGACTTCGCCCTCGATGACCGAGGTTGCGTGCCCCCCCGTGCAGACGCACGCTTCGGCGTACGACAGAAAGCAGTACGACGGTTGGATTCGCGCGGCCTCTTCGGCGCTGAGACCGTGACGTGCGAGCCAGGTCCTCAATGCGGGGTCTGCTGCGAGCTCGGGAACGAACGCGTTGTTCGCGGTCCCCTTCACACGCGAGACGAGATCGGTTGCCCCCGTCGACTCGATGAGGTGCGCCATCGCGCATCGCGTCCCGAAGTCGTCGATGAAGTAAGGAACGAGCGCACCCGGGAAATGGGTGTTCCGAGGAAACCGGCCCCTCGACGCGTAGCGCTCGAGCTCGCTGATCAGCGCGCGCCGCGCGGTGCGCTGATCCGGCGAGAAGTGCGAGTCGGCCGCCGACCGGAGCTCGCGCAGCACCGCACGGAAATGGGCCCTCAGGCGGGCTCTTTCCCGCATGCTTTTCGAGAGTGCGCGCGTGTGTCTCATGGCGAGTCGTCGCGAGCCGGGCGACGTCGCGGGCGTCGAAGAAAGCATGGCCGCCCTCCTCAGCAACCGGCATGCCCACAGCTTTTTGACTCGCACAGCCGGCAGCCGCGAACCGCGCGATGACATTCATGTCAGGGGGGGGCGCGGCGTCCACCTTCCCCGGAACGCGACACCTGCGCGGTCAGAAGTAATACCCGACCAGCCCCTTCACATCGACGAGGTAGGCATTGAAGTCGTCGTTGCCGAAGTCGGCCTCGTCATTCGTGTAAAAGCCGAGATCGGCGCCGATCTCACCGCCGACGAAGAGACCCTTCCAAACGACATACTGCAACCCGCCGCCGACCCCGAGATTGAAACCCGGATCGGTGTCTTCGGAGCTGACAAACGCGTTTTCGACCACCGTATGGATCAAGCCGAGGCCCGGTGAGACCTGCGCGTAGATGTAGAGCTGCTCTGACGGGATGCCGCCGAGCCGCAGCTCCGGCAGCAGGCGAAAGGCGTGGATGTGGCAGCTCGAGCCGAAGGCATCGCACAGGTCGCTGATGGCCGGATCCAGCGTGGCGGGGTTGTGCTCGAAGCCGACGCCGACGCCGAGGCCGAACCTCTTGCTGTCGCCGAGCGCGAACAAGCCGCCGAAGCCGATCCCCCACTCATAGCTGACGTCCACCGTATCGGTGACCACGTCCTCGCCCACGGGGATCGCGACGAAAGCCGGTGACGCGTACAGGTAGAACGAAGGCGCGCCGCGCGAGAGCGATTTCTCCTGCGCTGCGGCGAAGCGAGCGGGCGTGAGGGCGAGCAGCGCTGCGATACCGGCGAGTAGCGAGCGAAGGTTCGGCACCCGACCCACGCTAGCGTCACGGCGAGCCGGCTGTCACCCAGCCGGGACGACGCTCAAGGAATGATCTGCCGCTCGCCGATTGCATGCTTCGGCAAGAGCTTGGCATCGCCGCTCTCGACTTTCGAGACGAGCTTGCCTGTATCGTCGACGTTATGCGACGCCTTGACCGTCTCCGGCGGCTTGGCGTTCGCCTTGAGGGCTTTGACGAACTCCAAAGTCTCCGGGTCGAGCTCCGCAGGATCGACCTCGACGCCGGGACCGCAGCCGCTCGAGATCTCGGTGGGAAGCGGCCGCGTGCATTTCGTCGCGCCGTCGCCTTCACCGAGGACGCAGTGGGTCACGGCTTTCTCCGTGTAGTGACATGCCTCGAGCCCGGCCATGTTGGTGTCGAGGTTCTCCTGGAGCCCTTGCACCGTGACGAGGGTGCGGCTTTTGACCTTGCGCGCCTTGCCTCCTTCGACCGTGATGGTGTTGTTCACGCCGAAGGCACCGGGTGAAAAGTCCTCGCCGAGGAGCGCGACCGCGCGGAGCTTCTTGCCGTCCTTGGCGACCAGGATGACGGCGCGCTCGGTCGGGAACTCGACCTTCAGGCTGACGAGCGAGAGGCGCTCGTCCCCGAGGCTCTTTTCGGCCTTCTCGGCGTCGCACGTGACCGAGGACTCTTCGCCGGTGAGGACGAGGTCGCCCTTCTTTGCGAGGAGACAATCGCAGAGGCTCTTGGTGGTGTCGAACCCGTCGGTGCAAATCGACCACGGGCTGGCGATTTCGCCCTCTTCTCCGCCGACGCCCAGGTACCGCTTCTCGACCTCGGCGTTGTAGCGGAGCACGAGCGACTCGGCGTACGCCTCCTTTGCCGCGGCCTTGTCCTTCTCTTCTTCGGCGACGCGGCCGATGTTGTAGAGAACCGCGGCGCGCCGCTCGGGCTGCGCGGTGTTGTCGAGCGCGAGCTTGTTGGTCTTCTTGGCGCGCTCGAGATCGCCGGCGTTGAACGCCGCCCAGCCGATCTCGGCGAGCACGCGGCCGTCCTTCGGCTCGAGCGCGAGCGCCTTGTCGAGCTCGACGAGCGCCTCTTTCCACTTCTTTTCCTGCGCGAGCTTCCTGCCTTTGGTGAGGTGCCCGAGGAGCGCCGCTCGCTTCTTCGCGTCCTTGCTGGGCGCCTTGGCCGAGGCGGAGGAAGCAGCGGTCGACGTTGCGCTGACCTTTGCGGCTGCCGATGCGGAGCCGGGTGCGGGGGCAGGCGCAGCGGGGTCGCCGCAGCCGATGGCTGCGACCGTCAGGAAGGCGAGGGCCGACGCGGTACGCATGGCGGCCGTCCTACCATGGCCGACCATCAGCAGCCCTTGCTCTCCGCTTGGCAGTCGGATAGCCAAGATCGTCGAACCAGAGGTCGGCATGAACAGCTTCGTAACGCGTCGAATTGGAGCTCTCGTCGTGGTCTGTAGCGCCACCTTCTCGCCCGCCTGCGGCGGTACGCAGACGCCGACGGACGAACCGAAGAAGCCGGTCGCGACGAAGCCCAAGCCGCCGCCCGAGCCGAAGGGCATGACGGTGGCGCCGCGTGTCTGCAACGGGCGGAAGCTCGTCGGCGCGATGGTCCAGCAGCTCGCGCAGCAGGCGAAGTCGAAAGAGGACGCCAAGCTCGCGAGGCAGGATGAGGAAGACGACACGAAGCCAGCGCCAGCGCCGACCCACGACCCTGGCAAGAAGGCGGGATCGTTCGAGGAAGCCTACCGGCAGATCGCGCCGGCCACGGTCTTGGTCAAGACCGACGACGGCTTCGGGACGGGCGTCATCGTCGACAAGTCGGGGCTCATCCTGACCAACTTTCACGTCGTCGCGTCGGGCCTGCAGAAGGACTTTCGAATCAAGGTCGGCGTCAGCTTCGGCAAGAGCAATGCCGTCGGCGGGATGGATGTCGAAGAGAAGACGCACGAGGCGTGGGTGGTCAAGGCCGACCGCGTACGTGACCTCGCCCTCGTTCGCGTGAAGGACGCCCCCAAGGAGCTGCCGAAGGACATGAAGGTCGCGAAAGTGGCGGCCGGCGACCCCAGCCCCGGCCAATCGATCGCGGCGGTCGGCCACGCGGGCATCGGGATGCTCTGGGCAATGAAGACCTGCCACGTCGCGGCCATCGGCGAGCCGGCGAAGAACGGGATCCTTGCCGCGAAGGACTGCAATGCGCAGCCGGGCAGCGAAGGGCTGAGCGAGGACGAGCTCATCTCGACCTGCATCCTGCTGCTCAACGCCGGCCACGAGGCGACCGCGGGCGTCATCGGCAACGGCACGCTGGCCCTGTTACAGAACCCGGACCAGCTGACCCGATGGCGAGCCGAGCCTGAGCTCACGGTCTCAGCCGTCGAGGAGCTGCTCCGGTTCGATACCCCTTTGCACCTGTTCAACCGCTGGGTGC
>JBGTSH010000149.1:0-23259 GCA_041940405.1 Polyangiaceae bacterium
TCTCCCTCTCCCCTTCGCGCACCCACGCCCGCCCCCGCTCCCGCTCCCGCGCCCGCGCCCGCTCCCGCTCCCGCTCCCGCTCCCGCTCCCGCTCCCGCGCCCGCGCCCGCGCCCGCGCCCGCTCCAGACTCCTCTCCTTCTCCTCGCGTCATCGAAGCACTCCAAACCAGCGCCGTGCGTGAAGCAGCACAGCCCGCGCAGACAGCACAAGCCGTCGCTATCTCCGAAGGCCCCCGCGATCTCGCGTCCTCTCCAGCCCCCGCGCTGCGAATCGCCAAGAAGCAGCGCCTTTTCGCCGAATCGGATTCGCCCCCGCTAGACGCCTCTTCCCCGCACACCGCCGAGCGCATGACGCCAATCGCCGTCGGCGCCGTCGAGAATTCCTCCGAGACCGCTGCGCTGCTCGATCGGCCCGCAGCCACCGAGGTCGACGCACGCATCGGCGCCCATGTCGACCGGTTGGCGCTCCGAAAAGCAGTCGAAGCTCGCGTCGACGATCCCGAGCTGGGCCGCATCGGCCTCCGCATCGAGCACGCTCCCTTGGGGCTCGATCTGCAGATGGCGACCGATCAAGCCGCAACGGCGACGCTCCTCCGTCAGAGCCAGAGCGAGCTCGAAGCCATCCTCTCGTCCTCCGCGACGGTGAGCAGCGTCAGCGTTTCGCACGTTGCCGACGGCGAGACGTTCTTCGGATCGTCGGGCCAACGCAGCGGCGAGCGCCCTCCGCAGCGCGAAGCTCGCGAGATCCCCCACGACGACGGGCGCCACGACAAGCGGGCACGTCCTCGCGCCGTCGGACGCCGCCTCCGCGCCGTGCTCTAGACCGCCAAACGTTTGACGCTCGCCGTCGGCACGCCGGCGTACTCGGAGCGTCGCCAGCCGCGCGGAGCGATCGGAGGTCTGACGGCAACGGGCACGAACCGTGCTGAAGCGCTTCGCATGCCCGTCTCATCCGTAGGAAGCTCGACCGGCGCGCCGGCGACGGAAGCACCGCAACAAGGCGCTCTCGATCGCGAAGCGTTCCTGAAGCTCCTCGTCGCGCAGCTCTCCCACCAGGACCCGTTGCAGCCGATGGAGGGCACCGAGTTCGTCACGCAGCTCGCGCAGTTCACTGCGGTCGAGCAGCAGCTCATCCAATCCTCGAAGCTCGACCTCATCAGCCTGCAGATGACCGGCCTCGCGAACAACGAGGCTGCCGGGCTGGTCGGCAAGCAGGTCACCGTTCGCGGCAAGGGTGTCGCCTTCGACGGCATGACCCCGACCGCCACCAGCGTGACGCTGGGCGCCAAAGCGGAGACGGTCAAGGTCGAGGTCCGTGGGCCTGACGGCGAGATCGTCCGCACGATGGATCTGCCCGGACACGGCGCCGGCGCAATGCCGCTCAACTGGGACGGAAAGACCGATGAAGGCGCGACGGCAGCACCCGGCACCTACACGATGGAGGTGACCGCGGAGGACGCCGACGGAAAGCCGGTGAACGTCACGCAAGACGTCACCGGCACGGTCGTCTCCGTCAACTTCGACAAGGGCTATCCCGAGCTCGTCCTCGACTCGGGCGTCCGCGCCCCGATCAGCGATCTCGTTTCGGTCCAAACACCGGCTACCGGCGCCGCGCCCGGATCGTCCGCCGGCAACGTGGCGCTCGGCTCGGCACAGTTGTCGCAATTGCTCGAGCAGCTCGCGGCGATGAACCCCTGAGCGCCAAAGAAGGAACAACCAAGACCATGTCGATCACCAAAGCCATGTGGGCAGGCGTTTCCGGACTCTCGGCAGAGGGCCAGGCGCTCGGCGTCGTCGGCGACAACGTCGCCAACAGCAACACCATCGGCTTCAAGCAGTCGCGCGCGATCTTCGAGGACGTGCTCGGCGGAGCGATGGGACAGAACCTCGGCGGCGGTGTCCGAATGGCCCGCTCCCAGCAGCTGTTCGCGCAGGGCTCGATCGTCAACACCGGCCAGGCGAGCGATCTTGCGCTGACCGGTGATGGTTTCTTCGTTGTCGACGGAACCGTGGGCGGCGTCACGGGCCAGTTCTTCACGCGCGCCGGCCAGTTCACCCAGGACGCCCAGGGCTTCATGGTCACGCCCTCGGGGCTCAAGCTTCAAGGCTATGCCGCCGACGGCAACGGAGGTTTCGGCGCGACGGTCGGCGACGTGCAGATTCCTTCTACGCCCCTTCCGCCGAAGGCGACGAGCTCGTTCGACGTGGTCGCGAACCTCGACGCGAACGAGACGCCGCCGGCGCTTCCCTGGGATCCCGCGAACCCGGCAGCGACGTCGAACTACTCGACGAGCACCACGGTCTACGATTCGCTCGGCAACGCGCACGCGGTCGACGTCTACTACGTCAAGACGGCGACGGGCTGGGACTACCACGCGATGGTCGACGGCGGAGAGGTGAACGGCGGCACGCCGGGGACGCCGACCGAGATCGCCAGCGGCTCGCTCACCTTCACCACCGACGGCTACCTCGACACGCACACCCCCGGCCCGAGCACCGTCGACTTCGTCGGCGCGACGCCGGGTCAGAGCATCACCTTCAACTTCGGAACGCCGATCTCCGCGGGCGGCACCGGACAAGACGGCATCACCCAGTACGGCTCACCGAGCAACGTGACGTCGCAGGAGCAGGACGGCTACGCCTCCGGCTCGCTCACCGGCATCCAGGTCGACGCGGACGGCGTGGTGAACGGCGTCTACTCGAACGGCGAGCAGATCGCGATCGCACAGCTCGCCGTCGCCAAGTTCCAGTCGAACGACGGCCTCGCACGGTCCGGCCAGAACGTTTGGATGGCGACGCGCGACTCGGGCGAGGCTGCGATAGCTGCGGCCGGATCGGGTGGCCGCGCGGCGATCGTCGCCGGGGCGCTCGAGCAGTCGAACGTCGACATCGCCCAGCAGTTCGTCGAGCTCATCTCGCACCAGCGGGCGTTTCAGGCGAACTCGAAGACGATCACCACCGCCGACGAGATGCTCCAGGAGCTCGTCAACCTGAAGCGCTGAAAGACACGCGGCCATGACCGACACGAAACCCGAAACGAAGCCCACTGCGGCGCCGAAGCCTACGAGGAGCGGCCTTGTCGGTGCGCTCATCGGCGGTGTCCTCTCCGCCGGGATCTCGGGCGGCGCCGCCTACGGAGGGGCGCGCGCGGCGAGCTCCCACGAGGCGCCCGTCATCGAGGTGGTCGCAGCCAAGCCCCCCGGAGCGACGGTCGCGCTCGAGCCGTTCGTGGCCCATGTTCCGGACGGTGAAGGTAGGCAACGCGCGCTCAAACTGACGATCGCCGTCGAGCTACGGCACGGAGCGACCGAAGAGGAGCTCAAGCCGTTCATTCCCCGCGTACGCGACGCGACGCTCAGCTACGTACGCGGGCTTTCCTACGACCAGCTGCAAGGGGACGAAGGAATGGAGCGCATCCGCAAGGACCTGCTGGAGAAGTTCCAGGCGCTCGGGGTCCACGGAGCCGAGCGCATCTTGGTGACCGACTTCATCACCCAATGAGGACCACGTGGGACGCGACCTCGGATTGATCGACGTGCTCGGTGCCGCGACTGCCGGGACCGGACAGAAGCGCGTCGTCGCTTCGATGAACGAGCGGCGCGACGAGATTTTTTCTGCATTCCGGCGCGCCATCCCGTTCCTCATCCGCCGATCGAGCTCGGTGACGGTCGAGCCGGCATCGCTCTCCACCCCGCGCGAGCTCTGCGGTGAAGCGGGCGAAGGCTCCTACCTCATCCCGCTCGCGACCGACCCGGGTGGCTCCCGCGCCCTCTTGCTCTTCGATCCCGCCGCTGTGGGCTTCCTACTCACCGGCATCCTGGGCGGGGATCCGAACGATGCCGATCCGGCGACCTCTCTGACGACCCCCCAGCGAGCCGTGCTCGGCACGATGGCCGATCAGCTAATCCAAAAGCTCGGCGCGAGCTTTCAGGCAGCGGGGCTGTCCTTCCGCAGGCTTCCTCCGTCGGCCAGCGTGCCCAGCGACGCACAGCTGGTGACGGTGAGCATCCTCCTCGGTGACGGGGCACCACGGCGCGTCCGCTTGGCGATCGCACGCGAGGCGCTTCACGCCGCCGCCGGACAATGTGCGACGACGCCGAGCGCCTCCGATGCCGCGCGAATCCCGACCATCTTGGGCCAAGCCGAGCTCGATCTCGTGTGCGAGCTCGGACGCGTGAAAAGGACCGTCGGCGAGGTCCAAGGACTGAAGATCGGGGACACCCTTCGCCTGGACACGCTCGTAAGCGACTCTGTCGCGCTGCACGTCCAGGGCCACGTGATCGTTCGCGGGCAGCCGACCACGCAGGGTTCTCGCATCGCTCTCAGCGTCACCGACGCGGCACGGGCGTTGCGAAGCGACGCTGCATGACGACGACTTCCGAACCAGAGCGCCCCGAACCCGCCGCCCTCCTCGATCTCGGAGCCTTGCACCTCCTCCGCGATGTCGAGGTCGAGATCACGGTCGAGATCGGACGCACGCGACGCCGAATCGCCGAGGTTTTGCGGATGGCCCCCGGCCAGACGATCGAGCTCGGCAAGAGCGCGGGCGAGCCTGTCGACATCTACGTCAACGGCCAGTTGCTCGGACGAGGCGAGGCCGTCGTGATGGGCGACCGCTACGGCGTGCGGATCACCGAGCTCTCGCCTTCGGGGAGGCCGTGATGAGAGCGCTCGTTCGCAGCGCGACCGTCATCGCGATGACGATCGCGGTCACCGCAGTGACGGCCACCACCGCCTACGCCGAGGACGTCCAGCAAGAGCCGGAGACGGCAACGCCGCTCGAGGTGCGACCGTCGAAGCCGCTCGCGACCGCTCCGCAGGAGAGCGGCACCTCGGTGTGGACGAAGCTGGGCCTCTGCGGTCTGGTGTTCGCAGGCGCCGCGGCCTTCTACCTCCGCAAGCGAGCGCCCGGCGGCCCAGTCGGCCCGACGATCAAAGTCGCCGCACGCACTTCGATTGGCGTGCGTTCCGAGATCCTCCTCGTCGACGTCGACGGCCACCGGCTCCTCCTCGGCGTGACGCCGAGCTCGGTGCGGACGCTCAGCGTGCTTCCCACCGAGCCGATGCTGTCCGAGACCGCCGAGGTGCAAGCGCCCGCGGGGCCTGCAAGCCAACCCGTGCCCGTCACCGTTGGCTCGAGCTTCGAACGGCTCCTCGCGCGCGCCCAAGAGGAAGCCGAAGAGCCCGCGATCGAGGGCCAGGTCGCGGTGCTCCGCCGTCTTCGTCCGAAGAGGTGATGCGATGCGCGGTTTCGAATGGCTCGGCAAGATGGACCTGCCGCCGCAGCTCGGCATCCTCGCGCTCCTCACGCTGCTGTCGCTGCTCCCCGCGATCGTGCTCACGACGACCTCGTTCACGCGCTTCGTCGTGGTCTTCTCCTTCCTGCGACAAGGCTTGGGAACGCAGCAGTCGCCCCCGAACCAGGTCGTCATCGGGCTGTCGCTGTTTCTGACGGCGTTCACCATGTCGCCGGTCGTCGATCGCATGATGACCGAAGCCTACGAGCCGCTCCAGCGTGAGGAGATCACGCAAGCGCAGGCAGTCGACCGCGCGATCGCGCCACTGCGTTCGTTCATGCTGCGCCAGACGCGCGAGGCGGACCTGTTGCTCTTCTACGAAGCGTCCGGCAAGCCGCTCCCGCAGACCGAGGAGGAGGTCCCGATCACGATCGCCGCGCCCGCCTTCCTCGTGAGCGAGCTCACCACAGCCTTCGAGATGGGCGTGCTCATCCTGCTCCCGTTCTTGATCATCGACCTCGCCGTCGCGTCCGGGCTGATGAGCATGGGCATGATGATGGTGCCGCCTGGCCAAATCGCCCTGCCGTTGAAGCTGATGATCTTCGTCCTCGTCGACGGTTGGAACCTCCTCGTCGGCTCGCTCCTCAGGAGCTTCCAGTGAAACCGAAGCCGGAGGGAGGGGAATGAGCGTCGACCACGCGATGACGCTGCTCGCGGCGTTCCTGCAGCTCGCGGTGACGCTGATCGGCCCGGTGCTGCTGGTCGCGGCGGTCGTCGGCACGTTCATCGGCGTGATGCAGACGGCCACGCAGATCCAGGAGCCGAGCATCGCCTACGCCGCCAAGGTGGCGGCGATCGTGATCCTGCTGCTCTTCGCCGGACCGGCGCTCCTCGACCGCGTGCTCGGCTACACGCGGGCTTGCTTCACCGACGTCGGCCGCGTGGTGCGCTGATGCTCGGCCAGCTCCTCGTCGGGTACGCGCTGACCGTGGCGCTCGTCGTCGCGCGGATCTCCGCCTTCGTCGTCGTCTCGCCGTTCCCCGGGCAAGCCGTCCCCCGCACCCAGCGGGTCGGGCTGGTCATCGCGCTCACGGTCGTCGCGTTGTCGACGGCCGAGCCCCTCCCCCGCGTCTTCGATCTGATCGCCGTTGCGCCGGCGGTCCTTCGTGAGCTCGCCCTCGGGGCGCTCGTCGGCCTCACGTTCCGCATGTCCTTGGCCGCGGCCGACGTCGCCGGCGAGCTCGCTTCCCACGCCCTCGGCTTGGGCTCGGCCAGCTTGTTCAACCCGGCGCTCGGCACCCAGGACTCCGCGCTGGCGCGCGTGTTCTCGACGTTCGCGATGTTGGTCGCGCTGGCCATGGGCGCCCATCGTGTCGTCATCCAGATCCTGCTCGGCTCGTTTCGCGCCGTTCCGGTCGGTGGCGAGGTGGCAGCCTCGCAAGCCGCGCCCCTCCTCGCGGAGCTCGCCGGCGGAGCGATAGCGCTCGGCCTGCGCATCGCCTTGCCCGTGCTGGCCGTGTCCTTGGTGATCCAGATCGGCCTGGCCGTCGTGGCCCGGATGGCGCCGTCTCTTCAGATCTTCAACGTCGGCTTTGCCGTGCTGATCGGCGCCGGCTTCCTCGTCATCATGACGTCCGCCCCCTCGCTCCTTTCGCCGCTGGCGGAGCATCTCGGCACCCTGCACGTTCGCATCGATCGAGTCCTCGGCGAGACGCTCCCGCCACGCTGACATGAGCCAGGACGAAGATCGCACATTCGATCCGACCCCGAGGCGGCGCGAGCAGTTCCGCAAAGAGGGAAAGATCGCGCGCGCTCGGGACGCCGGCGCCGTCGCGGCGATCGGGGCAGCGTTCGCGATCTTGACCGGCACCAAGGGCGCGCTCGTCGCGACCGTGCAAGATCTCTTCGCACGCACCCTCGGCGATCCCGGAGCCCTGACCCGAGGCGAAACGGCCGGCGTCAGCCGCGCGCTCTGGAGCTCGCTCCTCGTCCTCGGAGTCCCGCTCATGATCGGTACCGCGCTGGCGACGACTGCCGTCGGGCTCGCCCAGGCGGGCATCGCGCCCAACGTCGACCTGATCGGCTTCAAAGCCGAGCGCCTCGACCCGACCTCGCGGCTGGCGCAGCTCTTCAACCCGAAGCACGGACTGTTCGAAACAGCGCTGGCGATGGCCAAGGTGCTCGTGGTCGGCGGCGTCGCGTACGCCGTCACCACCGAGGAGCTGCCCGTCCTTCTCGGCCTCTGGGCTCACGACGTCACCGGGGCGCTCGGCACCCTCGCGGACGTCTCCGGACGGATCCTGCTCAAGACGCTGGGCGCCGCAGCGATCCTCGCCGGTGCCGACTACGCACATTCGAAATGGCAGCTCGAGCGCCAGATGAAGATGACGCTCAAGGAGCTGAAGGACGAGATGCGCCAAGAGGACGGAGATCCGAAGCTCAAGGCGAAGATCCGCTCCCGTGCGCGCGCGATCGCCAAGAAGCGCATGATGAACGACGTCAAGACGGCGACCGTCGTGATCGCCAATCCGACGCACGTCTCGGTCGCGCTCCGGTACTCGAGCCGCGACCCCGCCCCGGTGGTCGTCGCCAAGGGGCACGACCAGATCGCCCTCGCGATTCGAACCCGTGCCAGAGAGCACGGGGTTCCCATCGTCGAGAACCGGCCGCTCGCTCGGACGCTCGACGCCGAGGTGGCCGTCGGCGGGACGGTCAAAGTCGAACACTTCGCCGCGGTGGCGAAGATCCTCGCGTTCGTCTTCCGACTCAAGCGCGGGCGAATGAACAAGAGCAGCGCGCCGGGGGTTTAGGCGCGCCTGGAGCGTACCGTAGCCATTCGTGACGCTTCGAGATCGGGATGAGCACCGGAAGAGAAGGCTGACATGAAGAAGATCATCATCGTGGACGACTCGCGCACCGCGCGCATCCAGGTCAAGAACACCCTCGGCTCCGCCGGCTTCGACGTGGTCGAGGCGGTCGACGGCAAAGACGGCATCGCGCAGATCGAAGCCAATGACGACGCCGCCTTGGTGCTCTGCGACGTCAACATGCCGAACCTGAACGGTCTCGACATGCTCGACGCGCTACCCGAGAGCACGCGCTCGAAGATGATCTTTCTGATGCTCACGACGGAGGCCGAGCCTCGCCTGGTGCAGCGCGCGAAGAGCCTGGGCGCAAAGGGTTGGATCGTGAAGCCGTTCAAGCCCGAGCTCTTGGTCGCCGCGGTGAAGAAGCTCGCAGGCTGACCCTTTTCGGCGCAGCGGACGACCCGTTTCGGAACACCGCGACGGGCTCCGTCAACCGTACGGCGGCGCAGCGTCAGCGCGTCGCCGGTCACCGAGGATCGTCGAGACACAAGGGGCGTACAGCACACGGCACGACAGTTGCGAAAGGGGAATCGTTCGGCTTTTCGAACCTTCTGCAACCGGGACCTAGCCATGCTGGAAACTCGCACCTTTCCACGAGCCAACGTCACTTCTTCAGCCACCTTCGAGTGGGGCCAAGACAATCGAGTCGACGCGCGCGTCGTCAACGTCTCCGAGGGTGGTCTCCTTGCTCGAACGCCGATGTCCTTGGACAGGGGAACGTCGGTTCGCGTGCTCTTGCCGGCGGGCGCGTCGGCGGCTCCGCTTCAGATGACCGGGGCCGTCGTGCGCAGCGAGCGGCTGAGCTCCGACTTCCGTGTCGCGCTCGAGTGGACCCACCTCTCTCGCGGAGCGGTCTCGAAGATTCGTGACTTGGTCGAGGACGCCGACGCGATGGCGTGGGAGTCGAGCGATCGCACACTCCCGCGCGAGCTCGCCGTGCGATTCGTACCGAGGATCCGCCGCCTCGCCTGGACGATCGCGAAGCGCGTTCGGATGCCCGCGCACCTCTGCGTGGACGACCTTGTCGGGGCCGGCTTCGTCGCATTGATCGAGCTCCACCGCCGCTACCCCGAGGCGGAGTTCGAAGAGCTCGAGCGAACCGGCACGGCGCGCCTCCGCGGCGCGATGCTGGACGAGCTCCGCGCCGCCGACCCTTTGTCGCGCCGCATGCGACAGCGCCAGCGGCGCATCGATGGCGCGCGAACCGACCTCAACCGCGAGCTCGGTCGCACCCCGACGGACACCGAGCTTCGGGCGCGAACCGGACTCTCGCTCAAAGCGATCGGCGAAGCCGTGCTCGCAAATGGTGCGGCCATTCGCAGCTTCGCCGACGAGGACGACTGCGGTGAGCTCGCCGACGCAGCGATGACCGAGCCCGAGGCGCTGTACGCACGCCGCCAAGAGATCGAGCGCATCCGCACGGCACTCGATGTCCTTCCGCCCCGGCTCAAGAAGGTCCTCGAGCTCTACTACGGCGATGAGCTCACCCTGCGCGAGATCGGCAACGTGCTCGGGGTGACCGAGGCGCGG
This sequence comes from Polyangiaceae bacterium, assembly GCA_041940405.1. Taxonomy (GTDB): domain Bacteria; phylum Myxococcota_A; class Polyangia; order Polyangiales; family Polyangiaceae; genus Xiheicaenibacterium. Next base: position 9,635 of record JBGTSH010000149.1, read on the forward strand.
ATCTCGCAGCTTTTGTCCTCAGCCGTGAAGAAGGTGCGCGAGAGCTGTCGCGATGACGCGCCGACCGGCCGGCGCCCTCACTACAGCGAAGTGTCGCCTTGAGGAGGGAGCACCACCGTCCCCGTCAGGCTCTTCAACCAGACGACGATGGACTTCGTCTCGTCGTCGGAGAGCTCCAGGCCGAGCTGGTGCCGCCCCATCATCCGAACCGCGTCGTCGAGCGTCTTCGCCGAGCCGTCGTGGAAATACGGCGCCGTGCCGGCGACGTTCCGCAGCGAAGGAACTTTGAACATCATCCGGTCACCTTCGACCTTCGTGACCGTGTACCGGCCGAGGTCGGACTGGTTCGGCCATGGCTCGACGACGCCGACGCGCTCGTACATCGATCCGCCGAGCAACTTGCCCGTGTGGCAAACCATGCAGCCGGCGTTGAGGAAGGTCTTCAGCCCTCTCTTCTCGTCGACGTCGAGCGCTCCTTCGTCGCCCTCCAAGAAGGCGTCCCAGCGGCTCGGCGTGACGAGGGTGCGCTCGAAGGCCGCGACGGCAACAGCGAAATTGTCGAACGTGATCGCTTCGGCGTCGGCGGGGAACGCCCGTGCGAAGAGCGCCCGATAGGTGCTGTCGGCTCGCAGCTTGCGGGTGACGGCGTCGCCATCGGGCATGCCCATCTCCGCAGGATTCAGGATGGGTCCCTTGGCCTGCTCTTCGAGTGACGCGGCCCGCCCATCCCAGAACATGCGAAACTGTCCTCCCGCATTGAAGACGGTCGGTGCGTTCCGACTCCCCAGCTGACCCCCGATCCCTGTCGATACGGCGCTCCCATCGGTGCCGAAGCGCGACAGATCGTGGCAGGAGCTGCAGGCGATGGTTCCGTCGGCCGAGAGCGATCGATCCTCGAAGAGCCGGCGACCGAGCGCTGCGCGAGCAGCCTCGACCGGCGAAGCCGGCGAAGGCGCGGCGGCGATCGGCTGGAAGCGGCGCAGCAGCCGAGGGCTGATGTCGACCGACGAATCGGCTCGTGCCGGTGCGGGCGCCGCTTCGACCGCCGCAGCGTCGTCGCCGACCGCTCTCGGCTCGATTTCGGATCTCTCGCAACCCGTAGCCGCGGCGACGATCGCCGTCCCGAACGCGCACCACAGCCTCGCACCGTCACGCATCATGCTTTTCCGTACGACACCTGGAGAGAGACCTTAATCGTGCTCACCGAAGCGGCCTTCCGCGCTGCTCCGAACCGCGGAACGACTCCCTGAAGAGGGTGTGGCAACCGCTGCACGTCGCTTGCACTCCCGCCTTGTCATGACTCTGCGCTGCCTTGACGCCACGCAGCGCGATGTCCGACCAGCCGGAGAACCCCGCGGGCTCCTCCACCGAAAGCCGGGCGAGCGCTCCTTCCAGCGCACCGAAATCCTCACGCATGAGCGCTGCCTGGAGCGTCCCTCGCATCATCGCTTGGAGTGGGCACGGCTTGGCGCCCGCGGTTCCGCAGGGTGCCGGACGGCGCACCGTCGCGGCAGTGCTCGCAGCGTCGACCACGGCGGACGCTGCCGACGAAGGAGGCGCGGACAGCGCACGCTGCTCGACCGTCGTGCCGGCCGTTGGGGGGGCTCGAGACGTCCCACTCGAGCGAGCGCGCCTCTGCCGGCGCGAGATCGCAGCCTGCGTTGGCGACGATGGAGAAGACAAGGAGCATCCTCATGTGCATATCTCCTGAGCTCCGCAGGCTCCGCGGATGATCGTGCTTCCAACTGTCGATAGCGAGAAGCTCATGCGCACGGCGGTGCCTCTCCCGCTCTCGGAGACGATGCCAATGGCCCCGCCGAGCTCTTGCACTGCCTGCCGCACCGCACCGAGACCTGCGCCTCGGCCGGACACCTCGTCGGCGTCGCGACGTGTCGTGAGCCCGTCGCAGAACAGCGCCTCTACGAGATCGTCTTCGGTAGCCGAGGGCAGCGCTCGCTCGCGCGCGAGCTCCCGCACCCGGGCCCAATCGACGCCCCGTCCATCGTCCTCGAACACGATCGTCAGGGTGTTCCACGCGATGGCGCATCGAACCGTCAAGCGTCCGCTGGATGGCTTCGTTCGAGACTCACGCTCCTCCGGCGTTTCGATGCCATGGGCGACTGCGTTACGGACGAGATGCACGCAAGACGACCAGAAGGGCTCCCAGGTCTCCTCATCGAAGCGTATGCCTCCGTCATCGATGTCGACGCCTGGCTCCGGCTTGCCGTGGCGCCTCGCTGCTCGCTTGACCCAATGAGACAAGCGCGCCAGGCGCTTGCCCGCCGGCTCGTAGACCATGGCTCGCACTTGCTCGATGAGCTTCGCCTTGCTCTGGCCCGACTCGATCGCACGGCGGAGCGCCGCGAGCTCCTCGCGCTCGACGACGACGTTCTCGCCTCGATCGGCGCAGAGCGCCTCGAGAGGGCCGAAGACCGCTCGCCAGGACTCCACGAGCGCCCCTCGGCAGGCGAGCGGCGGCACCTCGGCCGTTTCGGCGATGTACGTCTCCATGTGGTGACACTTCTCGGCGAGCGAATCGAATCCGAGGATGGCGGCGTTGCCCTTCAACGTGTGAAGCGCCCGCGTGAGGTCCGCCGAGAGCGCCTCTGTCGCCGCGATGCCGTGAACGAGGTGATCGGCTTCCTCCATTTGGGCGAGGAAGCCCGAGCGATCCTTCGCCAGGGCCCCGAGCGCCACGGCCAGATCGCGCTGCCCGGCGACGGACCGCGCCTGTGCGATCGACGCGGTCACGTCCGAGAAGAAGACGATGAACCGTTCGGCCCTTCCTTCGTCGGAGAGAACGGGGCTCACCGCCATCGCGTAGGTCTTCTCGCCTTTGATGACGGTCTTCGGCAGCTGATCGATGGCCAGCTCGAGGGGCAAGATGCCGTCGACGATGGCGCTCCAGCCGACCTCGAGCAGAGGTCCCACCCCGAGGTCGGCGAGGTAGCTTCCGAGCAGAGCGCCTGGTACGGGGGCACCGAACCAATCCACGACCACCTTCGAGTGCTCTTCGCCCAGTCTCCCCTCGGCATCGACGGAGACGACGCCCTGATCGAGGTGGTCGAGCAAGAAGCGCATCTTGCGATTGCGCTCGTCGAGAGCGAACGTGCGCGCTCGGACCAGCTCGTCGAGCCGCTGCTGCTCCTCGGCTGCTCGGCTCGCAGCGAGGCTCACCATCTCGTTGAGCCGATCGCGCATGGTGTCGAATGCTTCGCCGAGCCTTCCGATCTCGTCGCGTGTCGGATCCTCGATCGCGCGTCCGGCGAGCTCGCCTCTCGAAATGGATTCAGCTGCCGCGGAGAGGCGTGCGAGCCTCCTGCTCAGCGAACGGCCGATGAGCCAAGCTCCGACGATGCCGAGGAGCAGCGCCATCGTCGCGACGCCCGCGCCCGTGCGGATCATGTCGGCACGCGCTGCCGCAAGGGACGCCGCCGAGAGCTCCACGACGACGGTCCCCCGTCCGCCCTCCCGCGGCGTCACCGGTGCGGCGACGCTGACCCGCTCGCGATCGAAACGCAGCGTGGCCTCGCCGAGGTTGGCGCCGGTCGGCACCGCGCGCGCGTCGCCGGCCGAGGCGAGCAACCCGCCGCCATCGCCATAGATCGCGATCGCGACGACCTCACCGTCGAGCCTGAGCGCCTCGAACACTTCGCGCGCAGTCTCCACGTCGTCGAAGGCCACGGCAGGCTCGAGCTGCTTCGAAGCCAGCTTGCCGTACGCGACCGTCTTGGCGAAGAGGGCCTGCTGGTCGGCCCGGAGACGTCCGGCGATCAACAGGCCGGTGAGCCCCACGGTGATCGTCAGCACGAGGCAGGTGATGGCACACGCAAGCTTGAAGGCGATCGGCAATGCCTTGCGAGTCGGGCGCACGGTCTTGTCCGTTCCCACGTGCTCAGAACAGTAGGACGTCGAACGTTGCGCCGTTCTCTTCCGCCGGTCGGATCGCGACGTCGTCGGCAAGATAGGCATCGAGCCCGACGTGGAGGGCCATCCCTCTGGCCTCGAAGAGGAGGCCGAGCCCCGTCGCCGCAGGCAGCGCCACCCGGACGTCGGCGCCGTACATCGACGCCGGGATCCCGATCTCGATGAAGATACCTTGTCCGATCAGGACGTTCTTCAGGCTGCCTGCAAGGAGGTTCGCCAGCTCGCGCGACCAATCAGCGAGCGCTCCCACTTCCTGCTCGCTCGACGGCGTCGTCTCGCCCATGAGCTCGAGCGGCGCAGCGAGCAGGAGCGAGCCGGCGATCTGCTGGCCGGTGAACGGCAGGATCGACACCGGCCATTTCCATCGTGTCTCCTCGATGGCGAAGGGCCCCACGTAGGTCGCACCGATGCTCAGGGTATCGAACAGCTGCTCGGCGCTCCTTCGCATCACCTGGGTCAGGGCCTCGCGGTTCGGACCCGAAGGGCCGTTGGACCAGCGGTGAGGACGGGACGTCGAAAGGGCTCTCCTCATACGCCCGGCGTTACGGCACGCGCCCGGCAGGGCTTAACTTCGGCCGAGGTCGGAAACGCACCACCACCGGCTAAAGCACGATGGGCTCCGCGCCGTTACCAAGCCTGGAGAGTCGTCGAGTCCGATGAAGGTCCTGGCCGTGTCACAAGATGCATCCGCGATCGGGACGCTCTCGAGCACTCTCGGTCGTGATGCGCACGCCATCGACGTCGCCCGCGACGCCGACAGTGCGCTGCTGAAGCTCGCGGACCATCGCCCCGATTGCGTCATCGCGGACTGGCTGATGCCCGGAGTCGACGGCGTCGAGCTGACGCGAAGGATTCGCGCCCAGCACGGCGGGACGATCCAGATAGCGATCATGTCCGAGATCGCGGACGCAGCCGCGCGAGCACACGCCGTGCGCGCCGGCGCCGACCTCTACCTCGTCAAGCCGCTCTACACGCAGCAGCTGCTCGGAGCCATTCAAACGCTCCGCAATGCGCTGCGCGTCGTCGTCGCGAGCTCGGCTCACGACGTCGTGCACCAGCGTCTGATGAAGCACGCGGTGTGGACGTCCCATGACCGCGTCGTCGCCGACTGCTTGCAGGGATGCACCGGGCTCTCGCTGCGGAGGTCGGCGAGCTCGGCCACCCTCGCTGCACCGACCGACACCAGCGCGTCTCTCGGCATGATCGACGCAACGACACACAGCGAGGTGCACTACTCCATCCGCGTCGACCGAATGAGCGGCGCGGCACTCGCCAAGGCGATGCTCGGCACGAGCGCAGTCGACGACGACGCCTTGCTCGATCTCGTAGGCGAGCTTTGCAACAACCTGCTCGGGCAGAGCAAGACGATGCTCCGCTCCGACGGCTTCGAGTTCGCGCTTGCGGTTCCGGGAGTCGACAGGCCCGGCGTCTTGCCTCAAGACGTCATTGCCTCGAAGTCCGCCGTGCTGGTCTGGGGGACCTCGTCGATGCTCGTCTCTGTCGGTCTGCGCGCGAGCCAACCAGGGCTCGTGCGAGCGCGAGAGCTCTCCGAGCACATGGTCCTCTTGGAGGACGTGAGGACGCCGCAGGGCGCGCTGCTCGCTCCTTCCGGTACGCGTTTGACGGCCGTCACGGCAGAGCGCCTGATGCGGCACCTGCCCAATCACGAATTTCGCATCGCCACCGTCGGTAGGTGAGGAGCCCACACGTGCATCGTCTGATCCTCATCGATCCGAACGCCCAGAGCCGAAGCCACCTGGCAAAGCGCCTCGAGGCCTTGGGCTACGCCGTCGTCCTCGCCGAGGATGGGATCACCGGCGCCGGGTTGGCGCTGGCCGACCCACCCGATGCGGTGATCGCCGACCTGTGGACGCCCGGCGCTTCCGGCGTGCAGATCTGCCGCTTCTTGCGGAGCGAGCCGGCCACGGCAAAGGTGCCGGTGCTCCTCCGCGGTGACGAGCTCGATCGTAGGAACCGCTTCTGGGCGCAACGCGCCGGCGCAGCCACCCTGGTGGGCAAGGGTCGCGTGAGCGAGCTGCTACGGGCTCTCGAGCGCGAGCTCGACGCCGCGCCGGAGCATGACGACTTCTTCATGCAGCTCCCGGGCGGCGCCACCGACGTCCGCGAGCGCATCGCGAAACACCTCGACACCGCCCTCTTCGACTCGGTCATCGCCGCAGAGCTCCGCGCTCTTGCCGCGAGCGACACTCCCCAGCGCCTCTTCGACCGGCTGACCCAGTTTCTTTCGCAGGTGCATTCCTACGCGTGGCTCGCGCTGTACGCACCCGAGCTCTCGTTCTTCGGCATCCATCATCATCCCGAGCGGGGCGACCCCGCAGAAGACGCCGCGAGAAGAGTGCTCGGCGTCGCCGACGCGCAGCGAGCCTTCCGGCTCGAGGACGCCGACACCTCCGACGGCTCGTCGAAGGTGGAGCCGATCGTCCGCACGAGCTACCTCGGCCGGACGCCGGTCGGTCGGGTCGCACTCGCCCCCGCCGGCGACGATCGGTCCGGAGCCGAAAACCTCGTCACGATCCTCGCGAACGAGCTCAGCGGCCCATTGCGCGTGACGCTCCTCGTGGAAGAGACCCGACGTCTGGCCTCGACCGACCCACTGACCGGCCTCTTGAACCGCCGCGCCTTCGGGCAATGGCTTGCCCAGGAAACGCCCCGAGTAGCGCGATACGATCAAGAGCTCAGCGTCATTCTCCTCGATATCGACCATTTCAAGTCGGTCAATGATCGCTACGGCCACGACGCCGGAGACGCCGCGCTCGTTCATGTCGCACGCACCGTGCGCGAGGTCTTGCGCGACGCGGACGTCGTCGCCCGGTGGGGCGGCGAAGAGATCGTCGCGGCGCTCCCCCATACCGACGGCGCGGGCGCTCGCAAGGCCTGCGAGCGCGTGCGCCGCGCGATCGAGGCGCTGTCGATCAACACATCCGGAGCAACGTTGTCGGTAACGGCCTCGCTCGGCGTCGCTACGCTCGCGCGAGACGAGTCGATCGAGGCGCTGATCGCGCGAGCCGACGCCGCGATGTACCGCGCAAAGGGCACCGGGAGAAATCGGGTGGTCTACGATGACCGCAACGACGGAGAAATCCGCGAACGCCGGGCATCGTAGTCGGGCCCTTTCTCCACGGAGAACCGGCATCAGTGCATCCGAGGCTCTTCAGCAGACCCTCCCTGGTGCCGTATGCGCCGCCATGGCCGATGAGCGCCGAAAGCACCCCCGGTTGAGCCTCGAGGTCGAGGTCGACGTCGCGACCGAGAACAACTTCTATGCGGGGAAGACTCGCGACATCTCGATGGGCGGGATCTTCGTCGAGATGCCCGTCACACCGGAGGTCGGGACGCCAATCGCGTTGAAGCTGCAGCTCGGCATTCGCAAGTACGAGGTCGTGGCGCGCTGCGCGTGGATTCTGACCGATGCCAGCGGGGCGCCTGCCGGGTTCGGCGCCGAGTTCGTCGACCTCAAGCCGGTCCTCAAGCGTGTGATCGCGCAATTCATGGCGAAGCGCGACCCGCTTTCGTTCGAGCTCCTCGGCGATGACGATCCGGCCCGTGAACCAGCCGGCCCGCTCCCGCTCGGCGGGAGCAGAGGCAAAGGACCGCCGCCCTTGCCCGGGCGTCGCGCTCCGCGCCCAGCTACGACTCCACGATGAAGTGAATCTGTCCCACATAGCGTGGTGGGGCAGTGAGCTCGATGGGCGACGATGGACTGGACTACGACCGATCCTCGTCGTCGGCCGGCTTCGCGAGCGCGACCGCCGAGGCCGCCATCGCATCGAGGACCCGCGCGACGGCCGCGGCGGTAGCAAAGGCGCCGTCGGACGCCGGCAGCACGAGCTCGTCGGTCACGCAGGTCGTGTTCTTCGCCCCGGGCTGCTCGAGCTCCGTCGGGCCGAGATCACCGCCACGAACGGTGACGTCGCGATGCGTCCTGACGGCGTTCGCGTACGCGGCCTCGTCCGCAGTGAAGTAGCGCCCCGCCTTCAGCTGCCCGACGTAGGCGTCGACGTCCCCGCGCTGCGCCGCCTCGAGCGCCTTGGGAAAGCGCTTCTCCAGAAAGGCGACGTAGTCGAGCGCGCCTTCGACCGGGCTTCGATACGCGCGAAAGCCGTCACGTATCGAAACCTCTTTGCCGTCCAAGATCTCCTTCGTGCGGACCTTGGCGGTGAGGCCTGCGGCGCTCTGCCCCTTGATGCCGCCGAAGTTGAAGTCGTGCATCCGCGCGCCGGACGCGGTCTCGGTGCAGACTTGCGCCGTCAAAATGTCGAGAAGCTCCTCGGGCGGCGCGCGCCCGTGGAGCTTCTTGTACGCGGCCCCGAGCGCCGTCTGGATCTGACCCGCCGAGAGCGGCGTCGCGCGCGTCTCGACCTCGCGAGCCGGAGGCTTCTCGCGAGCTGCGAGCTCGCTGACCCTGGCGGCGTCGGCTCCAACGCGCATGGCGCAACCTCCCTATCGCGGGTGCCCTTCAGCCCTTGAGGAGCTGGAGCGCGAGCTGCGGGCTCTGGTTCGCCTGGGCGAGCACCGTCGTCGCCGCCTGCGTCAGCACCTGCGTGCGCGCCATCTTGCTCGACTCCTCGGCGACGTCGACGTCGCGAATTCGGCTGTGTGCAGCGCTCAGGTTGGTGCGCATCGACTGCAGGTTCGCGACCGTGGTCTGCATGCGATTGAGCGCAGCGCCGAAGTCGGCGCGGCGACCGGAGACGAGGTTGATCGCGGCGTCGACCGAATCGATCGAGGCCTGCGCCGTCGTCGCGGTGGCGCCGGCGACGTCCGACGTCGCGAGGCCCAGCGAGGCGAGCGACACGTTTCCGAAGTTGACGGTGAGCCGATCGGACGCGGTGTTGTCGATGCCGACCTGGAACTCGATCGGCGTCGCCGGGCCCGAGAGGAGGTCCTTGCCGTTGAACTTGCTCGAGTCGACGATGCGCGTGATCTCGTCCTTCATCGCCTGGAACTCGGTGTCGAGGTAGCCGCGATCCGTCGCGGTCAGATCGCCGTTCGCGCTCTGCACCGCGAGCTCGCGCAGGCGCTGCAGAATCGAGCCTACGTGCCCGAGCGCGCCCTCGGCGGTCTGCGCCATCGAGACGGCGTTGAGCGTGTTGCGTTCGGCCATCGAGTACGAACGAATGTCGGCGCTCATCTGCTCGGCGATCGCGAGCCCGGCGGCGTCGTCCGCCGCGGAGTTGATGCGCATGCCGCTCGAGAGTCGCTGGAAGCTCGTTCCGAGCGCGCTCTGGCTCGAGCTGAGGCTGCGCTGCGCTTCCAACGACGAAACATTGGTGTTGATGTACATGGGCATGGTGGCTGTCCTCTCGCGGCCCGAGCGCCGTTTCGGCGGCGGCCGTCATTGTGATGAGCCTCTTCGCAAACGTCGGGCCAGCGGCCGTCAGCCGTTCATCGACGACGTGATGCGGCGATCGAGGTCGAAGAACGCGTCGATCGCGCGCTGGTACGTATCGAAGAGGCGCGTGCTCTTGATCATGTCCGTCATCGAATCGACGGTGGACGCGTTCGACTCCTCGAGCGCGCCGACGTGGAGCTCGCCTTCGGCGGCCGTCGCGCCGCCCGAGGCGGGCGTCGCGGCGTAGAGCGACCACCCCTCGGCAGACAGCGCAGACGGCGTCTCGAACTTCACGATGCGGAGACGCCCGAGAGCTTGTCCGTCGGCCATCACTTGACCGTCCGGAGCAAGCGAGATCGCGGCGTTCTCCGGCACGCGAAGAGGCTCACCCGATTCGTCGACCAGCTCGCCGCCTCCTACGCGCATGGCGCCCGTCGAATCCACCTTTATCGATCCGGCGCGCGTGTAGCGCTCGCCTTGCGGCGTGGACACGGCGAAGAAGGCGCCCTCGGGCAGAACGGCGTCGAGATCCCGCCCCGTCGAATTGATGACACCAGGTGTCGTATCGATGGCGGTCGAGGCAACGAGCGCGAAGCGGTTGGCTCCGGGGCGCTGCTCGGGCTCGGCGTTGGCGAGCGCCTCACGGAAGACGGGACGCAGGCGCTTGTACCCTTCGCTCGAGCCGTTCGCGAGGTTCTGGGCGACGGTGTCGAGCGCGGTCTCCGCCGCGACGGCCCCGCTCAATGCTGCATAGACGCCTTTGGCCATGTCCTACTCCCTTCCCAAGCTCGCACGCAGTCGGTGCATCGCCTCGGTGTGGATCCGCTGCACCCGACCGACATCGATGCCGAGCACCTCGGCCGCCTCGGCGGGCGTGGCCTCCTCTTGGTGCAGGAGCGCCACGACTTGCTGCGACAAGAGCGGGAGCCGAGCGAGGGCGACCTCGAGGGTGGTCGGTTCGATTTCGGTCCCGCCGGCGGAGAAGAACGAGCCCTCGGCGTCGAAGTCGAGGAGCTCGAGCCGCGCGGCGCCCGCCGCGGCGAGGCTCGCCAGCAAGGCGTCGTAGTCGACGGCGCTCATCGACAGCGCTGCGGAGATCTCCTGCTCCTCGGGCGGCCTTTGGAGCGCGCTCTCCAAAGCGGCGATGGTTCGAGCGAGGAGGCGCGACTTCTTGCGTGCCTCACGCAACTTGTCGTCGAACGACGACAGATAGTCGAACATCGCGCCGCGGATGCGCACCGACGCGTACTCGTCGAACGAATCGAGGGTGCTCATCGCCTCGGCCGACGTGATCGCGTCGAGTAGCCCGATCCATCCCTTGGCGCACAGATCGCTCACGGTGACGTGCCGCGGCGCCCGGCGTCCGACCCACATGGCCGTCCGGCGCACGACAGGGGAGAAGCGATCGAACTCCTCGCGGGTGAGAGCTCGTCGTTGCACGGGCGTCCTCGGAGTGGCGACGGCAGCCGACATCAGGCCCTCGCCGGAGCGGGCGCCGCCGACTCCCCGGCGCCCATCACCGCATCGAGGACCCGCTCCGGGGTCGCATGCGCGATGTCCTCGGGCACACGCTGGCCGAAGCAGATCACCGAGACGCCGAGCTTCGTCGCCGAGGTCGCGTGGACGAGACCGACCGGAGAGCTCGTCTCGTCGATCTTCGTGATGGCGAGCGCGGTCGGCTTGCAGGGCGCGAAGAACTTGGCGAGCGCGCGCGCGTCGAGCTCGCGAAGCGCGGCAGGCAGGCACAACAGCGTGTGGCGCTTGAAGGCCGCCTTGGTCTTGAGCCGGGCCAGCGCCGTTTCGACGCCGTCGGGCTCGGTCGGACCCCGCCCCGCGGTGTCCACGATGATGACGTCGCTCGTCGACTTGTCGATGGCCGCAGCCAAGGCAGGACGGTCGTTCACGACGACCAGCTCGGCCCCCAAGAGGTCGGCGAAGCGGGCCATCTGCTCGCGCGCACCCACCCGATAGCTGTCGGTGGTGATCAGCGTAACGGTCTTGTCGTGATCGATGATCGCCCGGGCCGCGAGCTTTGCCGCGGTCGTCGTCTTGCCGACGCCCGTCGGTCCGACGAGGGCGATGAGGGTCCGCCCGTCCGCCGCGATCGGCCACTCGGCGACGTCGACGAGCGAGCCGATCGCCGCGCGGAGCTCCTCGTCGCTGGGCTCGCCCTCGACGTGCTTGAGCCGTCGGTTTGCCGTGCGCTCCGCGCTTCCTTCGAGGCCGATCGCCGCCAACCGCTTCTTTTTCTTGCCGTTCGGGTCTCGGGCGGCGCCGAGCTCGGCGACCATCTCGCGCAGCTCTTCGAGCTCGCGGGCGAGCGCATCGCTGAAGGTCGCCGTGCCCGACGCTGCCGGCTCCGCTCGGGTCGATGCAAGCACCGCTCGCAGGGCGCGAATCTCCGAACGAACCTCGTTTCGAAGCTGCTCGGCCTCGACGTTCGGAGGCGCGGAGAAGCGCGCCGCGTCGGCGAAGGCGGTACGCGTCGGACGAGGCGGCGACAGAACGTCGGGGCTCGTGGCAGTCACCTCGAACTCGGAGCCGCCGAACAAGCCGGAGAGGCCGGTCTTGCGAAGCCGCCGGCTGGCGAGAACGATCGCGCTCGGGCCGAGCGCTTGGGTTGCCGACTGCTTGGCTGCTTCGAGCGAGCTTCCACGAAACGTCTGCGGTGTCATGCGGGCCTCGGTTGGGTCTGCTGGGCGATGGCGGGTGCCGGAGCTCCGATCGTCTCGACGATGCGGAGCGAAACTGCGGGGTCGATCTCGCGGAACGAGATGACGTTCAGCTGCGGGAGCTTGCGCTCGAAGATCGCGCGGACGAACCGCCGGAGCTCCGGCGGGGTGACGACGACCGGCGCGGCGCCGAGCACGTTGAACTTGGGAAGGGCCCGATCCGCGGCGTCGGTCAGTTGACGGATGAGCGCCGGATCGATGGCGCCGGTGCCGGCGGCAATGTCGCGCAAGAGGCGGCGCAAGACGTCCTCGACCCGCGGGTCCATCGCGATCGCTGCGATCGAACGGTCGGCGCCGAGGAAGCGCGACGAAATGTGCGCCGCGAGGCGCTCGCGAGCGAGCTCGGTGAGCTGCTCGGTGTCCTTCGTCTGCGGCGCGGCATCGGCGAGCGCTTCCATGATGGTGCGCATGTCCCGAACCGAGACGCGTTCGCCGAGCAGGTTGCGGAGCACTCGAACCACGTCACCGAGCGGGAGCAAGTTCGGGACCACCTCGTCCACCAGCTTCGGAGCGTTCTTGGCGAGGACCTCGAGCAGGTGCTGTGCTTCCTGTCGCCCGACGAGCTTGGACGCGTTGCTCCGGAGCATCTCACCGAGGTGGGTAGCCACCATGCTCGGGTGATCGACGACGGTGTAACCCAGCGCTTCGGCCATCTCGCGATCGCGGGTCGCAATCCAGCGCGCCGCCTGTTGGAACGCCGGGTCCTTCGTGAGCTCACCCTCGATCGGTGGCGCGGCGCCGTCGGCGTCGATCGCGAGCACCCTGCCCGCACGACACTCGCCACGACCTATCTCGTTGCCGAGCAAGAGCACGCGGTAGGTCGCAGGGGGAAGGTCCATGCTGTCGCACACGTGGACCGGGGGAACGACGATGCCGCACTCGCGAGCGATCTCTTGGCGGAGCGCCACGACGCGATCGAGGAGCGTGCCCCCGAGCGAGGCATCGACCATCGGAACGAGCTCGTACCCTAGCTCGAGCGTGAGCGTCTCGAGGCCGAGCTGGGTGTCGATGTCTTCGCGCGAGCCCTTCTTGGGCTCGGCAGGCGCCGCGCCGGCTGTTGCGCCGGCCTCGGCCGTCTTCGTCGTGGGGCTCGAAGGCAGCTTGCGCGCGAGCAGGAAGAGCGCGACCCCGAGGCCGACGCACGGGATCGTCGGCATGCCGGGCAAGAGGCCGAGCACCGTCATGATGCCGGCCGTGATCGCGACGCTCGTCTTGCGACCGGCGAGCTGCGAAACGAAGGCGCGACCGAGCTGCTCGCCGGTCGCGCTGCGGGTAACGACGATGCCGGCCGCAGCAGAGACGAGGAGGGCGGGGATCTGCGCGAGCAGCGCGTCGCCGACGCTCAGGATCGAGAAGGTCTCGGCCGCCGCGGCGAGGTCCATTCCGCCGGCGAGGCCCAGGACGAGACCGCCCACGAGGTTGATCGCCGTGATGAGCAGGCCGGCGACCGCGTCGCCGTGGACGAACTTGCTGGCGCCGTCCATGGCGCCGAAAAAGTCGGCCTCGCGCTCGAGCGACTTGCGACGGTCTCGAGCTTGGTCCGGCCCGATGAGCCCAGACGACAGATCGGCGTCGAGCGCCATCTGCTTTCCGGGCATCGCCTCGAGCGTGAA
>JBGTSH010000150.1:0-23250 GCA_041940405.1 Polyangiaceae bacterium
GCGGAACGCGTCCTGCGCCTTGGCGCGCGCCTCGGGCTCCATGCCGGCGTGGTACGCGGCGGCGCGGACGCCGTTCTCCTTCAGGTACTCGCAGGTGCTCTCGGTCGACTTGCGCGAGAGGCAATAGACGATGCCGCTGTCGCCGGGACGCTGCCTGACGATCTCGAGGATCGCGTCGCGCACCGGAGGGATCTTGTGTGGACCCTCGCCGCCCTTCTTGAACGCATGAAGATGTAGGTTCGGCCGGAAGAAGGAGCCGCGCAGGACCATCGGGTGAAACATCCCGAGCTGCTCGACGATGTCGCGGATGACCTCGCCCGTGGCGGTCGCCGTGAGGGCGAGCACCGGGATCTTGGGAAAGCGCTTCTTGAGGCCGGCGAGCGATCGATACGCCGGGCGGAAGTCGTGGCCCCAATGGCTGATGCAGTGCGCCTCGTCGATGGCGATGAGCGTGAGCGGCATCGTGAAGAGCGCGCGGCCCGCCGACCCCTGGAGGCCCTCGGGCGCCATGTAGACGAGCTCCAGCTCGCCTGCTGCGATGCGTGATAGGCGGCGCTCGCGCTCTTCGTGGGGGATGCTCGAGTTGAGGAAGGTCGCCTTGAACCCGGCCTCTTCCAGGGCGTCGACCTGGTCCTTCATCAAGGCGATGAGGGGAGAGATGACGAGCGTCGTGCCGCCGAGGACCCGCGCCGGGATCTGGTAGGTGAGCGACTTGCCGGCGCCCGTCGGCATCACACCGACGCAGTCTCGGCCCGCGAGCACGGCTTCGATGATCTCGAGCTGGCCGCGCCGAAAAGCCGGGTAGCCGAAGGTGTCGGAGAGCACCCTGAGCGGCTCGGCCAGGCGCGGCCGGAGCTTCGCTGCCAGGGCTTTCAGTGCGACGACGATGTCGTCTTCGAAGAGCTCCGGGCACTTTTTGTAGGCACCGCGCAGCGCGTCGAGCTCGGCTCGGCAATCGTCGAGGGTGACGCCGCCGGCAGCGGGATCGTCGATCCGACTCGTCAGATCGTCGACGAAGCGGCGCACCTCGCCCGCGTCTCTCGGCTCCGACGTCGTGCCCAAGGATGCGGCGTCTACCACCGCGAGCGTCGCGAAGGAGCAGGAACTTTTCTTGCTGAGCGCCTGGAACGACGTCCGGTGCGCGCTACCCTGTGGTGGAGCCGCTCGATCCGTTGGTCGAGCCGGTCGTCCAAGAAAGGAGGCGTGTCGTTTGCGCTTCGAAGGACGACGAGCAGCGTTACTTTCGCTGAGCTCGCTCGCGCTCAGTCCGCTTGCGCGCTGTGGCCCGACGCCGGCCCGCGTGCGCATCCGAGGCGGATGGGACGTTCAAGTTCGGAGCGAGGCGATGGACACCGCCCGCGAGCTCGTCGGCGGTCGCTGTGGTCTCTTGATCGACGTCGATCGAGTGCGGCACTTGGACGCGGCCGTGCGCCTGTGCTCGCTCGGTCATTGGGGAGCGCTCTCCGAGAAGCTCGATCTGGATCCCCTCGACGGCGTCGCGCGCGCATTCGTGACCTCGTCGCAGTTCGACGATGTTTCCGCGAGCGCGATCGTGCTCGAGCTCGCGCGCGACGACGCTGAGACCACGGCTGCGGCGCTCGGATCGCTCTCGCAAGGCGGCCGCATCGGCACGCCGATCCCGACAGAGCTCGAAGGGACCGACTGTCTGGTAATGAGCCCGCGACGGGGAATGATCGTCTCCGTCCCCGCGAAGGCGGGTGAAGGCATTTCGAAGTTCAACGCGGGCAGCGCCCTCCCGCCGGCGAAAGATGACGAAGCCGTCTTCGCGTTCGCCGAGAAACCCGCCGAGACGCTCGGCGGCTCGTTCTCGTGGCCCGAGAGCATTCGAGAGATGCGCGCGCGCATCGGGCTCTCGCCGTGGGGGGCGACGCTGGACGTCTTCGCTTCCTCGGCCTCGCCGGAGCAGGCGCAGGCCGACGCAGCGACACTGACCCGGGCGCTCGACTCCCTCCTTCGACTGGACCTCTACCTGTTCCAGCTGAGCCTCCTCCCGAAAGCGGAGTTCGTCGCGCGGGGAGACCGGATGGACCTCGCGACCGAGCTCGGCCGGGCCGAGGTCGAGGTTCTCCTGGCGCTCGGGTCGCTCTAACCAGCAATTGCGGCGTCGCAGCAATCTGATTTCGGCAAGTCTCCGCCGAATTCAGTATTGACGTCGCTCTCGCCATGTTGCACTGCAACATACATGGTCGAGCGATACGAGTTGTTTGGTCCGTCCCAGGAGCGCTTCGGCAACCCCGCCCCGCTCGGCTTGCTCGGTCTCTCGATCGCCTGCGCTGCGCTCGTCCCGATCGCCTTCGGGATCAGCCTCACCCCCAGCGCGCTCGGAACGGCGTCGCTCTACGCGCTGCTCTTCGGGGCGGGCTGCCAGTTTCTGTGCGGGCTGATGATGTTCGCGAACAAGAATGGCTTCGGTGGCACCGTCTTCACGTGCTTCTCGTTCCTCTGGGGCATGAACGCCTGGGCGTTCTCCCAGCTGTCCCAGGGCAAGGTCCCGGATCACGCGGTGGGGCTCGCCGTCGAGGTGGTGCTGCTCATCATCTTCGTTGCGCTCACCTGGGGCTTCGGTCACGTGGCGCGCGCGCTCTTCATCTTCTTGGTCGACATCGATCTCCTGTTCGTCTTCCGCATCATCCGGAGCATCACCCACACCAAGGCGATGGAGATGCCGATCGCGTTCGCGACCGTCGCTCTCGGCCTCATCGGGCTCTGGCTCGCGTTCGGCGCCCTCTTGCACCCGATCGTGGGCCGGCCGATCTTCGGTGTCGGTGCGCCGGTGTTCTTTGCGCCGAAGAAGCAGACCTTCGACTGGTCGGTGCGCCGGACGCTCTTCGCCACGCTCTACGACCACTGGAAGAAGCACGCGTTCCGGCCGCTCGCGATGGACGAGCTGAAGGAGCGCGTCGCGCGCGCCGGCGTCGACGCGCAGCTCGCGCCCGATTTGTTCTATCTGTCCGAGCTAGGCTTCGTGGTGGTCGAGCCGTCGAAGGACGATCCTTTCGCGATCGATTCGGTGCGGCTCCACGCCAAAGGGGTCGACATTCACGAGCAGCTCGTGCTCGGCAAGTACACGGTCGCGGGCGGCACCGGGCACTGAGAGAGGAGCGCCTCGAGGCACGGCAACGTCACCTCGGCGATCGCGCGCCTCTTGATGGCGTGTCGGTCGCCAGTGCTGGTGATTCCGACGGGTGTACGCGCGCCGTCGGACGCCGCCGCGAGCGCGTCGGCGTCTCTCACCACCTTCGAGGCAGCCTGCTCCAGCCTCGCGCGGACGGCTTCCGGCTCGACCGAAAGGGCCCACGCGACCGTGCGCCACGCGAGCTCGGCGTGCGCCTCTTCATCGGCGGCCATTCGGTCCAGCGCGGCGCGGATCGCGTCTCCGATGGCGATCGATGCTTCTTCACGGAGCACCAGCGCCGCGGTCACCTCACCGACACAACCTTCGATGAACGCCTCTTCGGCGATGTCGGCGATCGATCGCACCGCCGCCGGCACGCCGGTGAGATCGAGCCGGCCGGGTCCGATGGTCGCGCCGCGGCAAGCGCTGGCCATCGTGTACATCACGCGCGCGTGCTCGACCTCATCGAGCGCGGCCCGATGCGCGCGCTGAAGGAGCTCGGCTGGCGCACCGGCGGCCAGGAGCGAGAGCGAGACGCGCGCGAACGACGCGATGCTCGCGTGCTCGTAGCTCGCTTCGACCGCATAGTGCTCGGCGAGCACGGCGCGCTCGGTCTCCGAGAGACCCGCAAAGGCGTCGCGAAGGCTCTCGTCGAGCCATGCAGCGTTCGCCGCTTCGGGCGCGGTCCGCGCGCTTCCGTCGACCATGAGAGGTCTGCCGCCCGGGCACGGGATCACCCACGTGTAGCAGCAAGCGTTCGCAGTCTGCGTGCGCTCGCGCTTCGTCTGCTCGGCATCGAAGCGAACCGACTTGTGCCTGGTGGACCCTTCGTCCGGAGCCGGCACCTCCGCGGCGCACATCTCGTGCGGAGCAGGTGCCTGCTCTTTGCCCTTCGACTCGGCTACGCAGAATTCTCCGTTGGGGCAGCTGGGCATCCGATCCAAGGGGCCGGGCCCGGGGCCGACGCCCGTGCCTTTCGGGGCGGGAGGGAGGACCTTCGGTTTCCACGATGCGAGCGTTGCTGCCGGGACCGCGGTGGCGCTCGTCGTCGGCTCCGCAGTGCTCGTCGCCACCGCCGTGCTCGTCGGCTCCGCTGTCGCGGCCGGTCCAGCGGTGTCCGTCGGCTGCGCGGTTTCGGTGGGCACGGTGCCGCCGGTCGGCTCGCTGCTCCCGCACGACGCGAGCACGCCCGTCGAGAAGCCGAGAGCGACGAGGTACCGGCGGCGCAGCAGGGAGGTGGTCATTGGCGCCACATGGTAACCGGACGCTCGGACGCTGCGGGTTTCCTCGTTCCCAGCCCCTTGGAAGTCGGTACGCTTTCCAACCATGTCCGAGTCCGAGCTCCCCCCGGCCAGCAAGATTTGTCACAGCTGCGGACTCTGCTGCAACGGCACGATCTTCCGCCGCGCGCGTCTGAAGCCCGAAGAGGTCGAGAGCGCGAGGAAGAACAGGCTACCGGTGGTCGAGAGCGGCGAGACCTTCGATCTTCCGTGCCCGCGCTTCGACAACGGCTCGTGCACCATCTATCCCGAGCGGCCGCAGGCATGTCAGGACTTCAAGTGCTCGCTGCTGATGCGGTTTCACATGGGCGGGACCACCATCGAAGAGGCCATCGCGGACGTCGCGCGCGCCAAGCACCTGATTGCCGCGCTCGAGGCGAAGGGCATGGACATGAGCCCGGAGGGGAATCGATCGATCACCAGCGAGGGTGACGAGGCGTACGAGGTGATGGCGCTCGCGAGCGAGCTCATGCACAGGATGGATCGCGATTTTCGGAGGGCGGAGCCGATCGGAGAGGGGGCGCCGCCCCCGGTGGAGTGAGGTTGCATGCAGCGCCGAGTAGGAAGCCTTGCGGTCCTCATCAGCCTCGCCATTGCCTGCGCAGAGGTCGACATCGTCGACGGCGACTCGGGTGCAGCAACGTCGAGCACCCATTCCTCGTCCACCGGCGGCGATCCTGGTGACGGTGGAGGCGGCGGGCTCGGGTCTGGTGGAGGGAGCTCGATCCCTGAATCCTGCACACCAACACCCCCGGTAGAGGGAGCGGCGTGCGCTCCGTTTCATGCACTCTGCACCTATGGCTCCGCGCTCGAAGCCCAGTGCCGCGATCGGTACCTCTGTGAGAGTACGGGCTGGATAAGGGTCGAGAAGGCGCACTTCTGCGACGGCGAAGCGTGCCCAATCGATCCGCCGGCGGACGAGTCGCCATGTGAATCGACGTTCCTCGTGTGCGGCTACGAAGATGGCACCCATTGCGGCTGCGAGCGCGTTTGGACCTGCTACGCACCCCCGCCCGGGCCAAACTGTCCGCAGCTGCTGCCGAACGCGGGAGCACCCTGCAGCGAGCCCGCGACCTGCCCGTACGGGGATACCGGGTTTTGCGGCTGGGGCCTGACCGCGGTCTGTACCGGTACGGTCTGGCGGTGGGACGCCGTCTGCACCGAATAGTGCCAGGTCTCAACGAGCCTTGCGCGACTTCCTCACCGCTTCGGGAATCGCCGCTGATGCCGACTCGGCTGCAGCTTCGAGCACCTCACGCTCGAGCGCTCCGCGCGAGGTCTTCTTGTCTTCACCGTGCGCTCTTCCGGTGACCGATCCGAGGATCGCTCCGGAGGGCTCGCGCACGACGACCTGCACGGCGAACGACGCCCTGACGCCTTCGCGGCTCGCGGTCGATTCACCATTCGCGAGGACGGCGAGCACTTCGAAGGGGCGGTCGACGCCTTCGCGCTTCCAGTCGACACCGTCGAGCGCTTCCTGGAGCTCGGTTCGAAGTGTTTCCTTGGGATCGCGAATCGTGAGCTTCTTCTCGTCGACGCGGCTCTCGACCGACGCGAGGCGTGCTTGCTTTGCCTTGCCGGAGATCGATGCTGGTAGAGCGACCACCGCTACCAGCGCGAGCGCAGGAGCTAGCATAGAGGTCCTTCGCATGCCGCACGGGGCTTGGCCAACTTCGTCGAGCGTTCCATCGTCCCCTCCTCTCGCTGCGCGCTTCGCTTGCGCTCGGTCAGCATCATCTGAAGCTTCTCCGCCTCTTCGAGGTGCGCGGCGAACTGCGCTCGCGTGCTGGTGAGCGCGCGGACGAGCTCGGGGTGTCGCGCGACGGGCGTGAGACGCTTGTCGATCGTGTGGATGACGAACGTGTGCATCGCGATCTGGCCGTCGATGTAGTCCGCGTCTGCAGACGCTTGGGGTGAGCTCTCGAGGAGCTCGGTGACGTCATTCGATGCTTGGCGAAGCTCCATCGCGGCGTTCGAGTCTTCGGGGACGATCCCGATCGCTTCGAGGAGCAAGCTCAGCTCCTCTTGCGTGGCCGCGTGATCGCTGGCCATGTGCTGCGCGAAGGCCTTGACTGCGGGGTCGGTGAGCTTCGGAATGGCCGCCTTCGCCTGAGCCACGCGCTGCTCGTGCACGCCCATGAGAATGGCGGCGATCTCGGAGTCGGTGAGGGACGTGTCCTGCTCGGTGTCGTCCACGGTTTCGCGCACACCTGCATCGGCGGCGCAGCCGCTGGCGCAAGACGCCACGGTCACGGCAGCCGCGAGCGCTGCGATCATTCGGGTTTGGCCAATACCGGGCATCGATGCATGCCAAGCAACGGCCGTGCCCCGAGTTTGTGCGCTGCTTTGTCGACCCGAGCTATGCCACCGGGGCGCGTTTGCTCACGACGAGCGCGGTGACGCCGGCGACGTCGCTGTACACGAGATCGCCTTGGGTACCTTGATCGAGCTCGGCGGCGTTCGCTTCGTCGGTGTCGATGTGCATCTCGAGGACGAACTTGGGGCTGACGCGGATGAGGACGTCGCCGAAGACGAGGTCGCGCTCGCCTCCGGATATGGCAACGGACACCTCGTCGCCATCCTTCACGTCGAAGCGCTCGGCGTCGCCGGGTGCCATGTGGATGTGGCGCTTGGCGCAGATGAGACCTTCGTGGAGCTGCAAGGTGCCCGCGGGCCCCTCGACGGTGATCGGCGCCGAGCCTGCGACTTTGCCCGAGTCACGGATCGGCGCGTCGACGCCGAGCTTGAACTCGTCGGTTCGCGAGATCTCGACCTGATCCTTGGGCCGGAGCGGTCCCAAGAGGCGCACGCCGTCGATGCGGCCCCGCGGGCCGATGAGGTTCACCTTCTCTTCGCACGAATACTGTCCCGGCTGCGAGATGTCCTTGAGCTTCGTCGGCGTCTTTCCTGCACCGAAGAGCGCCGCGAATGACGCTTCTGTCAGGTGCAGATGGCGCGCGCTCACGGCGATCGGAATCCTCACTTCGGGCGCCTTTTGCTTCGCCGCGCGCGCCACGTGCGCTGCCTGCCGTGCGATGGCCAGCTCCTCGTTGGTCTTGACCACGAGCGCCGCGACGCGGCTGACCTCGGCGGAGACGCGGGCGACCGGGGTCTTGTGATCGACCCGCGCGTCGGCGTTGCGATCCTCGTCGAGGACGAGGCCGAGGTAGTCGAAGCGCTGGAGGATCCGGCGGCGCATCGCGACCGCGTTCTCGCCGATGCCTCCGGTGAGGACGACGGCGTCGAGTCCGCCCATGACCGCCGAGTAGCTGCCGATGTACTTGCGCACGCGATGCGCGAAGACCTGCACCGCGAGGCGCGCGCGCTCGTCGCCCTCTTCGGCGCGACGCTCGATGTCGCGCAGATCGTTGCCGGCGCCCGAGAGTCCGCTGAGGCCGCTGTTCTTGTTCAGCAGCGTGTCGATCTGATCCACGCTCATCCCTTTTCGAGCGAGCGCGAGGACGGCGCCCGCATCGAGGTCGCCGGGGCGCGTGCCCATGACCAACCCCTCGAGCGGGGTCATGCCCATGCTCGTCTCGGTGGAGTGGCCGAGCTCGACCGCGCACGCGCTGGCGCCGTTGCCGAGATGCAGCGTGACCATCCTGAGCTCGCCGATCGGGCGGTTCAGCGACT
Organism: Polyangiaceae bacterium; assembly: GCA_041940405.1. Taxonomy (GTDB): domain Bacteria; phylum Myxococcota_A; class Polyangia; order Polyangiales; family Polyangiaceae; genus Xiheicaenibacterium. Next base: position 8,050 of record JBGTSH010000150.1, read on the forward strand.
TCGCGGCGAGGCTCGCGACGTACTCGTGCGACGTCCCGTGAAAGCCATAGCGCTGGACGCCGTTCGCTTCGGCGACCGATTGATCGATCGCGTAGGTGCGCGCCCGGCGAGGGAGGCGCGAGTGAAACGCGGTGTCGAAGACGGCGACGTGCGGGACGTCGGCGAACACCTTTCGTGCGGCTCGGATGCCCGCGAGGTTCGGCGGATTGTGGAGCGGCGCGAGATCGGCGCACGAGGCGATCGCGCTCTCGACCTCGTCATTGATGACCGTCGCCTCGTGAAAGCGAGCACCGCCGTGCACGACACGATGACCGACCGCCTCGACCGCGATGCCGTTGCATCGCTCGAGGACTTGAGCCAGCGCCTGATCGTGGGTCACCCCCTGTCCGATGCGCTCGATCTTGCCTTCGAGATCGGCAGCGCCCGTTTCGGGATCGATGACCGAGAACTTCACGCTCGAGGAGCCCGCGTTGATGACCAGGACTTTCATTGCGACCCGAGCTTAGCGTTAGTGCCGCACTTGCTGATCGAAACCTCGTCCCCGTGGATTCCTCCCCCCATCCCCCTCCACAAGTGGAGGGGGGCTACTGCCGTGCGTGCCGACTGGTAGCATCCGGGGCGTGAGCGAGTGGCTGTATTCCAAGGTGCGGGCTCTCGGGGAAAAGCGCGCGTTTCGCCTGGGGCTCGCGGCCAACTACGGCATCGACGAGGCCGGCGTCGCCGCAGCGATGGATCGCGGCGTGAACGTGTTTCTCTCGACGTGGCGCGGGAAGGGTTTGAAAAATCCGCTGCGCGAGGCGGTGCAATCCCGCCGCGACGACGTGATCGTGATCGGGATCACCACCGTTGCCTGGACCGCGGGGAACGTCCGCCGCGGCGCCGAGCGCCTGCTCCGGGACCTCAAGACCGACTACCTCGACGTCTTCTTGATGGGCTGGGTGGGCGTGGCGGCCGCCTGGACCGAATCGACCGAGCGGGAGCTCGTCGCCCTGCGAGAATCGGGCAAGGTCCGCTCGATCGGCATCTCGATCCACGACCGCCCGCGCGCCGGCAAGCTCGCGGTAGAGTCGCCGCTCGATCTCTTGATGATTCGCTACAACGCCGCGCACCCCGGGGCGGAGAAGGACATCTTCCCGCACCTCAAGGATCAGAAGCCGAACATCCTCGCGTACACGGCGACGGCGTGGCGCAAGCTCTTGAAGCGACCGAGGGGCTGGGACGGTCCGGTGATGACCGCGGGCGATTGCTATCGCTTTCAGCTCTCCTCACCGCACGTCGACCTCGCGCTCACCGGCCCGAAGACCCGCGCCGAGGTCGAGGCCAACCTCGACGCGCTCGCGAAGGGTCCGCTCGACGCCGACGAGGCGAAGTGGATGCGCGACTTCGGCCGCCAAGTGCACGGGTGACCGTGGCGCTCACGCAACGCCTCTTTCCTCGATTCCGCGCTCGCGCCGAGCATCGCCCCGTCGCAGCGCGGGCGCCGTCGTCGCCGTCGGTGTCGATTCGCTGGCTCGGCACCGCCGGGCACGTGATCTCGACGGCGAGCACCACCGTCCTCCTGGATCCGTTCATGAGCCGCCCGTCGCTGCGCGGGCTGGCGCGCCCGCTCGAGAGCGACGAAGGCGCGATCTTCGGGTGGATGCCCGATCGCGTGGACGCCATCTTGGTCGGCCACAGCCACTACGATCACCTCCTCGACACGCCGGTCATCGCGAAGCGATTCAGCGCCAAGGTCTTCGGATCGGCGTCGACGATCGCCGTGGCCAAGGCCGCCGGTGTCGAAGCCGATCGCCTCGAGCTCGTTCCGCCAGAGGGTCGCGCGGCGAAGATCGGCGACATCGAGATCGCCTTCATCCCCAGCTTGCACGGCCGCATCTTCTTCGGAAAGGTCCCGTTCCCGGGCGAAATGAAGACGGGCAGAGCGCCGCGCTACGCCTGGCACTACCGGATGGGCGGCGCGTTCGGCATCTGGCTGAGGGCCGGCGGGCGAACGATCTACCACAACGGCAGCGCCGACCTCGTCGACGCAGAGCTCGCCGATCGCACCGCGGACGTCCTGCTCGTCGGTCTCGCCGGGCGCCGCGCGACACGCGACTACCTCGGGCGCCTCGGCGGCGCGCTCGCGCCCAAGCTCGTCGTGCCGACGCACCACGACGCGTTCTTCGGACCGCTCGAGCTGGGCGAGCGGCTCCTTCCCGGCATCGATCTCGACGGCTTCTTTCGCGACATGCGCGATGCTGCACCATGTTCGCGCATCGTCACGCCGCTCTATCGTGACGATATTGTCATTCCCATCTCTGATGATCCGCGCGACGCGGTCGTCGTCGAGTGCGAGGGCCTTCCGGCGTGAGGGCGATCGCCGCGCTTCTGTCCGTCGCCGTCGTCGCCGCGTGCGCGGGCGCCAAGCCCGATCCCGACGACGAGGAGCCCACGTTCACCGAGCCCGACCCCAACTCGTACGGCATCAAGCTCGACGATGTCGCGCGCCGAAAGAACGTGGTCGTTCCAGGCTTGAGCCCGGGGCTACAGAACGCGATCGGTCGCGAGCTGTCGACGCCGCCCGATATCGTCGGTGCGCTCACCGGCTATGCGAAGAGCTGCGCGGCCGGCGAAGCGGTCGGCTGCTACATGCTACAGCTCTTGGATCGGCCCCGCTTCGTCAAGGACGACAAGAAGCGCCGGGCCGCGCTCGAGCCGTTCGACACCGCGTGCCATGGCGACGTCCCGGCAGGCTGCCACTTGGCTGCGCTGGTGCTCGACGATGATTCCGGCAACCCTGTCGATCCGAAGGCCGCGAGAGCGGACTACGAGAAGGCCTGCCGGCTGGGGTTCCAGCCGTCATGCATCCGCGAGGCCGACTACCGCATGTTCGCGGGTTCGAATCCGGCCGAGACGCAGCGCCACATCGAGCTGCGAGCGGCGGCGTGCAAGGCTGGCTTTCCTGCCGGCTGTCGTCCGGTCCCACGCCACGGCTACGCAGGCGACGCGATGCGCGCCTGCGAGCTCGGCGATCTCGACGCTTGTCTCGGCGTTCCGCCCGGACCGAAGTCGGCGATCGCCAAGAAGAAGATCGCCGATCTCGGCCAGTCGCTGCGCGCGATCTGCGACGCCTCAGGTCACGTGATCGCGTGCAGCGACGCCGAGCGATGCGTCAAAGCTGTGAAGGATCGGCCGTAACGGTCGGCGCAGGCGCGCCCTCGTCTGGCGGCGCGGCTTCTTCTTCGGACGGCTTGATGCCGCCCTTCTCTTCGATGCTGCGCGACAGCGTCGACAGCGTCCGCGCCGCGAGGCGGAGCGTTCGTGCGCTCTTCTCGAGCGCGGTCGTCCCGCAGTGGAGGCCGAAGACGGCCCACTCGCTTCCGATGCCGACGAGCTGTTCGACGAACAGATCGACGCCCACCTTCGGATCGTTCTTCGGGTTCGGGGTCTCGGTGGTCGGCTCTTGGTTCATGGTCTCCTCCATTCGTTCTCAGGACAAAGCACGGCTCCCCCACCCCGTTTGGCGGACAGAACCGTCATGATGTTCGGTCGATTGCGTTCGCTACGTCTGGATCGTCGGCAGGCAGGGATCGCACACGAAGACGCGCGGCGCGCCGGGCGCCATGCTGTCGGAGATCCCGAGGTGCGCCCGCTCGCCGGGCTTGATGCCTGTGCCGCACTTGGCGCACGAGGCGGGCTGCGCGAGCGTCACCGACTGGAACGCCAAGACGTCGCGCAGCTTGTCGGGCATGACGCGGCGCTTGAGGCGCTCGCGCTCTTCTTCGATCTGGCGCGCCGCCTTCTTGAGCCGCGCCTCTACGTTCTCTCCGGCGGCGTCGGCCATCTGGAGCGCGTCCTCGAGGATGGTTCGTACGAGGTTCGACACGGGGATCCTCAGGTTCTGCGCGAAGCGCTTGAGCTCGGCCTCGAGCACGGCAGGGACCCGCGTGTGGAGCACGCGCTCCTTCTTCTCGGCGCGACCATCGGCATCGCCTTCACCCTGGTCGGGCGGGGGCAATGCCGGAGGCAGGTCTTCGTCGCGTGACACGTCGTGATACATAGCCTCTCTGTATCACGCGTCGAGGGGTTGTATCACAGCGTGATACAACCCCGACGGTTCAGTCACCTTTGGGGAGGGAAAACTTCAATCAATTCGGGCTCGAGAGCGGAACAGGCACCGCCGAGAAGAGTCCCATGCCTCCATAGCCGCCGCCGAGCTGACCGGTGTCCGAGCTGCCCCAGCAGTAGACCCCGCCGCTCGTGATCTCGCCGCAGGTGAAGTGAGAGCCCGACTCGAGGCGCGCGAACGAGAGACCGCCGGCGACGTCCAGCGGCGAGGTGGACTGCCCGAGGAGCCCACTCCCGTGCTGGCCGTAGAAGCCGTCGCCCCAGCAGCGCGTCGCGCCGGACGTGGTGATCGCGCAGGTGTGGTGCGCGCCGGTCGCAACGCTGACAAATGTGTCAGCCGTTTCGACGGCGAGCGGGACGTTCGCGTCGACGAAGGTGCCGTCGCCGACCTGGCCGGTGTCGTTGCGACCCCAGCACCAGAGCTCGCCGGCGTCGTCGATCGCGCAGACGAAGGAGCCGTACTCGTCGATCGACGTGAAGGTGTGCCCGCCCGAGACGGCGACCGGCGAGGCCTCCGACCCGTTCGGCGAAGCGTTGCCGAGCACGCCGTTCGAGTTCGAGCCCCAGCAGAACGGCTCGCCCGCGGTGGTGAGAGCGCAGGTGTTCCAGAGACCCGTCACGACGTGCGAGAACGTCGTGCCCGGCGAGACCTGGAGCGGGGCCCACGAGTTGGTCGTGTTGCCGACGCCGAGCTGACCGTCGAAGTTGCCGCCCCAGCAGTAGAGATCGCCGTCCGTGGTGATGCCGCACGTATGCGAGCCGCCCGCCGCGAGCTTCGCGAAGGTGTGACTGCCGACGATCGGGAGCGGCGTCGGCGATCCCAAGACGGTGTCGTCGCCATTGCCGAGCTCTCCCGAGGAACCTGCGCCCCAGCAGTAGCTCTCGCCCGCCGTGGTGATGCCGCACGTGTGATAGAGGCCGGTGGTGAGGCTCGCGAAAGTGTAGCCACCGGTGATCGGCACCGGCCGCGGCTCGTTTCCGAACTGATCGCCGACCTCACCGTTGCCGAGCTGGCCGAAGTAGTTCCAGCCCCAGCAGTAGCCTGTGCCGCCGTCCGTGAGGCCGCACGCATGGTAGCCGCCGCCGGTGATGTCGGAGAGCGTCCAGGGCGCGACGGGCGAGATCGGTGAGCCTACGGTGATCGACGACCAACCGGAGGCGAACCCGCTCGTCGCGAGGATGATCGAGTTGCCTTGAGCGACCGCGGTCACGAGGCCGATGCTGTCGACGTCGGCCGCGCCGGGGCTGGCTACCGACCACGAGATCGGCGCGTCGGGCACCACCTCACCGTCGATGTCCTTCGCGACGGCGGTCAGCTGCTCCGTGTCGCCAGCGGTCGCGAGCAACGCAGACTGCGGCGTCACCTCGACCGTGACCACCGTCTTCGGGACGATCATGAGCGTCGCGGTTCCGGTGACGCCGCCCGCAGTCGCGGTGACGTCCACCTCACCGGTCGAGACTCCGACGGCAAGCCCCGTAGCGTCGACCGTCGCGATCGCTTCGTCCTCGATGGCCCAAGTGACCGGCAGGTCGAGCTCGTTGCCGTCATCGTCGAGCACTTTGGCGATCAGCTGGCGCTCCTCGCCGACCTGGAGCTCGAAGCAGCTGAAGTTGCAGAAGCCCCGCGCCTCGATCTCGATCGAAGCAACGCCCTGATCGTCACCGCCTTGCCCGGTGCTGCTCACGCTCGCCGTCGTGCTGCTCGACGTGGTGACGCTCGTCGTGTCGCCGGCGCCGCTGCCACCCTGGCCACCACCGCCCGGGCTTTCGGGGTCGTCGTCTCCACACGCAACCAGCGTGAGGCCTGCGGTCACTACCCCCCAAAACCAAGAGCGAAGATGTTTCTGCATTTCGTACTGCTCCTCGTCCCTTCAATGGCGAGCACAGGCGGGGACCCGTCTGAAAGGATCTGAAACTTGGACGCAGAAAACTGACGTCAGGAAGGCGCTGTTTCCAGCCGGACGCCGGGATCGAGGAGGTAGCCGTCGTCCTGGCGAAGCAGGATCGGCTCGAGCCCGAGACGGCGCAGCGTTCGCACGGCCGTGTAGACGCGCCCGCGCGCCGCCTCGACCGCGACCTTTTGCCCGGGCCAGCCTGCGGCGAAGAGATCCTGTTGCGAGAGCCCTACTCCCGGCGCGCGAAGCCGATGCTCGACGAGCAGGGCGAGGATCCGCCGCGGCGCCGCGCTCGCGGCGAGGTTCGTCCGCGGGCCGTCGAGCTGAAACCAGCGGACGTCCGGACCCAGGAGCAGAACGGACCGTGGCGTCGACGCTACATCGGGCGCCGCCGGCGCGGAGACCTCGGTTCCCGAACGGTGCGAGAGAGCAGCTCGCAAGAGGCGCATCGCGATCGAGAGCTCGGGCGTGCGCGCGGCCTCCGACCCGCTCGTCAGCTCGGCCTCGGCCCGCGCGAGTCGCTCCCTGGCAGCGTCGATTCGCGGCTCTGCGCCGGCCCCCGGATGGAGATCGGCGATGCCGAGGAGGGCGTCGAGCACCGCGAGGTTTCCCGGATCGCCCACGCTCTCGTAGGCCTTGCGAGCGGCGGCGAAGTCTTCCTGACTCTCGCGATCGAGACCGAGCGTCGCTTCGCACGCAGCGACGAACGGCATGAACACGGACGCGAAGCGCGTGTCGCCGGTCTCACGAAAGAGCGTGAGGGTGCGCTGGTACCGGTCGAAGGCAACCTGCCAGCTCCCTCGTTCGTGCGCGATGAGCGCGAGGTTGCCGAGGGCGAGCCCCTCGAAGCGCCGGTTACCGAGGCGCCGCTCCTCTTCGAGCGCGCGGATCGTGACGTCTTCGGCGCGGTCCAAGCGTCCGAGCGCCATGTGCACGCTCGCCGTGTTGAGCAGGTTGTCCGCGGCCGACGCCGGGTCGTGCGCCATTCGGTGGAGCTCGAGCGCCTCTTCGAAGATCGATCGAGCCTCTTCCAGGCGGCCCTGCGCGAGGCGGACGACACCCAGGTTTTGCAGCGCGATGCCGTGCATGCGGACGCTGCCTGCATGACGGAACCGTGATCGTGCGTCGATGAAGCACCGGGCAGAGGTGTCGAGCGCGCCCACGGCTTCTTCCAAGCGCCCGCGCTCGTTCGAGCTCAATCCTGCGGCGTACGGATCGTCGACGTCGGCCAAGATGGCGTCGGCCAGATCGAGGTCGGAGCGCGCGCCCGCGAAGTCGCCGCGCTGGAGGCGCTGCTTTCCACGCTCGATCAGCGCGCGGGCCCTCATCGAGTCGTCGCCGGACGTCTCGCAACGAGCGATCGCGTCGTCGAGGTAGGCGCGCGCTTCGTCGACCATACCTACACGCGCTACCGCGCGCGCGATGCCGTACTCGAGCCGAGCGACGAGCCCTTGATCGGCCGTGCGCTTCGCCGCGGTGAGCGCCTTGCCGAGCAGCGCGATGGGCGCACACCCGCGCGGAGCTGCGAACGCGGCGAACGCGATCGCTCCGCGCGCGGCGAGCACCGAATCCTGCGCGAGGCTGCGCTGGATGGCGGCGGAAAGGTCGTCGCTCAGCTCGAAGAGCCTCGCGGCGGAGACGGACTCGCGCGAGCTCTCGAGGTCCTTGGCGAGCTTCTCGGCAAGCTCGACCGTGAAGCGGTCGGCGCGCTGCAAGGTGCCGTCGGCGCGCTCGCAAGCGTCGAGCTCGGACCGCGCGAAGGCCCGGACGGTGGAGAGGAGCCGAAAGCGCATCTCGTCGTCGGGGCCGGACACCGCTTCGGCGAGCGAGCGGCGGACCACGTCGTCGAGCGCCGTCGCGATCACGTCGGCGGACAGATCCGGGAGCAGCGCTTCGATCGTGTCGATCGAGAAGGAGCCCGCGAGGACGCTCGCCGCGGCCAGGAGGTCGCGTGAGGACCGCTCGAGGAGCGACCACGACAGCGCGAACGCGGCGCGCAGCGAGACCGTCGCTCCGGTCGCGTCCCGCCCATCGAGCAGACCGAGCCCTCGGTCGAGCCGCTCGATCATCTGCTTGGGAGAGAGCACCGGCGCCCGCGCGGCGGCGAGCTCCAGCGCCAGAGGCAACCCGTCGAGCCGCTCGACCAGCGTCTGCACCGCGCGGGCCTCGTCCGGCGTTCGCTTCGGTCGCCACCCGACCTTGGTCGCGCGCGCTTCGAAGAGGACGATCGCGTCCTCGCGCGCGAGCGGCGAGATGCGAACCACCGCCTCGCCTGCCGCACCGGTGGGGACGCCGCTGGTGACGACGATCGAGAGATCGGGCGCGGCAGCGAGCCATGCCGGAGCGCACGCTGCGACCGCGTCGGCTGCCCCGTCGACGCCGTCGAGGAAAAGGATGAGCGGGCGCGCCGCGAGCACGCGCGCGAGGGGATCTCCGGCGCCGGCCGGTACCGGGACGCCGAGCGCAGCGGCGATCTTCGCGACGAGCTCGTCCGTGGTACGGGCGGCGCCCGCCGCGACGGACTGGTGGCAGCCCGAGGCGTGCGCGCCCGCGAGCCAACGCTCGACGAGCGCGGTCTTTCCTACCCCGGGGGCGCCGACCACGGCGATGAGCCGCGAGCCACGCGCCGCGTCCCCGAGCTTCTCTAGATCGCTCTCCCGTCCGAGGAGAGGTGCCACCAGGCTCATCTCGACTCCACGGATGTAGCCGAACGCGGGGTGTCGGCCCAACCCGCATTTGATAGACAGGAGACATGCCGCGGCGACCGATCGCGACGTCCACCTTGCTGATCAGTCACGCAGTGCTCGTGGGACTGACCCCGCTCATCCCCGTTCCGATCGTCGACGATCTCCTAAAGACGTACCTCGAGAGGCGGCTCACCCGCGAGATAGCTGCGCTTTCGGGCGTCACGTTGTCCGAGGGCGACGTGAAGGCCATCGCCGAAGGCCCGGGCGAGGGCGTCTTCGCGCAGCTCGGTAGAGGCGCTCTCCTCCTTCCGGTTCGGCTCTTCTTCCGAAAAATCTTCTTCGTCCTCGAGATCAAACGAGCGTCGGACGCCGCCAGCGCAACCTACCACCGCGGCTACCTCATCGACGCGGCCTTCGCCGCCGGCGCGCGGCCGCCATCGGTCGACCCCGGCCATCTTCGCGCGGCCATCGACGCGACGCTCGCAGAGTCGCCGCATTCCCCGATCGGCGGCGCGATAGGGATCGCGTTCGACGGGTCCAAGTCGCTGCTTCGCCAGGCGCTCGGGGCGATGATCGGCGCGATCAAAGCGTTCGGGGGTGTCCGCACCGAACAAGAGGTCGCCGAGGCCGTCGAGGATACGGAGAACAAAGGCGTCGTCGGCTCACTCACCGACCGGGTCCGCAGGGCGGTCGAGACGGTCCCCGAGGCCTGGTTCGTCGAAATCGAGAGCCGGCTCCTGAACAAACTCGGCCGAGGGCTGCGGTAGCGCGCGCCTTCTCGAGGTGGTAGTCCGTCCGATTGTGAATTCCGCCACCAAAGTCGCAGGCGCCGCGTTCTTCTTCCTCGCGGGCATGGGTGCCATGTACGCGATCGACAAAGGCGCCGGCCCTGCCGCTTCGGCGAGCCCGGACCCGGCGGCGGGCGCTCTCGTGACCGACGAAGGACCGACGAAGCCGAACCCCGGCGCGGTCCGGGTCGACCTCTTCGTCATGTCGCAGTGTCCTTACGGCGTTCAAGCCGAGGCGGGCTTCGAAGAAGTGGTGGCCAAGCTCGGCGCCGACCTCGATCTTCGCGTCGAGTTCGTCGGCGACATCGACCCGAGCGGCGAGCTGAAGAGCATGCACGGCGCGAAAGAGGTCTTCGGCGACCTCCTCCAGGCCTGCGCGCAAAAGCACAGCTCGAAGTGGTTCGAGTTCATCAAGTGCCAGAACCAGGACTGGAAGAACATCGACGTGGGCTGGGAGGCTTGCGCGAAGAAGGTCGGCGCGCCGGCCGACAAGATCGGCGCGTGCGCCAAGGGCCCCGAAGGCAAAGAGCTCCTCACCGCGTCTTTCAAGCGCGCCGAAGAGAAGGGCGCCACCGGCAGCCCGACGATCTTTATCGCCGGCAAAGAGTACGCAGGCGGCCGCAAGCCGATGGACTTCATGCGCGCGATCTGCGGCGCGTACACCGGCGACCGCCCCGCGGCCTGCAACGACGTTCCCGAGCTCGTGAAGGTCAACGTCACGCTTCTCGGCGACAAGCGGTGCGACGAGTGCGAGACCGACGGCATCGCCCGCCAGATCAGCGGAACGATCGGCGCGCCGGTCATCAAGAACCTCGACTACACCGATCCCGAAGGCAAAAAGCTCTTCGACGCGATCCAACCGGCGAAGCTCCCCGCCGTCATCTTCGACAAGAGCCTCGACGGCGATCAAGAGGCGTCGCAGAACCTCGCAAACGCGCTCGAATCGCGCGGCGACTACAAGATCGCCAGCGTCGGCAAGTGGAACCCGCGCTGCGCCGATGACAAGGGCTGCGAGCTCGACGAGTGCAAGGGCACGCTCGCCTGCAAAAAAGAGGAGCCGAACAAGCTCGAGGTCTTCGTGATGTCGCAGTGTCCCTTCGGCGTGAAGGGGCTCGACGCCATGAAAGAGGTGCTCCAAAACTTCGACAAAGCAGGGTCGAAGCTCGACTTCCAGGTGCACTACATCGGCAACGGCACCGCCGCCGAAGGGTTCAAGGCGCTCCACGGCCAGCCCGAGGTCGACGAGAACATCCGTCATCTCTGCGCGATCAACCACTACGGCAAAGACCGGAAGTTCATGGATTACATCTGGTGCCGTAACAAGGACTACAAGAGCAACGCCTGGGAGTCCTGCACCGGCTCGAACGGCATCGACACCGCCGTCATCAAGAAGTGCTTCGAGGGCAAAGAGGGCAAGGAGCTCCTCGAAAAGTCCTTCGCGTTCTCCAACTCGCTCGACGTCGGCGGCAGCCCGACGTGGATCGTCAACGGCAAGTTCAAGTTCTCGGGCATCGATGCCGAGACGGTGAAGACCAACTTCTGCGCCCACAACAAGGTGAAGGGCTGCGAGAACAAGCTCACCGGCCAGGCGCCCGCTGCTTCGAACGGTGGCGCGGCTGCGCCCGCCCCCGGCTGCGGCGAGTGACTTGTCCCTGATTCGCACCCTGACGGGCGCGAATCAGCGCGCGGCGCGCCTCGTCTTCTTGACGGGGCGCTTGTCGGCCTTCTGGCGTTTGGCGAGCGCGCGCTCATAGGCGGCCTGGATCGCGCGAAAGACCTCCGGATCGCCGCCCCGATCGGGGTGCGTCTCGAGGGCGCGGCGCCTGTAGGCCCGCTTGATGGCGTCGACGTCGGCGTCGGGCGTCAGCCCGAGGAGCGCCCAGCTCGAGAGGCGCGTCGACTCGCCGACTTCCTGCAGGCGCTGCTTCGGCGGCTCCGGCTTGGCCCGCGGCATCTCGGGCGCGGCTCCCCGAAGGACCTTCATCCACGCGCGCGCGTACTCGGGTCCGATCACGCCGAGGACGCGGCCGGCGGCGCGCTCTGCCTCGGCTTTCGCCTCTTCCCAGGTCGCGGCGCCGCCGTTCGACGCATCCGGTTTGCGGAACGGCCTCTCGCAAGGCGGCTCGGTCCACCATGCGGCCCAGAAGAAGCGCCGCCGCTGGGTGGTCGTGATCGAGCAGACGGCGGCGCTCAGATCGCTACCGGCAGCCGCGGCTGACCGCTTCTTCGCGGTCGTCACGAGGCCCCCTCGGAGGTCCGACGACCGTCAGGCGACCGCGGGACGCGCGAACCGAAGCTGGGGAAACAGCCCGGAAATCGTGGCGTTCGGGCGAGGCAGATCGTCGTCGTCGTCATCGTCCCGGCGGCTGTCCTCGCGGCCTCGCAGAAAGGCTGCGATGCGCGTCGCCGCAAGGCGAGCCCCACCCCAGTTTACGGAGTGAGCAGTGAGGCGCCCCTGAGAAGCGGTGACGGCGGACGCGGGACGATGCATGGCGCGCTCCTACCACGATCTCCCGTCGCGGGGGAAATTCTCCGGCGCGATTGCGCGGGTGACGAGCTTCGCGCTCCCTTCCTCGAGGCACCGGAGAATTTTCGTTTCTGGTCCAACGCCTCACGGCGTTGAACTTTCTCCGGGCCAGCCTCCCCGTTCGGGCTGCCCGATCCGGCCGACCGGGGGTAGCCTGCCGCCCATGAAGAAGGTGGGCGTCCTCGGATCGGGCACGGTGGGGCAGGTCCTCGCCGACGGTTTCCTCAAGCATGGCTACGCCGTGATGCGCGGATCGCGTGACCCGCAGAAGCTCGCGGACTGGAAGGCAGGCGCCGGCGCGAACGCATCGACCGGGACCTTCGCCGAGACCGCGAAGTACGGTGATGTCATCGTGCTGGCGGTCAAAGGTGGCGTGGCCGAGGCGTGCGTCGAGCAGGCGGGCGCAGAGAACCTCGCCGGCAAGACGGTGCTCGACGCCACCAACCCCATTGCCGACGCTCCGCCCGAGAACGGCGTGCTCAAGTTCTTCACCGGACCCAACGACTCGCTGCTCGAGCGCCTCCAGAAGAAGGTCGAGGGCGCGCGCTTCGTGAAGGCGTTCTCGTGCGTGGGCAACGCCTTCATGGTCGATCCCGACTTCGGCGGCCCGAAGCCGACGATGTTCATCTGCGGCAACGACGACCGCGCCAAGGAAGAGACGCGCGCGATCCTCACCCAGTTCGGTTGGGAGACCGAGGACATGGGCAAGGCAACGTCGGCCCGCGCGATCGAGCCGCTCTGCATGCTCTGGTGCATCCCCGGCCTCTCGGGCGGAGGATGGAGCCACGCGTTCAAGCTGCTGAAGAAATAGCGCGCTACGTCTTCGACGCACCCGCGCGGCGGCGCACGGCTTCGGCGGCGGACTCGACGCCGCCGAGGATGGCTCGCGCGTGCTCGAGCAGCGTATCGCCGGCCGGAAGCAGGCGAACCCCGCTCGCCGTCCGCACGAAGAGCGGCGTCCCGAGCTCGTCCTCGAGCGCGCGGATCTGCCGGCTGAGCGGAGGCTGCGAGACGTGCAGCCTCTTGGCGGCACGGGTGACGTTTCCCTCTTCGGCGACTGCCACGAAATACTTGAGCTGCGAGAGGCTCATGACGACACGAGCAGCGTAGCTCAGCTCTCGGGCTGCATGGGCCAGATCGAGAAGGTATTGGCCGCCGTCCGGCAAGAGCTCGCATGCTCGGGTCATGAGCATCGAGCTCTTGCGTGGCCGGGACATCGAGCGTCTTCGCGCGGCGGCGCGCGTGGCCGCAGCGACCTTGAACGAAGTGACGAGGCGTGTCGGCGCGGGCGTCACCACCAAGACGATCGACAACTGGGTTCGCGAGGACACCGCACGGCGCGGCGGAAAGCCGAGCCAGCTCGGCTACAAGGGTTTTCCCGCGGCCGTCTGCACGAGCAGGAACGACGTCGTCTGCCACGGCATCCCGTCGGAGAAGGTGGTCCTCGCCGACGGCGACATCGTCAACGTCGACGTCACGACCGAGCTCGACGGGTTCCACGGCGACACGTCGCGCACCGTCTTCGTCGGCGAGCCATCCCCCGAGGCGCGTCACGTCGTCGACGTCGCACGCCGTTGTCTCGAAGCAGGGATCGCCGTCGTTCGCGAGGGTGCTCGGCTCGGCGACATCGGCGCCGCGATCCAAGAGCTCGCGCACCGCGAAGGCTGCAGCGTCGTCACCGACGTGGGCGGGCACGGAATCGGGCGCGCGATGCACCTGCCGCCGCACGTCTCGCACGTCGGCACGCGCGGCGCGGGAATGCGCCTCCGCGCCGGGATGGCGTTCACCATCGAGCCGATGATCAACCTCGGCGGCCCCGAGGTTCGAACCCTCGCCGACGGCTGGACCATGGTCACGAAGGACGGATCGCTCTCGGCGCAGTTCGAGCACACGATTCTGGTCACGCGCGATGGGTGCGAGGTGCTGACACGCGTGTAGCATCGCCGGGTGCCGACGCTTCGAGCTCTCGCCGCGCTCTTCACCTTCTGGCTCTTTCTCGTCGGGTGCTCGTCGGAGGGCGGCGGACCGTCCTCGTCTTCGGCGACCGCGAGCCCGCCATCGACGGCTGCACCGGCTGCATCCGCGCCCTCGGCGAGCGTCGCCACCACGGCCAGCGCGACCCCTGCGCCTTCCGCCTCCGCGGCCGAGACGCAGCCGACCGATCGACCGCCGCCGTTTCTCTGGGAGGTCACCAAGGGTGGCAAGAAGAGCTGGCTCTTCGGCACGATGCACCTCGGCACCGACGCCGAGAAGGAGCTTCACCCCGTGGTCTTCGAGCGGCTCTCGGCGGCTCGGATCGTCGTGTTCGAGGCGAACGTGTTCGACATGGACCCGTTTGCCGCCGCAAAGCTCGCGATGCTCCCGCCGGGCGAGTCGGTGAAGAACAAGATCAAGCCCGAGAGCTGGAAGGCGCTGGTCGACCGCGTCGGCTCCATCTTGATGCCCGAGAGCACGCTCGAGCGCTTCAAGCCGTGGTTCCTCGTGACGCTCGTTCTCCAAGACATGCTCCCGAAGACGGAGCCTATGGATGCGACCCTCTACAACCGCGCAAAGTCCGCCCAGAAGGAGCTCGTCTTCCTGGAGACGGTCGAGGAGCAGGTGACGCTCGTCGACAAGTCGATGGACATCAAGCTCCTCGACGACACGCTCTCCGATCTCCCGCTGGCCGAGCGAATGCTCCTCGGCCTCGCCGACGCGTACCGCAAAGGCGATCTCGACAAGCTCAACGCGCTGACCTTCGACCCGGTCGAGATGAAGAAGCACCCGGCGATGTTCGACACGCTGCTCTTCGAGCGGAACCGCCGTTGGATCCCGAAGCTGGTCCCGCTCCTCGAGAAGGGCGACGTGTTCGTCGCCGTCGGCGCCGCCCACCTGCTCGGTGACAAGAGCGTCACGGAGCTCTTGGTTCAGAAGGGCTACGCAGCCAAACGCGACGCGACCGCTGTGAACAGGAAGTAGCGCCGCCCTGACGCCAGATCTATGAAAAACTGCTCGCGAGCTCCGAATTGAGCGAAGCGCCATGCGCGCCAGAAACCCTCGATCTTCTTTCGCGCTTCTCGGTGCTGACGCGCCTGAAAGAACACGAAAACTCCAACCTCTACTCGAAGCTGCGGGTCTATGACGGCGAAAAGCTGAAAGACACGGACCCGAAAGCCAAGACCATGCAGGAGTATCGCGACGCCGCCGGCATCGACGAA
>JBGTSH010000151.1:0-23194 GCA_041940405.1 Polyangiaceae bacterium
ATCCGGTGCGCGACATCGAGACGATCGACACCGAGCTGATGCTCGCCGATCTCGAGACGGTGCAGGGCAGCCTCGATCGAACCAAGAAGCAGGCGACGCACAACAAGGAGCTCGCGCCGACGGTCGAGGTGCTGGAGAAGTGCGCGGGCGCGCTGAACGCCGGCAAGCCGGTGCGCGCGCTCGGCATCTCGGATCCCGAGCAGGTAAAGATCCTCAAAGGCTTCGGTCTCATCACGGCGAAGAAGGTCCTCTATGTCGCCAACGTCGACGAGAAGGATCCGCTCGGCGAGGGCCCGCTGCCGACGCGGGTGCGCGAGCACGCGAAGAAGGAGCAGAGCGGCGTCGTCCCGGTGTGCTCGAAGCTCGAGGCGGAGCTCGCGGAGCTGCCGAAGGAGGACCAGAAAGAGATGCTCTCCAGCCTCGGGATGAAGGAGCCCGCGCTCTCGTCTCTCGCGCGCGAGGCGTACCGCCTCCTCGGCCTCGGGGTGTTTTACACGGCAGGTCCGAAGGAGATCCGCGCCTGGCAGATCCCGTCCGCATGCCCCGCGCCCAAGGCGGCCGGCGTCATCCACTCGGACTTCGAGAAGGCGTTCATTCGCGCCGAGGTCTACTCGGTCCCGGACCTCGTGCAGCTCAAGAACGAGGCCGCGATCCGAGCGGCCGGCAAGCTTCGGGTCGAGGGCAAGACGTACGTCATGCAAGACGGCGATGTCGTCCACTTCCTCACCAGCGCGTGAAGGCTTGAAGGCGTGAGCGCCGTCACCCTCCTGAACCTCGGAAAGTCGTTCGGAGCGCGCACGCTCTTCGAGGGCGTGAACCTGCAGCTCACGGCAGGGAACCGCTATGGTCTCGTCGGCGCGAACGGCTCCGGAAAGACGACGCTCCTCAAGATCCTGAGCGGCGACGAGCCCGCGACCGAAGGCTCGGTCGGCATGCAGAAGGGCGCGCGCCTCGGCGTGCTGCGCCAGGACCGGTTCCTCGACGACGCGGCGACGATCGTCGACCTCGCGATGCAAGGAGACGACGTCGTCTACAGAGCCCTGCGCGATCACGAGCGCTTCTCGAACGAGGGCAAGGCCGAAGCCGCCGCCGCGCTCGAGGACGTCCTGCGCATGCATGACGGCTGGGCGCTCGAGGCGAGGGCAGGGCAGGTGCTCGAGGGCCTCGGCGTTCCGACGAAGGTGCACAAGCGCCCGCTCGCGACGCTGTCCGGCGGCTTCAAGCTCCGCGTCCTCCTGGCCCAGGTCCTGGCCAGCGCCCCGGACGCCCTTCTCCTCGACGAGCCGACCAACCACCTCGACATCGTCTCGATACGTTGGCTCGAAAAGTTCCTCGTCGCGTACGCGGGCTGCGCGGTCGTCGTTTCGCACGATCAGCGATTCCTCGACAACGTCGTCACGCACGTCCTCGACGTCGATTACGAAACCGTCACGCTCTACCACGGTGGTTACACCGCCTTCGAGGCCGAGAAGGTCGCCTCGCTCGAGCGCAAAGAGGCCGAGATCGAGCGCGCGGAAGAGGCCGTCGCGCAGAAGATGGCCTTCGTCGAGCGCTTCCGCGCCAAGGCGACCAAGGCGCGCCAGGCGCAGAGTCGCCTGAAGCAGATCGAGAAGATCGAGATCGAAGAGGTCAAGCCGACGAGCCGCCGCGCGCCGCGCATCAAGCTCGTCCAGACGCGCCCGAGCGGCCGCGACGTCCTCAAGGCCGAGGGCATCGCCAAGGCGTACGGCGAGAAGAAGGTCCTCTCCGAAGTCGGCCTCTCGGTGCGTCGAGGCGAACGGCTCGCCGTCATCGGCGCCAACGGTCTCGGCAAGTCGACGCTCGTCAGGATCCTCGCCGGGCGCTTGGCTGCCGACGCCGGCGAGTCGACGTGGGGTCACGAGGTCAAGGTCGGCTACTTCCCTCAGGACCACAAAGAGCTCTTCCCCGATCCGAAGAAGAAGGTCCTCGACTACCTCTGGGACCTCTGTCCGCTCGAGCCCACCACCGCGGTGCGCGGCCAGCTCGGGCTCGTCCTGTTTTCGGGCGGCGACGTCGAGAAGAAGGTCGAGAGCCTGTCGGGCGGCGAGGCCGCGCGGCTCCTCTTCGCCAGGCTCGCGGTCGAGAAGCCCAACGTCTTGTTGCTCGACGAGCCGACCAACCACCTCGATATGGAGGCCGTGCAAGCCCTCGCGTCGGCGATCAAGACATACGAAGGTACGACGATCTTCGTGTCCCACAACCGCTGGTTCGTCTCCGAGCTCGCGACGCGGATCCTCGAGGTCAAGCCTGACGGCGTCGTCGACTTTCCCGGCGGCTACGAGGACTACCTCGCGCGGTGCGGCGACGATCATCTCGACGCCGGCGTGGCGCTCCGTCAGGCGAAGGCGGCTGCACCGGCCGCGGTCGACGCGGCTCCGCCCGACTGGGAAGATCAGAAGAAGCGACGAAACCGCGCCAAGGCCCTGCGCGACAAGAGCGAGAAGCTACAGGCGTCGATCGCCAAGAAAGAGGAGCGCCAGAAAGCCATCTCCGCCAAGTGGTACGAGGACGGCTTCTTCGAGAAGACGCCCGCCGACGAGGTGAAGAAGCTCCAAGAAGAGGAGCTCGTGCTCGGCAAGGAGCTCGAGACCATGCTTGCCGAGTGGGAGGCCGTGGAGACGGAGCTCGGTCAGATCGCCGAGTAGCGCGGGGTACGTCCCGCGCCGTCAGCCGGTCCGCTGGATGATGTGATACCCAAACTGCGTCTCGACGATCCCACTCGTCCCGCCCACCGGGAGTGCGAACGTGGTGTCCTCGAACGCCTTGACCATCTGGCCCTTGCCGAACGTGCCCAGGTCACCGCCCTTGGCCTTCGACGGGCAGTCGGAGTGCTGGCGAGCGAGCGCGGCGAAGTCGGCGCCGCCCTGGATCTGGGTCAGAAGGCCTTGGATCTGCTGCTGCGCTTCTTCCTTCGACCGGGAGGCCGTGGAGCGATCGGAGCCCTTGTACATGAGGAGGATGTGCGAAGCGCGGACGGTCGACATGACGCGGGCCTACCAGAGCCCTGGTCGCGTGAGAAGGGTCGCGAGAGGAGAGTCGCGTGGAACGCCGTGCTCGAATCGGGGCCAAACTTCGCGGTCTCGGGATCTTGCGCTACGCTGAACGCAATGTTCTTCCACGCTTCCTCTCGCTCGAAGTGGCTTCGTCCGACGGGTCCTTTCGCCATCGCCGCGCTCGCGCTCTCCACGGTCCTCGCGTGCGACGACGAGGAAGAGGCGACCGGGATCCCTGTCGAGCAATTCGTGGCCGAGCTGCGCGGCGCCACCTGCGAACGGCTCGTTCGCTGCACGTACGCGCCCGACCAGGCATCTTGTGAGGCGGCGATCCCGACGGATCGCGGCGTCGTTCAGGCCGTCGCATCGGTGATCTCGGGCGACCTGACCTACGATCCGATCAAGGGACGCGCCTGCGTGGACGCGGTCCGTCAGCACAAGTGCGAGGGCGACTACTTCCTGCCGCGCACGTTGCGCGAGACTTGTGACGCCGTCTTCGGCAACCGGAAGGGTGACGGTGCGGCGTGCTTCTCCGGCTCCGAGTGCCAAGGCGTCGACGCCGACTGCGAGAAAGAGGCCGACTGCCTCGACGCGTGCTGTCAGGGCGTCTGCAAGCTCGCGGGTGGCACCGCCGGCGTCGGTGCACCGTGCGATGCCAAGACCCCGTGCTCGCCCGATCTCGTCTGCCTCACCAACGAGGGCGGTGGCAGCGGCGATGGCGGCGGCCCCGAAGGCAACCGCTCGTGCCAGCCGCGCGTCGGCCCGGGCTCGCAGTGCAACGACCCGTTCGAATGCATCGAGGGGTACGGTTGCGATCCTGCGACGAACACGTGCTTCAAGCAGGCGGACTCCAAGGCGACCTGCAATCCGATGCTGGCTGCACCGGGCTGCGCCGCCCAAGCGGAGTACTGCGACACCGCAACCTCCACGTGCGTGCCGCTGCCCGGCGACGGGCAGCCGTGCGTTACGAACGGGTTCGTCACCGACGCCTGCGCCCTCTACGCACAATGCGTGATGGGGACGTGCCAGCGGCTGCCCAGCGCCGATCAACCGTGCCTCAACGGCGAGTGCTTGGGCTTGCTCCAGTGCTCGAGCGGAGAAGGCGGCGGTCAGCCCCAAGACGCGGTGTGCCTGCCGCTTCAGCCCTCGCCCGTGTGCGTGCTCTGAGCGTTTGCCGCGGGATCGAGTCGGTCCTTTGCCGGCTCGCGCTGGTGGTCTCGGTCGCGCTCGCGCCTCGCGTGGCGCTCGCGTTCGATTTCGAAGGCGACGCGGACGACCTCAAGCTGCACATCGAGCCGGAAGCCGGCGAGCGCCTCTGCGTCGCCTGGCCGAAGGGGCACGCGGATCCGACGGCTTGTGAGGGGCTCGACCTCGACGCCGTCGCCGGAGCCGCTGCACAGAAGAAGGCCGGCTTCTCGACGACCGCGGTCTTCGCGCTTCGACGCGCGGACTCGATCCTCATCGCGATGGTCATCGAGGGCGAGGTCGCGGCCCCGCTCGACGATCCGGAGGAGTATTTGCAGGGCGTCGAGAAGGGGATCACCGGGCAGTCGGGTGGCAAGATCGACAAGAGGGATCACGTCACGACACGAATCGCCGGCCGTGAAGCGCTGAAGTACGACTTCACTCTCTCGTTCCCTCCCGGCGCGCCGGCAGAGAAGGTCTTCGGCTTTCAGCGCGGCTACCACTTCGACGCGCGCAAGCACGGCTATACCGTGACGTTCACGAGCTCCCGTGCCGAGCGGGCATGGGTCGAGCGCGTCGCCGAGCGCGTGGTCCGCACCATCAGCGCCGACCAGCCGTCGTCGCGCTCGAAACGCGACCGCGACGACGACGACGACGAGGACGATAGACGGTCGTCGAAACGAAAATCCAAGCTGACGCCTTTCGAGCAGGGCGAGATCGTCGGCCGCATCATCGCGATCCTCGGCGTCGTCGCGCTCGGCATCTGGCTCCTCGTCAGGCTCACGCGCAAGAAGCCCCCCACGCATCCGCCCGGCGGCTGGTATCAGCAGGGCGGCCCGCCGCCGCACCCGCCACAACACCCGCCGCAGTACCCATCGCCGTACGGTCAAGGATCGCCGCCGCGACCGCCTGCCGCAGAGCGCCCGCTCCCCGGAGCCAGCTACCCACCGCCGCCGCCGCCCCTCGGCCCCGGCCCCTACAACCGACGCTGAGCCCGCGTCCCGCGCCCCGTCCCCCCGCGCCCCGTCCCCCGGATCGTGCCCGTGCCCGTGCCCGTGCCCGTGCCCGATCCCTCTCGCTCCCTACTCCTTCACCTCGAACGTCACCCTCCCCACGATCTGCCCCGACGACGTCTCCACATCGACGGTGTAGTGCCCCTCCGCATCTTCCGGCAGCTCGGGCAGCTGTGACGCGACGCGAACGACGTTCCGTTCCTTGCTCGCGGGCGCGTCGGTCCCGGTGTGCTCGAGCACCTTCTTCTCTTTGCGCCACACGTGGCGGAACGTGTCGCCCGTGCCGAAGACCTGCACGTCGCTCACGCAGTACAGGTGCTTGACGTTGCCCGATCGAACGAGGCGCACCTCCATGTCGAGGGTCCCGTCGGCGCGGATGCTCGTGCCCACGCCGCCTTCTTTCACGTAGAGGGGCACGGGCGGCATGTGCACGCGCGTCAGGTACGCGACGAGCATGCAGAGGCCGACGAGCGAGACGAACGCTCCTGCTGCCAGCGGGCGCCTGAGGCTCGCGAGCGAGAGGTGAAAGAGCATGAACGTCGCGCCCGAGAGCGCGGCGGCGACGAGCAGGGTGGTGAGCGCCGAGACGTGGGTGATGAGCGCGGGAATGACGACGTTCGCGCAGCCGAAGAGCGTCACCGCGAAGAAGATCGACGCGATGAGCTTGAAGCGGAGAAGGACGCGATCGAAAACGAGGTCGAGCGTCGAGAGGACCGCGCAGACGGCGAGGCAGACGAAGGGGACGTGGGTCTTGGCGTCGATGCTCGTGCTCTTCCAATAGAACGGCAGGAGGTAGAAGAGCATCCCCTGGAAGAGGTTCTTCATCAGGTAGCTCATGATGAAGAACCGCCGGCGCGCGCCCGGCCACGCGGTCATGAAGTCCTGCCGTGAGCCGGTCCCGAAGAACCGGAAGAAGAAGACGACGAGGAGCCACGCCGCCGCGAGGCTCAGCGTGAGGAGTCGAGCCCGCTCGAAGCCCTTCTGGGCGAACGTCGCGACGAACGCCCCGAGGCCGAGGGCGTAGAAGGTGTGGAGCCACCAGATCTTCTTCTCGTGCTTCTTGAGCAGGTCCTTGCCGATCTCGCGAAGCTCGGCGAGGCGGCTCTGCGGCGGACCAAAAGGCGAGGGAGGGTAGCCGGCCCCCGAAGGCTGCTGCGGGCGCGCGCGCGTCGCGGGCTCGAGCGTCGGATCCTCGATCTCTTTCGGCGGGAGTGCCCGCGTTCGCTCGTCAGGCGCCCCAGGCTCGTTGTCGAAGCGCGGCCCTCCGTCGGGGATGGTCCGCTCGGGGTCGATGCCCTTCGTCACGCGGCGATGGTCGCCGATCGCTCGCGAGCTGTCACGTCGCGCAGGGCTGCGCGAGGCGTCCCGAAGACGAGCATCGAATCTCCGAACTCGTGGAGGAGAAAGCCGTGCGCCTCGGCGGCCGTGAGGGCGCCGTCGAGCGCGGCTTGGGGCGCGAAGGCCGAGAGGAGGCGGTGGTGGCTCGTGCCGGCCTCGTGAATCCCGGTGAGGACGATGTCCACGACGAGCCGAGGCGTGCGCTCGTCGAGGACGAGCGTTGCCTCGCCGCGGCCGGCGAGGACCTCTCCCTCTCCCGCGCGTGCGGCGCTCTCGAGGGCGCGCACGACGGTCGTCCCGGCGACGACGATGCGCCCGCCGCGCCGCTGCGTCTCGGCGATCGCCGCGGCGGTCTGCTCACTGATCTCGTACTTCTCGACGAAGGGAAGGCAGGCATCGAGCGCCGCGGAGCCGGTCGACGAGAGCCCCGCGCCGTGGGTCACGCGGGCGATCCGGATGCCCTTCTTGCGAAGCGCACCGAGCGTGCGCCAGGTGACGGGGCGGCCGGCCGACGGCATCTCGGCCGCCCATGGGCGAGACGAGAACGCCGTCTGTACGTGGTAGAGCGAGAGCGGCCGATCGACGTAGGCGTACTGGATCGGCCGGCCGCGCTCGTACACCGCACGCCAGAACGTCGCGGCGTCGCCGCGGGCGTCGAGATCGAGGAGCCTTCCGCCGTGCGCCGAGCCGACCACCTCGGCGGTGATGCCGCCGGCAATCTCGAGGATGTCACCCCGTCCCACCTCGGGAGGCGCGCCCCGCGACTCGGTAGGAGCGAACGTGGGGCCGTCGCCGAGGGCGATGGCGCGCACGCGAGGAAAGTCGGCGCGCGCGATGCGAAGCTCGAGCGTCCTGCCATCGATGGTGCTGGCGTGGAGCAGGCCCGGCAGCGTGGCCGCGTCGTTCAAGACGAACAGATCGCCCGGCGAGAGGACGTCGGCGAGCGCGGCCAGCGTCGTGACGCGCACGTCGCCGCTCGATGCGTCGACGACCATGAGCTGCTCTTCTTCGGCGATCGGCCGAGGCCAGCGAGCGGGGGTCATGACGCGCTCCAGGACGCCGCTTCGAACCGGCGCCCGCTCGGTGCGTCCGCTGGATTCTCGATCATGCGCGCCACGATCTCGGCGACGCGCTCCGGCCTCGCGAGCGTTGCCGGATCCGCATCCGGGATCGCTGCGCGGTGCATCTCGGTGTCCATCTCACCGGGGTCGACGGCGAATACCCGCACGCCGTGCTCGACGAGCTCGGCGGCGAACGATCGCGCGAGGTGGTCGGCGGCGGCCTTGGTCACCCCGTATGCACCCCAGCCGGGATAGGCGGAGACGGCGGCATCCGACGAGACGAAGACGACGGTGCCCGCGCCTCGCAGGGCCATCGGGCCGGCGATCGCCTTGGTGAGGCGGAACGGGCCGACGAGGTTCACGTCGATCACCGTCTGGAGATCCTCACAGGCGAGGTCGAAGAGCAGCGGCATCGGTAGGGGGCCGAGCGTGCTCGCGTTGTGGACCAGGATATCGACCTCGCCGCCGAGCTCGGCGGCAAGGTGAGCGATCCGGTGGACCGCCTCCTTGTCGGCGACGTCGAAGGCGAGCGCTATCGCCTTGCCTCCGCTTCGCCGGATCTCCTCCGCGGCGCGCTCGAGCTCTTCGCCTCCGCGCGCGACCATCACCACCGTCGCGCCGCGCCGCGCCAGCGCCCCGGAGAGCGCCTTGCCGAGCCCTTTGCTCGCTCCGGTCACCACCGCGACCTTCTCCTCGATGTCGGTCGTTCCGCTCATTGTTCACCTCTCCGACCTCCACCTTAGGCTCGCCTGGATAATCTGCTGTCCTACGCGCCAAGGGATTGGCAGAATGCCACCATGGAAGACGTCAGCACGACCGAGCTCGCCACGCGCCTCGGACACAACATCCGCACGTTGCGCGAGGCCAGGGGGCTCACGCAGCAGCAAATGGCCAAGGCGTCGGGGCTTCCGCGTGCGACATGGGCGAACCTGGAGTCCGGGGCGGCGAACCCGACCTTGGGCGTGCTTCACAAAGTCAGTGCGGCGATGAGCGTGCCGTTCGAAGAGCTCCTCCAGAGCCCTTCACCGGCGGCTCGGCAGTATCCGAAGGACAGCCTCTCCGTGCGCGAGAAAGGCGGCGTGCTGGTTCGTTCGCTCCTCCCGCATCGTGTCCCCAACATGGTGATCGAGCGGCTCGAGCTGCCTCCCGGAGCGCGGATGAGTGGGACGCCGCACACGCCGGGCACGCGCGAGTACCTCGCATGCGAGAAAGGATCGATCGAGCTTACCGCCTCGGGCGAGCGGTTCGTCCTCGCCGCCGGTGACGTCGTCGTCTTCCGAGGCGATCAGCGGCACGGCTACGCGAACGCAGGCGCGGGCACGGCCGTCGGCTACTCGGTCGTCGTTCTCCGGCCCGTGCCCGTGTGACACACTCGTGGATGACGTTGCGGCGAGAGTGCGATCGTGGGACCTCTAGGGCCCATGAGAGCCAAGATCCTCTGTCTCGCCCTGGTGCTCGCCGCGTGCAGCGACAAGGCTTCGGGACCGTCGGCAGCGAGCAGCGGCTCGGCCGCGCCGGGCGCATCGGCCAAAGTCGCCGAGGGCCTCGAGGTCGGCGACCCCGCGCCCGATCTCACGCTCAAGCTCCATGACGGCAAGGAGAAGAAGCTGTCGGAGCTTCGTGACAAGCTCGTCCTCGTCTACTTCTACCCGAAGGACGACACGCCCGGTTGCACCGTCGAGGCCGAGGGCATCCGCGACGCGTGGGCGAAGTTCCAAGAGGCGGGCATCGACGTCTACGGCGTCTCGACGCAGGACGCCGCTTCGCACCAGGCCTTCATCGACAAGTACACGCTCCCGTTCCCGCTCGTGGTCGACGAGGACGGCGCGGTCGCCAAGGCGTTCGGCGTCCCGCTCAAGGGCGGCTTCGCGTCACGCATGTCGTTCCTCATCGGCAAGGACGGCAAGATCAAGGCGGTCTGGCCCAAGGTCGTCCCGGCCGAGCACGCGGACGCAGTGCTCTCGGCGGCGAAGAGCTGAACGCCAGGCTTCAGGGATCAGGCTTCAGGCTCCAGGCCAGAATCCGGTCTTTCCTGAGACCTGAAGTCTGGAGCCTGTAGCCGAATCGCGCTTCGCGATTCAAAACACGAGGCCGGCGAGGATCCGCTCGGCCGCGCGCTCGCCGATCATGATCGTCGCCAGGTTGGTGTTGGCGCTCGGGATCGTGGGCATGATGCTCGCGTCGGCGACGAGGACGCCCGAGACGCCGCGCAGCCTGCCGTCGGAGTCGAGCGCGCCGTCCTCGATCGAGCTTGCGCTCATCGGGACGGTCCCGCACGGGTGATATCCCGAGCCCGTGATCTGCGGGAGGAACGCTTCGAGCCGGTCGTGGCGCGCGAGCACCGCGCGGCCGGGAAACATCGGCTGGGCGAGCGGCGACATCGCCGGTTGGCGCGCGATCTCCCAGAGGCGCTCGAGCGCGACGACGAGGCGCGAACGGTCTTCGGCGTCGGCGAGAAAATCGGATTCGATGTGCGGCTTCGCGCGCGGGTCGGCCGAAGGGAACACGATGCGCCCGTGCCCGCGAGGTTTGCCGAGGCAGAGCATCAAGCTCACCGCGGGCAGCTCCAGCCCGAAGAGGGGGAGGAACGACCCCGGCTGGAGCTGCACGTCGAAGTCCTGATCGCTCCCCGGCGACGTCGTCCGCGCCATGACCTGGATGAGGGGGTGATGGGTGGCAGCCAGCCCGCGCTTCGGCAGCATCAGGATCGCCGAGCCGGGATGGTCGAGCAGGCGCCGGCCCACGGTGGGTGAGCCGACGACCTGCGTCACGGCGAGCCGCGCAAGATCGCGCTCCGGTCCCACGCCGGATCGCAAGAGGAGACCGGGGGTGCCTATCGCTCCGCAGGAGATGACGATACGGTCAGCGTGGAGGATCGAGACCGCGCCCTCGAGCTCGACCTCGAGACCGGCGAAGCGGCCATTGTCGAAGAGGAGCCGCCGGGCGAGGCGCCCCGAGAGGATCCGCAGGTTGGGGCGCTTGCGCACCTCGGGCGTGAGGTAGGCGCGCGCGACGCCGACGCGTTCGCCGCTCACCTTGTTCATGGCGTGCGGCCCGACGCCGCCGGGGAGCTCGGGGTTGTTGTGGTCGACGGTCTCCGAGAAGCCGGCCTGCTTCGCGGCCTCGACGAACGCCGCCTGCCACGGCACGAGCTCGCTCGGCGGGTGGCGCCGGATGGGGATGGGCCCGCCTCGGCCGTGCCACTCGTTCGCGAAGTCGACGTCGTGCTCCAGGCGCTTGAACGCCGGCAGGCACTTCTCGAAGCTCCAGTCCGAGAGGCCGAGCGCAGCCCACTCGTCGTAGTCGTAGGGATGGCCGCGGAGGGCGATGCACGTGTTGACCGCGCTCGACCCGCCGACCACGCGCCCGCGCGGGAAGCTCCACGGCCGTTGCGACGCCGAGGGCCTGAACCGGAAGCCCCAGTCGTGGCTCTTCGCGTTCTTCCTCCCGTCGCGGAGCTCCTGCGGCACCGAGTGGAGCGCGGGATAGTCCGGTCCGGCTTCGAGCAAGGTCACCTCGTGATCGGTGCTCTCGCTCAAGCGTGCGGCGACGACCGCCCCCGCCGATCCGGCGCCCACCACCAAGGTGTGCATGGCTGTTCGAGCTTCTCCCGAGATCCGCGCTGTGTAAACCCGCCTTGTGTAAAGTGTATAGCTACACTTGACAGCGCGAGGGGCCCCCACTACGAAGCGGCCACCATGTCTCTGTTCTCGTCTCTCAAGCGCGACATGCGCTCTCTCGTGCAAGGCATCTTCGGCGACAAGAGCGCTCCGTACGACGACAAGGAAAAGGCGCGCGGCTCGGGCGCGCGGCTCGCGGTCAAGCACGGCGGTCGCATCCTCGCCGTCAAAGAGGTGATCAAGGAGACGCACGATGCAGTGAGCGTCGTTCTCCACGATCCGTCCGGCGCCGCGCTGCCGTTCCAGGCGGGACAGTTCTTCACGCTCGTCTTGCGCATCGGCAAAAAGGAGATCAAGCGCGCCTACTCGGCGTCGAGCCCGTCGCACGAAACGGCCGAGGTGCGGCTCACGATCAAAGAGGTGCCGGGCGGTCAGGCGTCGCCGTTCGTCGTGCGCGATCTGGCCGCTGGCTACGAGCTCGAGGTGCTCGGGCCGTCGGGCAACTTCACCGTGGCTGAGGGAACGAAGCGCATCGTTCTTCTCGGCGGCGGCAGCGGCATCACGCCGCTCATGAGCATCGCGCGGACGCTCCTCGCCAGGGGGAAGGGAGAGCGCATCGATCTCATCTTCGGCAATCGCTCGGAGAAGGACATCATCTTCCACGCCGATCTCCAGAAGCTTTCGGCCGAGCACGGCGATCTCTTCAAGGTTCGCCACGTTCTGGAAGAGGCGAGCGAGGTCGCGTCGCGCACCGGCAGGCTCGATCAAGCGACGGTGCTCGCCGAGCTCGACGCGATCGGCGCCTTCGAGGGCGACGACGCGCACTTCTTCGTCTGCGGCCCGCTCGGCATGATGGATGAGGCGAAGGCAGCTCTCGCGTCGCGCGGCATCTCCGGCTCGCGCCTGAAGGAAGAGCGCTTCGTCAGCCTCGCCGACAACCAGACCGGGGCCGAAGAATCGACCGAGGCGCAAGAGGTCGGCATCATCATCCTCGGCAAGAAGAAGTCGATCTACGTCCGCCCGGGGCAGACGATCCTCGAGGCGGGTCTCGATGAAGGGCTCGAGATGCCCAACTCGTGCACCGTCGGCGGCTGCGGCACCTGCCGCGTGAAGCTCGTTTCGGGTCAGGTCTCGATGGCCGAGCCCAACTGCCTGGATTCCGACGAGCGCGCGCAGGGCTACATCCTCGCCTGCAGCTCGAAGCCGCTCTCGTCCTGCGTGGTCGAGGTCGAGTGATGGCACGGGCGCGAGAGGCGGCGAAGCGAGCTCCCGAGCTGCGTATGCGCGACCTCTGCGCGAAGAGCGGGCTCGAGCGCCAGACGATCCACTTCTACATCCAAGAAGGCCTCTTGCCCGAAGGTCGCAAGACCGGCCGCAACATGGCCTTTTACGACGAGGGACACCTCGAGCGGCTCCTCCTCATCAAGAGCCTGCAGCGCGACCGGTTTCTTCCGCTCCGTGCGATCCGCGCGGTGCTCGGCGGCAGCGGCGGCGGCTTCTCGAAGGAGCAACGCGCCCTCTTGTCGGAGGTGAAGCGCCGCCTCGCCGGCGCGGCGAAGACGCGCGATCTCGTCACCGGGCCCGGCGGCACGATCGCCGCTCGCGATCTGGCCGCGTCCGCAGGCGTCGAAGAGCGCGATGTCGAGGAGCTCTCGCAGCTCGGCCTCGTCGCCGCCTCGCCCGTGGGTGAGGTGCGTCAGGACGACGCGTGGCTGGTGGAGCTCTGGGGTGGGCTCGTGCGCGCCGGCCTCACGCGCGATCGCGGGTTCTCGCCCGCCGATCTCGCCCTCGTGGATGAGGCGGTCACGTCGCTCTTCGAGAAGGAGCGCGACCTCTTTCTCGAGCGGCTCGGGCATCTCTCCGCCGACGAGCTCGCGAGCGTGCTCTCGCGCGCCATCCCGCTCATGGGCGAGCTGGTGAGCCGCATGCACGCGCAGAAGGCGCGCGACACGTTCGCATTGGCCGAAGAGACCGAGCGCCCCGCGACGAGCGGCGGCACGAGCAAAAGGAGCGCGGCATGATCAAAGAAGCTGTGATGGGTAACCTTCCGCCGCGCGTGCGCGATCAAGTCGACGCTTGGCTCGAGGCGGCGGACGTCGTCTCGGAGATGAAGGACCCGCGCGTCCTCCGATCGCTCGGCCCGTCGAGCGTTCGCGGCCTCATCCTCAAGCGTGGCAAGCAGGGCGAGCCGACCAAGATGCAGGCCACGCACCAGGCGCACTTCGACTGGACGTACCCGTCGGACCAGCCCGCGATGAAGGATCTCTATCGGCGGGCCAAGGCGGGCCAGTGGGACGGCGAGCGCGACCTGCCGTGGTCGATCTCGGTCGATCCCGAGAACCCCGAGGTGCCGCTCCTGCCCGAAGAGTTCGTCGACTACGCCCTCCTCGAGAAGCACGGCGTCCGCCTCGACGCGAAGGAGAAGCTTCGCCTCAACTACTCGATCGCCACCTGGCTCCTCAGCCAGTTCCTCCACGGCGAGCAGGGCGCGCTCTTCGCGGCCGCGCAGGTGACGGAGGCGGTGCAGTTCTTCGACGGCAAGCTCTACGGCTCGACGCAGGTGATGGACGAGGGCCGCCACGTCGAGGTCTTCTCGCGCTATCTGAGCGACAAGCTCGGTCGCCTCTACCAGATCAACGATAACTTGTTTGTCATCATCGACGCGCTCATGACCGACAGCCGGTGGGACATGAAGTTCCTCGGCATGCAGATCATGGTCGAAGGGCTCGCCCTCGGCGCCTTCTCGACGCTCTTCCAGGTGACGAAGGAGCCGCTCCTTCGCGAGCTGCTTCGGCGGGTGATCCTCGATGAGGCGCGCCACGTCCACTACGGCGTCGTGGCCCTGCGCGAACACATCACGAAGGAGCTCGGCGAGCGCGAGAGGCACGAGCGCGAGGATTGGGCCTACGAGGTAGCGCTCCTCATGCGCAACCGCTTCGCCGCGTACGAGGTCTTCGACGAGTGGTTCGCCGGCGGAAAGCTCTCGCGCGAAGCGTGGCGCCAGGTCGTGCAGGGCTCGCCCGGCATGGAGAGGTTCCGCCATACGATGTTCAAGCGCCTCGTCCCGAACCTCCGCGATATCGGCCTCATGACGCCGCGGATCTATCCCGCCTACGAGCGCGCCGGGCTGACCGCGTACTTCGGTGGCAAGGCGGCGCCCGAGATCACCGGCGAAGACATGGTCGCCGAGGACGCGGCGGCGTAGGCGGTTCGGTCTGCGCAGCGCGCGAAGGCGGTGTAGGCTGCGCCCATGTTTTCTCGCCTCTTGGGCATCGCTCTCCTCGGCGTCGTCGCGTGCACCGCCGCAACAGAGCCGTCATTGCCGCACAGCGGAGACACGGCCACCGCGACTGCACCGGCGCCGGTGGCGAGCGCTCCGCCGGCGAACAAGGGCCGCTCGCTCCCGGAAGGCAAAGCGGACTCGCCGCGCGTCGCCCTCGGAACGAAGGGCGCGGTCTCGAGCCAAGAGGCGAACGCTTCCGACGTGGGCATCGAGATCCTGAAGCAGGGTGGCAACGCCGTCGATGCTGCGGTGGCTGTCGGCTTCGCGCTCGCCGTCACGCACCCCTCCGCGGGGAACATCGGCGGCGGCGGCTTCATGGTGATCCGGACCAAAGGCGGCGAGACGTCGGCGCTCGACTTCCGCGAGACGGCACCGAGCGGCGCAAGCCGCGACATGTACCTGGACAAGAAGGGCAACGCGACCAAGGACAGCTTGAACGGCCCCAAGGCCGCGGGCATCCCGGGCAGCGTCGCGGGCCTCTTCGCGGCGCACAAGAAGCTCGGCAAGCTCCCGTGGAAGGACGTCGTCGCCCCGGCGATCAAGCTGGCGAAAGAGGGCTTCAAGATCGACCAGACGCTGTCGAAGGACATCGTCGAGGTTACGAAGAAGATGAAGGACCTCGGCTTCGAGGCGACCGCCAAGGCCTTCTCGCGAGCGGACGGGCTCCCGCTCGCGCCCGGCGACCGGCTGGTGCAGCCCGATCTCGCCAAGACGCTCGAGGCGATCGCGGCCGACCACCGCGCGTTTTACGAGGGCCCGATCGCCGAGACGATGGCGAGAGAGGTGACCAAGGCGGGCGGCATCTGGAAGGTAGAGGACCTGAAGAAGTACGAGGCGAAGTGGCGCACGCCGATCGCCTTCGAGTACCGCGGCCACCAGATCATCACGATGCCGCCTCCTTCGGCCGGCGGCGTGGTGCTCAAGCAGCTCCTCGCGGCGAGCGAGGCGATGGATCTGAAGAAGAAGGCATGGCGCAGCGCCGACGAGATCCACCTCTTCGCCGAAGCGATGCGCCGCACCTACGCCGATCGCAATGCGCTCCTCGGCGATCCGGACTTCGTGAAGATGCCGATGGCCGAGCTGCTCGATACCTCGTACGTCAAGAAGCGGATCAGCGACATCGATCCGAACAAGGCGACGCCGTCGAGCCAGATCAAGGCCGGCATCGAGCCGTCGAAGCAGGAGTCGACGCAGACGACGCACTACTCGGTCGTCGACGAAGAGGGGAACGCGGTCGCGGTCACCACGACCCTCAACACAGGCTACGGCTGCAAGTTCATGGTGCCGGGGGTCGGCGTCCTCTTGAACAACGAGATGGATGACTTTGCCGTCAAGCCGGGCTCGCCGAACGTGTTCGGCCTCGTCCAGGGCGAGCAGAACAAGATCGAGCCGGGCAAGCGCATGCTTTCGAGCATGACCCCGACGATCGTCGTCAAGGACGGTGAGCTTCGCGCGATCGTCGGATCGCCCGGCGGGCCCACGATCACCACGACGGTCGCGCAGATCGTCCGCGGTCTCATCGACTACGAAAAGCCGCTCGACGTCGCGGTCCCGGCGCTCCGCGCGCACCACCAGTGGCTGCCCGATCAGATCTGGACCGAGGAGTCGATCCCTGCCGACGTGCAGGCCGAGCTCGAGAAGCGAGGCCACAAGATCGCCAAGCGCGGCCGCATCGGTCACGCCAACTCGATCGAGGTCGACCCCAAGTCGAAGGGCTTCCGCGCGGTGGCAGACACCACACGCGCCGGCGGCAAAGCAGCGGCGTACTGACGGCGCGGCTCCGCACGTCACACTCGGCTGGGGCCGAGCGACGACCCGATGGCCGACGTGAACATGCGTCCCTTCGTCGTTGCTTTCTGCATCTCGGGCTGCTCCAGCGAGCCGGAGCGCCATCAGGCGACCGCGGACCCTCTCGCTGTCGCCCCGTCCGCCCCGACCAGCGCGCCTGTCCGGAGCGGCGGTCCTGCCGCCACGACCATTCTCGAGTCGTCGGACGCGCCTTGCCCGATCGGCATGGCGCTGGCCGGCGGCCGTGTGTGCGTCGATCGGTACGAGGCTCACCTTCGCACGGTCGACCAGGCGGGCGAGCCGGCCGTGCATCCACACAACCAGCGTCCTCCAGCTGGCCTTCGCTCCGTCGCCGTGAGCACGGCCGGGTCGTTCCCTCAAGCGTACATCAGCCGCCCCGAGGCCGAAGACGCCTGCGTCGCTGCCGGCAAGCGGCTCTGCTCGCGCGCGGAGTGGATGCTGGCCTGCCGCGACACGCCGCCGGCGAGCTGCAACCGGAGCAAGTCACATCTCTTGCGGATCATGTTTCCCGAGCGAGGCTGGTCCTTCGACTACGAACGGCACTTCAACAGCCCCGCGCTGAACGAGGTCCCCGGGTTCCTCGCCCGAACCGCCGAGCACCCAGCTTGCGTGTCCGCTGCAGGTGCATACGACATGGTCGGCAACCTTCACGAGTGGGTGAGCGATCCCGTCACGCGCGACTTCATCGCGCAGTTCGCGCAGGAGATGCCGCGGCAGTGGCAACCGGTCCAGAGCGGGAACGGCATCTTCATGGGCGGCTTCTACAGCACGACCAACGAGCACGGAGCCGGCTGCGCATACACCACCGTCGCGCACGAGCCGACCTATCACGACTACTCGACCGGCTTTCGCTGCTGCTCGTCGCCGCGCGGCCGCGGTCGCTGACGCGCCTGCTCAAGGTGCTCCCGCGCCGCCCCGCTCACAAACATACGCAGGCCGCACGTCCCCGCAGTCGTGATCATGCCACTTCGCCTCGACATCCATGAACATGCAGTGCTCGGTGCCCGGGTGGTTGGGCTCACCGGTTTGCCAGTTCTCGAACGTGTAGGGCGTGTCGTCGACCCAAGTCCAAACGCCGTCGAAGTCGTCGGCGCCGATCCACGCGTTTACATCGACCAACGTGTCGACGAACGCGCTCTCGGCAGCGTCCTCGATCGAGACGAGGTGGCCCAGCCCCGGTGCGCCACCCCACGCCTGGCAGTCGGCCTCGGCGTCGGGCTGCATGGTGTCACCGGTAAACACGCGGTAGCAGTGACCGGTCGTCGGCTCCTTGGTCTCGCCGGCGGCGCAATCGATCTCGCACGCCGAGCAGCCGTCATTGCTGACGGTGTTGTCATCATCGCATTCCTCGCCGGCGTCGATGACGCCGTCGCCGCAGCTCGACATCGCGCCGCCGCCGTCGCCGCCGTCACCGCCGGTGGTCACCGCGCCGGTCGTCTGGCCGGCGGACGCAGACGTCGTCGCCGCGTCGTCGTCGCCGCCGCCCTCGCCGTCGTCCTCGACGATGCCCACCGGCCCGATCGGGTTGCTCGTCACGCATCCGATCAGAATGAGCGCGAGCGGGACGGAGCGGGGATGGGTGGACATGGCGGGAGACAAAAGAGGTGACGGCGCCTTCGGATCCGACGGGTCGCAACCTTGCGACCTTCGAAGCCTCGGCGCCGTCGACGGTGAGAGAGGGTTACTGGAGAGGATCGATGTTGACGATGCCGTCGATGGCCGGGCCCGTATAGAAGTCCTGGACGCGGCGCATGTCGCCCTTGGCGATGGCGTAGG
The DNA here is from genome assembly GCA_041940405.1 of Polyangiaceae bacterium. Taxonomy (GTDB): domain Bacteria; phylum Myxococcota_A; class Polyangia; order Polyangiales; family Polyangiaceae; genus Xiheicaenibacterium. Next base: position 18,100 of record JBGTSH010000151.1, read on the forward strand.
CGACCGCGGCGCCCGCCGGCGCGCTGGTGACGCCGGACTGCTGGTTGGCGACGGTGGCACCGGTCGTCGGATCGAAGCCGTCCGTGCTGCCGTTGGCGCGAACGCCGCCGTGCCAGCCGGTCTTGAGGTAGCCGTTGCCCATGGCGTAGAGCCAGTTCGAGTCGTTCGGCGTGCCGTCGGGCCAGCCGCTGCGGTCGCGCGGATCCTTGGGCGTGTCGCCGTGGACGGTGAAGACCACGTTGTCGGCCAGCGTACGCGCGCTGCACGACGGGTCGGGCGTCGCGATGAGGTCGTTCATGAACTCGTCGAGGATCTTGCCGAGGCTCTGGACCGTCATGTTGAGGTTCGCCATGTCGCCGAACGCGCCGTGCGGGTCGTCGCGCATCGCCGGCGCGATGACCGACTGGGTGAGGTTGAGCTTGAACGCCTTGACCGCGACGATGCAGGCCTTGGCGATCTCGCGGAGCTTGTTGGGCGTGCCGCCGTCGACGCCGTAGCGGGTGAGGTCCGCGTCGGTCGGCTGGAGCTGCGAGGCGAGGTTCTGACCGAGGAAGCCGGCCGCTTGCTTGCCCACGCGCAGGCCGCGCAGCTGGGTCGGGCGCTCCGCGGCCTTGTTCAGGCCGAGGAGGGCCTTGTAGTAGGCGTCGTAGAGCGCTGCGTCCTCGGGGATCTCGAGGATGGCGCGCGACGCGGCGCTGTTGAAGAGCTGCACCATGCCGTCGGCGCTGTCGACGGTCGTGACCGCCGGGGCGCCGGGCGCTGCGCCGAAGTTGAGCGGCTGGATGCCGATGACCGGGAGGAGCGAAGGCGTCGTGCGCTGAATCGAGGCGCAGACGGCGAGCATGCTCTGGTTGTTGCCGACGGTCGCGGCCGAGCCCGGGGTCGGCGTGTGCGTCTGGTTGTTGCCCGCCATGAACGCGCTGATGCGCTTCGACCTGTCGAGCTGTTGCCACGGCGCCTCGGGACCGAAGTGGAAGTCCTTGTCGGTGTCCGTCGCCTTGATCTGCTCGCCGGGCGCGTGGAACGCGAAGTTGGGGTTACCCGCCGTCGCGATCTCGTTGTGCGGCCAGAGGAGCTGGAACCACGCGAAGCCGCCGTCGCCGGCGACCAGGTGGAACGACTTCATCGTGAGCGCGCACGCGGCCTCGTCGGCCATCGCGGTGCCCGCCGTCCCCGAGAGGGCGTCGAGCATGCGGGTGCGGTCGAGCGCGAGGAGCGCGCCCGCTGCGCCGGCCCAGCGGAGGAAGCGCCTGCGAGAGTTTCCGCGGAGGTTCTTCAGGGTATCGATCGACATGGTGCGTCTCCCTATCTCTCGTGAAAGCTCTTCACTCGCAGGAATGGGCGGCACTGAGCAGCGTGGCCACCGCGATGTTTTGCCCGTTCTCGAGGCTCGAAGCGCTCTCGATCAGGCTCTTGCAGATCGCGAGGTGGTCGGCCGTCGCCGGACGGCCGATGAGGCAGCTGACGGCGTCGGCGTTGCAGCTTCCGTCTTCTTCGAACATCCTCACGCCCACGCCGTCGTTCTGGCACTGCGCCAGGGTCGGCATCGCCGCGATGATCTCGGGCGCCGCCTGGACGAAGATGTCGAACTGCTTCGCTGCGCCCGCGGCGGTCCAGACGAGGTCTTCGCCCATGCGGGCTGCGTAGTTGGCCTGGCCGAGCGCCGTCCCGCCGCCGGCGAGGAGCTCGCCCGCGGTGTCCGGATCGCCGGTCGCCGTCAGGTCGACGCCGAAGTCCTCGAGGATGTTGCGGAGCGCGGTGATCTGGATCTTCTGGCACGAGTGGAGGCGCGACCGGACTTCGGGGCTGCCCTCTTCCTCGTGCTGCTTGGCGATCTCGACCGGATCGCGCGAATCCTCGGCGCCGAGGCTGTCCATGTGATCGAAGGTGTTCTCCTCACCGCCGACCGTGTCTTCGGGCTTGCTCGGCTTGTCCGGGGAGTCGCCGACGGTCTCGCCGGGCTCGCGGTGCGGCTTCTCGAGGAGCGTGGTGGGCGGGTCGCCGGCGCAGCCAGGGAGCGCGAAGAGCGCCGCGCCGAGGACCGTCAGGCTCAGGATGTGGATGCGAGTGTTCATCTCTTTCTCCTGGTCCTCTAGAAGCTCACGAAGTCATCGCTGGTCATGATCGAACGCAGCGTCTTCTTCAGATCACGGTCGACGTCGAAGTCGAGCACGTAGGGCTCGATGACCGCGTAGGGCACGGTCGCGAGGTCGGTGATGATGTCCTCTTTGGACAGCGACCAGTTCCACATGCGCGCCACCATGCACTCCGAGAGCGCCGGATCCTCGGCGAGGACGGCCCCGAGCGCCGGGAGGTCGGCGACCTCTTGGCCCATGCGCCAGGCGGTCTTCTCGCCCGGCTGCAGCCAGTGCGACAGCTCGGTGGGGACGGGCTCGGGAGCGAGCGGCGTCATGACGGCGATGTCATTTTGCCACATGCCGTCGGCGTCGAAGTTCCCGAAGAGCGGGCTCAGGTGGTTCATCGTCGTGTGGCAGTTGGCGCAGACGACGCTCTGGGTGTCCTGGAAGTTGATCGGCTCCGAAGCGATCGAGCCGAAATTCCACGGCGACGTGTAGTCCTTGCCGTTCATCTGCGTCGGCGTCTCGGCGACCTCGGCCGGGAACTTGGAGCAGAAGAAGACCTCTTGCACCCAGCGCACCCGGCGGAACGCCATGTTGCCGTAGAACTGGCGCATGACCGCGGGGTCGGTCAGGACGCCGGCCTCTGCCGGGGCGCCGCTCTGGCAGTCGCCGGGGGTGAAGGTCCCGGTCTCGCCGTCGAAGGTCGGGCAGTTGCCGCTCGTCAGCGTGAACAGATCGGTGAACTCGCGGCCCTCGACCATCAGCTGGGCAGCGAGGACCGGCGCGGTGTCGAGGCCGTCGCCGCCCATACGCATCGTGTCACGCCAGAACTTCACCATGCGCGAGGAGAAGGCCGGGCTCGCGAGCATCGCGTCGAGCTCCTCGACGTACGCCTTCTTCTGGTCCGAGGCTCGTTCGACCTTGCGGATCTGGTCGAGGGTCGGCAGGCGGCGCACGAGCTTGAGCGACGCGGTGCGGAGGGCCTCGTTGTAGTCGACCTTACGGGCCGCCAGCGCCGGGTCGACGGCTTCGCCGTCGGCGTCGTCGGCATCGACGTCGCCGTCGCCGTCGAGGTCACCTTCGACGCCGCCGCCGTCGTCGCGGCCGGCGATGCCGAGCTTCCCCGGCTCCTCCTCGCACGCTGCGAGCAGCGTCACGAGAGACAGGAGGGTGATGGTCGTTACGCGCATGGATGTCCAGCCTTTCTCCGTCACTCCGCCTCGATCCAGACTGTCAGGTCGTCACGAAAATCTGCAAACGTTGCTGCGTTCCCACCGAACTTGAAGGGATGTCCCGCGTTGCCGCCGGGATCCGTCGTGATGAAGATCTGGCTCTGCGCCGGCGTCGTCGTGTTCACGCGGTTCTTCACCTGCGCGCACGCGGCGGCGTCGTTCGTACCGAGATCGCTCATGTCCACCGCCGCGGTCGCTTGGCCGTTGGCGCCGCCGTGGCAGCTCTCGCATCGCGCCTGCAGCTGGGGCACGGCGTTCGCGGTGAACTCTTCGACCGCGGTGCAGCCGCCGCCGACGGTTCCGCCGCCGCCGCCGCCGTCGCCGCCACCCTCGGTCCAGGCCGAGCACGTCTCGAAGCCGATGCCCAGCTTCGCCTCCGCAGCCCAGTTGGTGAGGATGAGCGTGCCGACGCCGAGCGACGAGGTCTCCGACTCGGGGAAGTAGGTGTCGAGCCCGGCGAAGCTGTCGACCGGATCGACCTCTGCCGCTCCGCCCTTCGGGTACACGGCGAAGATCGGGTGAGCGATGTGCACGCCGGTGACCGAGGTCGTGTGGATCGTGAGGTCCGAGAGCTTGAGGCTCGTGGCCGTCAGCTCCTCGGCGGTGAAGGTCAGCGCGACGCCGGTGAGCGCCGGATCGATCGGCGTGAGGTAGACGGCGTTGAACCCGAGGATGGGCGTGAACGGCTCGACGTGCGGCGAGGTGTCGGGGACGACTTCGATTGCCGAGGCCTCGGCCGCGAGCCAGGCCTTCACGCGATCGAAGAGACCACCCGAGACGGTGTCGAGGTTCGTTCCGGTGTGACCGGCGCCGCTGACGGCGTAGGTGACGAAGATGCTCTCTGCGGGATCGACGGTGACGACGCCGGGCCAGGCGAGGACGCTCTTGTAACGATCCGGTCCGGCGAGGAACGGCGCGTCGCCGATGCCGCCGGGCTCGTGACAAGCGCCGCACTGGGTGACCATCTCGGCCTCGATCTCGGCCCAGAGCTCCTTGCCGTTGTCGACGAAGGCGCCGCCTTCACCGGTGCTCGAGGCGCCGCCCTGATCGCCACCGCCCGCCAACAGCGGAGGGGGAGCGTCGTTGCAGCCGCCCGACCCCGCGACGCCGGCCGCGAGGAAGGCGGCCAGGAGGATCGCGAAGGAAGACGCCTGGCTGCGCACGAGCGGCCCACTGAGCACATGTCATGCCAGGATAAATCTTCCTTCGTGGGCCGAAAAATCGGCCTGCGAACGCACAGCGACAATGTACGCAAATTGCTGGGGTGGCGCTGTGGATCCAGCTCTCTCCATGTAGGCAGATCCAGCGTCCAGGTAGGCCACTTTCTCTTCGGTTCCCGCCACCTTGGGGCTCGCGGACGCCTTCGCTAAGGTGCGGCCCCATGACGACCCGGGCGATGGTGGTGGAGGGTGGCTTCGGTCTCGACAAGCTCGCGATGCGCGAGCGCGAGGACGTCGAGCCCGGCCGCGGCGAGATCATGATCGAGATGCGGGCCGCGAGCCTCAACTACCGCGACCTTCGAATGGTCCGGGGCGAGTACAACCCGAAGCAGCCGCTGCCGCTCGTGCCGCTCTCGGACGGCGTGGGCAAGGTCGTCGCCCTCATCAACCGCCTGAACTATCTGCCGATGGCGCAGCGGCTCGGCGTGAACACGACCGTGAGCCCACGGCTCGCCGCGGTCGATCGCATCCTCGCCGCCGGCGCCGATCCGAACGTCGCCGACGACGACGGTTGGGCGCCGCTGCACACCGCCGCGATGTCGGGCCACCTCGATCTGGCGAA